>DATNIT010000227.1:0-6073 GCA_035604335.1 Allostellaceae bacterium | reverse complement strand
GGCAGGGGATGCAATCGTGTGCCGGGACGGGAGCGGGGTGGGACATGGCACGGGGGCCACCCTGGGGGAGGCGCATGAGAGCGCCTTGAAGGAGGCCGAGACCGACGCCACCAAGCGGGCGCTCACCACCTTCGGCAACCTGTTCGGGTTGGCGCTCTATGACAAGGCCCAGGCCGGGGTGCGCAGGAGTCAGAAGGGTAACGGCTGGGCGGGAGGCTTCACCTGGACCCTGGTCTCGGCTAAGGGGGACCTGCTGGCCAAGCACCGCTCCCCTCAGGCCTTCTGCGCCGCGCTCAGGGACCTCATCGCCAAGGCGCTGACGCCTGAGGACCTCGACCTGCTGTGGATGCGCAATGCCGTGTCGGTGGCGCAGCTGCGCACCCTGCCGGTCGAGACGGTCATGTTTAGGTGTGCAGATTATCGGCCTCAGCATTGGGTGCCACACAGTCTAGCCGCGCGAGACGCAGGAGATAGTGTTCGAGGTTCATGACTGGGCGTTCGCGTTGTTCATTCGGCACTGAAAAGCCAGATTAGCCTTTACGAGGCGTAAAAGCGGCCGGCAGCCGCTTCCGCAAGCTTGCGATCACTCGTCCAGCCGTGTGCCCGTCCCAAAGCGGCGGACGCCTGCCATGCGGCCAACTGCCGGCGAGTACGTCTTCCACCGCGGCTGCGAGCGCGTGCGGCTCAAGCAGCCGGTTCGAGCCGTGCGTGACCGTCACCGGGCGCTCGGTCGTGGCGCGCAGGGTCAGGCAGGGGATGTCGAGATAGGTGGTCTCCTCCTGCACGCCGCCCGAATCGGTGATCACGAAGCGCGCCTTTCGCACTAGGCCCATGAAGCGGATATATCCCATGGGCTCGATGAGACGGAGACCCGGGGCGGATCGGCGGCTGGGTTCCAGCCCGAACTCTTTGAGCCGGGCCGCGGTGCGCGGATGGACGGCGAATACGATGCTCGCGCGGCGCGAGATCTCGGCCAGGACCTGCATGAGCTCGCGGAGCGTGTCGGCTGAGTCGACATTCGACGGGCGGTGCAGCGTGACGACCCCGAAGGCGCCGGCAAGGCCGAGCTCGGTTGTGACGTCGGCCGCCTCGATCTTGTCACGCACCAACTCATAGGAATCGATCATGACGTTGCCTACCCGCACGATTCGCTCGGCCGGGACCCCTTCGTTGCGGAGGTTCTCGTCGGCATCTTCCGAGGGGGTCCAGAGCAGATCGGCGATCGAATCGGTGACGATCCGGTTGATCTCCTCGGGCATCGTGCGGTCGCCGCTGCGCAGTCCGGCCTCGAGATGGGCGAGGGGCAGATTGAGCTTCTTTGCGACGAGGCCGCAGGCGAGCGTCGAATTGACGTCGCCGACGACGATGACCCAGTCCGGCCGGTGCGCCTGGCAGTATCGCTCATAGGCGATCATCACGCTGCCTGTCTGCTCGGCGTGACTGCCGCTGCCGACTTCGAGATTAACGCTAGGCTGGGGCATGCCGAGATCGGCAAAAAAGGCGGCCGACATTTCATGGTCGTAATGCTGCCCGGTATGGACGATGACCGCCTGGGCCCAATCTGCCTCGTTAAGCAAAGCGTGATAAATCGGCGCGATCTTCATGAAGTTCGGCCGCGCCGCAGCAATCAGATGGATGAGCTGTCTTGACATCGCTTAATGAAGTTCTCAAGGTACCTGGCACACAATGCGTAATTCTCGTATATCCAACAAGAGAATTCTCCCTCATGGCGATTAACCGCAACTTTAAGGCGCAGGCGATCTTGCGAAACTGCCGCCCGGGACGAGTCGCGGGCCTTTTGGAATAGAGCGGATCGGAACGCCATGGGCGTACTCGTGACCGGCGCGGCCGGCTTCATCGGCTTTCATGTCGCGATGGCGCTGCTGGCACAGGGGCGGCAGGTCTGCGGGATCGACAACGTCAACGACTATTACTCCGTGGCGCTGAAGCGCGCGCGCCTGGCGCGGCTCGCGCAGTCGAAAGAATTCGAATTCAACGAGATCGACATCTCCGACCGCGACGCGGTGGCGGAAGTGTTCCGCCGTCATCCCGACATTGACGGCATCATCCATCTCGCCGCGCAGGCCGGCGTGCGGTATTCGCTCGTCAACCCCTATGCGTACGCGCAATCGAACGTGATGGGGCAGGTGGTCATGCTCGAGGCGGCGAGGCGGCTCGAGCGGCTGCGCTGCTTCGTCTATGCGAGCTCGTCCTCGGTCTACGGCGCCAACCGCAAGCAGCCTTTTTCGGTCGAGGACCGCGTGGACAACCCGATCTCGCTCTATGCGGCGACGAAACGATCCTGCGAGCTGTTGACCGAGAGCTACTGCCATCTGTTCGGCATGCCATCGATCGGCCTGCGCTTCTTCACCGTTTACGGTCCGTGGGGCCGGCCCGACATGGCGGCCTATCTCTTTGCCGACGCCATCGTCGCCGGCCGGCCGATCCAAGTATTCAATTACGGCAAGATGGCGCGCGATTTCACCTATATCGACGATATCGTCGCGGGCGTCCTGGCCGCGCTCGATCGGCCGCCCAAGGACACGCCGCCGCACCGCATTTACAATCTCGGCAACCACCGGCCGGAGAAGCTGTTGCACTATATCGAGGTTCTGGAGCACGCGCTGGGCCGCAAGGCAGTGATGGAGATGGTTCCGATGCAGCCTGGCGATGTCGCCGAAAGCTTCGCCGACATCGCGGCCTCGCAGCGCGATCTCGGCTTTCAGCCGAAGACGCCAATCGACGTCGGAATCCCGAACTTCGTGCGCTGGTTCAAGGAATACCACGGTGTGTGAACGCGCAACTTGGCATCAGCAGATGAGGGGTCGGGCGTGAGCGAGCGGGGATACGCGATCATCGGGCTCGGCTACGTGGGATTGCCCGTGGCCCTTGCCCTGGCAAAGAAATTCGCGCCGGTTTACGGCTTCGATATCTCCGAGCAGCGTATCGGCGAGCTGAGAGCCGGCAAGGACCGCACGCGGGAGCTGACGGAAGCAGAACTGCGCGCGACCAATTTGCGGCTCACGAGTCGTCCCGAGGACCTTGCGGAGGCGAGCTTCTTCGTCGTGACCGTGCCGACTCCGATCGATGCCGAGCGCCGCCCGGATCTTAAGCCGATCATCGGGGCCTGCAATCTCATCGGACCGGCGCTGCGCCCGGGCGCCGTCGTGGTCTTCGAATCGACGGTCTATCCGGGATTGACTCGGGAAGTTTGCGGACCGCTTCTCGCCAAGGCGTCGGGATTGCGGCAGGGCATCGATTTCAAGCTCGGCTATTCGCCCGAGCGCATCAATCCAGGCGACCACGTGCATCGCCTCGACACAATCACCAAGGTCGTGGCAGGTGAGGACAACGCGTCGCTCGAGCGCATCGCCTCTGTTTACGCGGCCATCGTTTCGGCCGGCATTCATCGCGCTCCCACGATCGAAGTCGCCGAAGCAGCGAAAGTGATCGAGAACACGCAGCGCGATCTCAACATAGCGCTCATGAACGAGCTGGCGATTATCTTCGATCGGCTCGGAATTTCGACGTCCGAGGTCTTGCGGGCCGCGTCGACCAAATGGAACTTCTTGCCCTTCACGCCCGGCCTCGTTGGCGGTCACTGCATCGGCGTCGATCCCTATTACCTGACCGCGCGCGCCGAGGCGGTCGGTTACTACCCGCAAGTCATTCTCTCCGGGCGCCGCATCAATGATGGCATGGGCGCCTATATCGCGCAGCGCCTCATCAAGCTGCTTATCGCGGCGGAGCGTCCGATCAAGGGAGCCCGCGTCGGAATCCTGGGCCTCACCTTCAAAGAGGACGTGCCCGACCTGCGCAACAGCCGCGTGCCCGATATCATTGCCGAGTTGCGCGGTTTCGGCATTCACCCGATGGTCCACGATCCGATGGCGGACAAGGCCGAGGCGGCGCATGAATACGGCGTCGATCTCGTCGGCCTCGAGCGCTTTACCGGCCTCGACAGCGTCATCTACGCGGTGCCGCATCGCTCGTTGAAGGATCGAGGCGACGGCTCCATCTTCGCCATGCTGGCGCCGGGCGGCGTGCTCATGGACGTGAAATCTGCGATCGACGGGCGAGGCGTTCCCGGCGAGATCACATACTGGGCGCTCTGAAACCGGTGCCATTGCAGCTGCGCTCCCACCCAGGCGTTCCCGCCGACGCGGAAGAGTCGAGGGATCAGAACGCACTGCGAATCCTGCATATATTCGATCATTCGGTGCCGCTGCAGAGCGGGTACGTCTCCCGATCGCTTGGTCTTCTCCGGGCGCAACGCGCGCGCGGATGGAACACGATTCACTTGACCTCACCGCGGCAAGGCGCGACGCCATCGGGCATCGAGTCGATCGATGGCCTGCCCTTCCATCGGACGACATCGTTGGCGACCATGCCGGTACTGCGCGAGCTCTCGGACATGCGTGCGATCCGTCGCCGCCTCGCCGAGATCGTCCGCGCGGAGAAGCCGCATCTGTTGCATGCTCATTCGCCGGTACTCAACGCGATCCCCGCCATATCGGTCGCCCGCCGGTTCGGCTTGCCCGTCGTCTACGAGGTCAGGGCGCTGTGGGAGGACGCCGCGGTCGATCTTGGGCACACGCGGGAGGGCTCGCCGCGCTATCTCGCGTCGCGCTGGCTCGAGACCTATGCGCTGCGGCGCGCCGATTGGGTGATCGCGCTGTGCGATCCGCTGCGCGCCGAGCTCATCGGGCGGGGCCTCGCGCCGGAGCGGGTCAGCGTGGTGCCCAATGCCGTCGAGGCCGACTTTCTCGAAGCGGCGACGGAAAACCCGACCGCCCTGAAAGCATCGCTCGGCCTCGCCGACCAGTTCGTGCTCGGCTTTATCGGGTCATTCTATGCCTATGAGGGACTAGACGTCCTGCTGCGAGCCATCCCCCTCCTCGCGGCGAGGCTCGACAAGTTCACGGTCCTTCTCGTCGGCGGCGGGCCCGACGAGGCGAGGCTTCGCACCCTCGCGGAGGAGCTCGGCCTGTCGCGATGGGTCAAGTTCGTCGGCCGCGTGAAGCTCGAAGAGGTCGGTCGCTATTATGGCGTCATGGACATGATGGTGTATCCGCGGCGGCGCATGCGCTTGACCGAGCTCACCACGCCCTTGAAGCCGCTCGAGGCGATGGCGCAGGGAAAGCTGGTCGTCGCCACCGATGTGGGCGGGCATCGGGAACTGGTGCGTCACGACGAAACCGGCTTCCTCTGCGCGGCCGACGATCCGGCCGCGCTCGCGGGCGCCTTGTTCGAGGCCCTCGACGATGCCGACCGGCGCGCGCGAATTGCCCGGAACGGCCGCTCCTTTGTCGCGGCCGGCCGGACCTGGGACGCGAACGGCGATCGCTACGCTTCCATCTATGATCGCCTATTGCGACAGGGCGCCGCCGCCCGCTGCTGACGTCGCGTCTTCGATTTAATTTGAGATCTGCCACACGGCCGGCCCCGTAAAGAGGGCTGCGACCGGTCGGGATTTTGCGACGCCAGCGCCGTTAAGGTTTATGAAGTATAAACGGAATATCAACGAAGATAATTAAGCGTCATGATATTTTACGCATCTAACGGGAAAAGTTCGATTGCGCGACGTAACGTCTGGAATTTTGGGTCGAGCGGGTTCAGTCATGGCGGTGTTGCCGGTTGAGGTACGTGCGGGTGGATGCGGCCCACTCCTCGTCGATCTCGACGATGATTGCAATGACGAGGCGCAGCAGCGCCTGTCGGCTTGGGAAGACACGGACCTTTGCGGTTCGGCGTTTGACCTCCTGCTGGATGCGCTCGATCGGGTTTGCGGTCCCCAAGCGGCGTCGGGTGTGCTCTGGGAAATCGAAGACGGTGAGGCCCTCGGGGACGTTGCGCTCGAGCCAGACGGCCAGGTGCTCGGCCTTGTCGCGGTAGCCGGTGACGAGGCGCTTGAGCTCATCCGCGGCGGACACGCGGGTCGGGGCGTTCCAGACGCGACGGAGCCCGTTGAAGTGGACCCCATCCGTGAGACCACTTGGACCGGTTTCTTAGTTGGAAGCTCGGCCGTTCCGCCTCTCTTGAATCCCCTAAGCGATTAAAATCTGTTGCTGCT
>DATNIT010000226.1:0-2166 GCA_035604335.1 Allostellaceae bacterium | reverse complement strand
CCCGCGGATAAGAGCTTGATCAACCGTCGTCTCAAGCGCTCCATCTCCTGCCCTGTGCAGCCTCACCATCGAAGCAACCGGCAGCATCGCGCCGCCCGGCCGCATCGTTGCTGCCAACATCATTGACTACGGACATAAGAGGCTAGCCCTGGGTCCAAACCTGGTTGACCCTGGTCGTCTCCTCCGCGAGCGTTACCAGAAAGGCCTCCGCCGCCGGAGACAGGGTGCTGTGGGCGGATTGAATGACGACCAGGTCGAGCCCGAGCGGCGGGTCGACCAGCGCGCCCACGCAATACTGTTCGGCATCGCGCGGCGAGCCCATGAGAACGCCGGGCAGGACCGTCACCCAGTCGCTTCTGGATACCAGGTCGAGCGTGGCAAACATCGAATCCATCTCGATGCGGTGCTCGATCGCGATGCCGTTTGCCGAAAAATACGTATCGAGGGTGCGCCGCCGCGTGTTCTGGACGCCGGGCACGATCACCTTGAGAGGCCCGCAGCTCGCCAGCCGCACGGTCTCGAGATGCTTGCGCGTGCCCTTGCGGGCGGAGACGAGCACCTCGGGCGTGTGCGCGAACAGGTGGCTCGCGAGGCCGGGCGTCGCCGGAAGCGCCGGCACGATCGCGAACTCGAGCTGGCCCCCGAGAACCTGCTCGGTGAGGACCGCGCTGTAGGCCTCGACGGGCCGCACCACCACGTTGGGACTCTCGGCGAGAAACCGGGACAGCGCGGGCGCGAGCGCGCATCGCGTCATCGTCGGCATGAGCCCGACGGTGATCTCGCCTTGCGCGCCCTTGCGGAACTGTTTCAGGCACTCCCGTGCCGCGTGATGCGTCTTGAGAACCTCGAGGCAGCGGCGATAGAACAGGTCCGCCGCCGGAGTCGGAACCACCTTGCCACCCGCGCGTAGGAACAACGACAACCCGGCGCGGTCCTCGAGCTTTCGTATGTGCTGCGATACGCCGGATTGCGTCGCGTTTTCCCGCTCGGCGGCCGACGTGAAGGATCGCTCCTCGTACGCGGCGACGAAGAGCCGGATGTCGCGAAGCGTCTCCATTGCGGGGTGCTCTACGTCCTGCGTGGCGTTCGGCCGCGCATTTGAGCGGATTTCATCCGCGCCGCCAAGATACCGAAGTCCGCCCGCACGCCGTCATCGCGTCGCGCCAGCCCTAGATATTGCTGCCGAACAGCTTCTCGAGCGACTGCATTCCGCGCTTGGCGACGAAGCGCGGATCGGCGGCGCGGTAGCGGGCGTTGAAGACTTCGAGCGATACCAGGCCGTCATAGCCGGTCCCCAGGACGCGATCCACGAACTCGCGGACGGGCCGCACCCCTTCGCCGGGAAACAGGCGATAATTGCGGAGCAGCTCGCGCTTGTCGAAAGTGGTGCCTGGGAAGTCGTTGAGTTCGACCAGGAAGATCTTGTCCTTCGGAATCGTGTCGATGGGCTTGAGCGGCGTCTCCGGCAGAAAAATATGCGCGGCGTCGAGCACGAGGCCGACATGGCTGTGATCAACGTCGCGCACGAGCTCCCAGCCCGTGACGTAGTTGTTGATCCAGCTGCCGTAGCAGATCGGCTCGAAGGCGATCTTGATGTTGCGCGCCTTGCCGAGCTCGCCGATGTCGCGGATATCCTGCACGGCCCGCCCCCAATTCTGCTCCACATCCGCATTCACGTTCGAGCAGAGAACCAGCGTGCTGCAGCCGACGAGCTTCATCTGGTCCATGAACTGGCGGGCCAGCTCGATCTTGCGCGCCTTGACCTCCGGGGCGGAGCCTTCCAGATCGCGCACGCATTGATAGGCGGACACCGCGACCGCGCTCGACCGAATCAGCGCGATGGTCGCCTCGGGATCCTCGAAGTGCACGAACAGATCGGCCGGCCAGAGCGTGGTCGAGGCAAACCCCGCTTCTTCCAGCGCCGCGAGCTTTTCGGCGAACGGTCCGGAAAGATTGGCGGTATTGAAGGAGAACTTGCTGCGGTCCATGGAGTTTCCTTGTGACGGGGCGGCCGCGTCGTCGGCCGCTAGCCTGACGTATTCGTCAGCCTAGCGCGGCCTGGAGGTACGCGGTCGGTTTTGTAAAAGGGATCGTGCTGCTGGGTGGCGCTGTTTGTGGCGCTGAAGGCGGTCCTGATTGTGTCTCGGTAGGAGGTTGCGGGATGGG
>DATNIT010000225.1:0-2860 GCA_035604335.1 Allostellaceae bacterium | reverse complement strand
CCTCGGCGCCGAGCTTCATCGCCTACACCGCGGTGTCAATCTGCGACAGGCCGGTGATCATGATGACGTCGATATCGGGATGCGTCTCCTTGACCCGGCGCAGCACTTCCAGGCCGCCCAGGTTCGGCATCATGATGTCGAGGATCATGACGTCGTAGGTATTGCTTTCGACTTTGCCCAGCGCGTCGTGGCCGTCGTGCGCCACGTCGACCTCATAGCCGTTGCCTTCAAGAATACGCAGACAGCTGCGGATGACGATTTCCTCGTCGTCGACCACGAGAATTCGTGCGCTCATGCAGCGCCCCCGCTCGGTTTATTGTCGGGCCCGGAAGGCGGCGGCATCAGCGGCAGCAACACGCTGAAGGTGGATCCCTCGCCGACTTTGCTTTGCACCTCGATGACGCCGCCATGGGCTTCGACGATGCCGTGACTGACGGAAAGCCCCAATCCGGTTCCCTTGCCGACATCCTTGGAGGTGAAGAACGGATCGAAGATGCGGCGTAAGTTCTGCTCGGAAATGCCGCAGCCGGTGTCGATGATCGATATTTCCACCATCGCTATCGGCTCGGCGGACTGCGCCGACGGCCGCAGCTCGGCGGCACGGCGTGTCCGGACGGTGATACTGCCTTTCTCCTCGACGGCGTGTTGGGCGTTGACGATCATGTTCATGATCACCTGCTTGATCTGATCGGCGTCGATCCAGATCGGCGGCAGGGTGCGGTCGAGTTCCATGGTGATAACGATATCACGCAGATGCGCTGGCCGCTCGACGATGCGCACGGTGTCCTCGATGATCTGGTTGATATCGTTGAATTTCTTCTCCGGCTGTTTTTCCCGGGCGAAATCGAGCAGCCGCTTGATGATCGCCGCGCACCGCTTGGTTTCGCGGATCACCAGGTCCATGTCCTCTGCGTCGCGGCTGTTGTCGGCCATTTTCTCGCGCAGCAGATGCGAGAACGTCAGGATTCCGGTGAGCGGATTGTTCAGCTCGTGGGCGTCCCCGGAGGCCAGGAGGCCGACCGAGGCGAGCTTCTCGCCGCGCATGGTTTGCGCCTGGGCGCGCCGCAGTTCCTGGGTCCGGGTGTCGACCTTCTGCTCGAGCGTGCGGGCCAATTCTTGCAGCTCGGCCCGCGAATTGCGCAAGGCGTTGGTCATGCTGTTGAACGAGCGGGCGAGCTTGCCGAATTCGTCGCTGCTGCGCACCGGAATGAGCTGGTCGAGATTGCCGGCAGACAGCCGTTCCGCGCCGCCTTCGAGGTCGCGCAGCGGCAGGTAGACCAGATGGTGGACGAAATAGCCGATCGCTAACGCAGCCAACGCGATGAAGCCTATGGAAAATCCGGCGATCGCCAGCGTGGTGGTGCGCAGCTTGCGATGGATCTCGTCGAGCGAATAGTTGATGTCGAGAACGCCGAGAACGGAGGTCTCTTTGCTGTGCTGATGGCAGGGAGCATTGTAGCAGGACGGATCGTTGCGGATCACTTCCATGCTGCCGAGCAGCGGTTTGCCGTCGGCGCCTTGGAATGTCCAGGTCCGTTCGCTATGGGGGACCTGTTGCAGCGGCTGCTCGCTTTCATGGCAGCGCGAGCAGGCCTCGGCGTTGCGATCCACGGTGCGGCCAATCTCGGGCGGGTAGGTCGAATGGGTGATGCGCCCATCCTGGCTGAGGATTCTGACCCGGTCGATCTGTTCCTGGCCGGCCACGTCGTGGATGATGCGGTCGACATAAGTGGGTTCATTGTTCAGCATGGCGAAGCGGGTGCTCTTGCTGATCACTTCGGAAAGCTGAATGACGTGATCGGAGACCTTACCGAGGATTTGGTTGTACAAGAAAAAGGCAACCGCCCCGGTGAACAGCAGCACCCCGACCGTGAGCGCGATCGTGAGGTAAAGCACAAGCTTGAATTTCAGGGTTTGCGGCTGCATGCGCGTCGTCACATGTCGTCCAGTGCCGGAAATGACCGCAAACCATCCCCCGGGAGCTTTGGCCGCGCCCAGAAATCGCCAATTCGCAGCCGTTAGCAGCCCGCTGCGGACCGGGCATTGATGCGTATCAAATGCGGCCGGGTCGCATTGGGGCCATGCCGTTCGCTGCCATGAGGAATTGCGGCAGCGCCCAACAGATTTTGGATGTTGCTTGGTATTGCCGTGCCGGTATGATGCGGCCGTTGGAATGTGCCCCGCGCAATATGTCTGCAGCAATCGGTTCGGATAAAGGGGTTCGACAATGCAAAACTCGAAAGCGGTTAAATCGGTGCTCGTGCGTGCAGCGGTCGCGACGGTGACGTTGTCAGTGCTTGCGTTCGGGATGCTCGCAGTCGCAACGCCGCCGGCATCGGCAAACCCGGCCATCGCCAAGGCGACCGGCGAACCGTGCACGAAATGCCACACGGCGCCGCCCGCGCTCAATGACTACGGCAAGAAATACAAGGAAGGCATGAAGAAATAGCCGACAGCCGCGTTGCGCACGCGCTAGCCGTATGAGCTCGCAACCCCGCGCGGGGCGGCGAGTCGGCGCGTGGCGGGGCGCCAGATTCGGGATGCTCGGTGTCTGATCGCCCCGCGCGCGTTGCCCTTTACTACGCGACGCGCGACGGGCAGTCGCGGCGCATCGCGGAGCATATAGCACGACGCCTGGCGGAAGCCGGGGCGCCCATTCCGGCGCTGGACCTCGCGGTGGCGCAGCCTGCAGCTTCGGACTTGGCCGCGGCCGCAATGGTGGTGCTGGTCGCGGCCGTCCGCTATGGCCGGCATTTGCCGGAGGCGGATCGCTTCCTGACGGTCTATCGGTCGCTGCTATCGCCGCCGCCTTTGGCGCTCGCTTCGGTCAACCTGACCGCCCGCAAGCCGGGCAAGACCA
>DATNIT010000224.1:0-10403 GCA_035604335.1 Allostellaceae bacterium | reverse complement strand
CCTGCCCGTCGATGAGGAGGTCGGCGATGGACGGTCGCGGCCATGCGTACGCGATCGCCCGCTGCTAGGTGACGGCCCCCGGCGCGGCAACTGCCCGAGCAGCGCGCGCGAGGAGTTCGATCACCTCTTCGTCCTCGATCTGACGGAAATCCGAATAGTAGGCGCCGATGGCCCAGAGGTCCTCGGGCATCGCAAGGCAGACGATCTCGTCCACCTCCTGGCGCAGCGCCTCGATCGTCTGCGGCGGCGCGACCGGCACGGCCATGACGATTCGGCGAGGCTCGCGCTGCCAGGTCGCGCGGATGGCGGCGCGCATCGTGTATCCCGTGGCAATACCGTCGTCCACGACGATTGCGGTCTTGTCACGGATATCCGCGGGCTGCCGCGCTCCGTAGTAGAGCTTTCGCCTGCGGTCGATCTCGGCGGACTGCTGCGCGATTTCCTTCTCGAGGTAATCCTGCGAAACGTCGAGCTCGGCGATCAGCGCAGAGTCCATGACACGCTCGATGGCGCCATTGCCGACGATGGCGCCCAAGGCAAGCTCCTGCTGAAACGGAGCGCCGATCTTGCGCACGAGAATGACATCGAGAGGTGCCGCGATCGCCGACGCGATCTCAAAGCCGACGGGAACGCCGCCGCGCGGCAACGCCAATACGACGGGCGCCGCGTCCTTGAAGCCTTTCAGCTTGGCCGCGAGCCGGCGTCCGGCATCGATGCGATCGGCAAACATCAATTGATGGACTCCGAGGCGATCGAGAAAAACAAAACATGCCCGTTTGAGGCGCAGAAGTGATTGATCCAGGTCAAGTGCCCGGTGCCAGCGAGTCAGGTCCATGCAAGGCGGAGCGTATCGTCTTCGCCGCGCATCACACGCGTGCCGAGCCTCGCGCCCTCCCGATCGAGCACATCGCGCAGCCAAGCCGCATCCCGGCGTGAAGCTCGGCCGAGACGAAACTTTCGTATTTGAAACGGGACCATTCTGAGCTCGAGGAGCATTCCGTTCGAGCGCGAGAGCAAGGGCAGGTACATCACCGTAAGGTCGTCGCGAAATTCCTCGTACCCGCCGATCCCCTCGTAGTCGTTAAGGAAATCGCCGCAGCCGTGGAGGATCAGCTTCTGCCGGTAGACCTCGATTCCCTTCGGGTGGTGCGAGGAATGACCGTGGACGACGTCGACCCCGGCCACGTCGATCAGGCCGTGCGCGAACCGCCTCTGCGACCCGGAGATCTCGTAACCCCAATTCGCGCCCCAATGAATGGAGGCGACGAGCACGTCACCGGCGCGCTTCGCCTTCAAGGTCTGCGCGGCGATGCGTTCCACGGTGCGGTCGGACACATCCCGCAATAGGTTGACCCCCGGCTCGTTCTCGCCCACCGCCCAATCGGAGGGAATGCCGCTGGTCTCCGACCCAAACGCAAAGATGACGATTCGCCCGCGGCCTGCTGCGTCCAACAGCGCGGGCGCCGATGCTTGCGCTGCGTTTCGGCCTGTACCCGCGGTCCGAATGCCCGCGCTCGTCAGCGTATCTAGCGTCTCAAGGAGCCCGACTTGCCCCCAATCAAGAACGTGGTTGTTTGCAAGGACGCAACAGTCGATGCCGGCGGCCGCGAGGCACGGAACATTTCCCGGGCTCATTCTGTAATTGATCCCCTTCGGCGCATAGTTGTCGCTCTTCGTGACGCTGGTCTCGAGGTTTACGATCCGCGCGTCCGGCTGCGCCCGGCGCAATTCGTCGAGGGCGTCTCCCCACACATAGGAAAAACTCACGGGCCTCGGGATCGGTCCGTTAGCCTTCTCCGCGAGCGCGACGTAGCGCTCGGCGGACGAAACCGAGGGCTCATAGAGGCGGGGATCGCTTGGATGCGGTAGCACCTGATCGATCCCTCGGCCCAGCATCACGTCCCCGGCGAGGAAGAGCCTGACACCGTGAGCGGAGGGTGAGCTGGTATTAGGACCTATCGTCGGACATGCTCGCGGCTTCATGACAGACAGAGGCGTGACTCCAACCGAGGACGGCTGCTCCGCTCGCGAGCGCCAAGAAATCGCGACGCGTCAAAGGAGGAGCGGGCCATGGACGCTTGATACCCGGTCTCAAGTTCTCAATGTGCCCTTTGCTCGACTGATCAATGAGATGTCGCAGAGTATCCGCGACCCAGAAACGTCGAATTGATCTATCGCAACGGCTCAAGTCCCTTTGGGCGGTAGCTTACTTTTGATCCCTTCCGGCAATGCGTAGCGCAGGAGCGGCATCATGAACGTCGCTGAAATCATGACCCGAGACGTCCAGACCATCGTTCCGGACGATACGATCCAGACCGCGGCGAAGCTGATGGACGATCTCAATGTCGGCATCTTGCCCGTCCATGATGGGACGCGTGTGGTCGGCGTGATCACCGATCGGGACATCACCGTCCGCGCGACCTCCATGGGTCTCTCGCCGAAAGCTCATCGCGTCGGCGAGTGCATGACCGAGGATGTCTACTACTGCCTGGAGGAAGACAGCATCGAGGACGTCGCCCAAAGCATGGCGCATATCCAGATCCGCCGCATGCCGGTACTCGACCGCGACGGCCATCTTGTGGGCATGGTCTCCCTCGGCGACATCGCCACCCACGCAAGCCAATATCGCACGACGGCCGAGGCGCTTCGCATGATCTCGGAGCCCTCCCAGCCGGACCGCAGCCGCCCCGCCGGACCTCGATTGAGCCACGCTCCGGCCGCGGCACGCGCCTTGATGAGCGCGTCGGAGCGACCTCGACCGGGAGGCGCCGGAGACAGCCGATGACAACTCTTCTCCGCCCCACGCTCGTGCATATTCCGCCCCTCGGGCTCGAAGGCACGCTTCGACTCCCAGAGGCGTCGGTACGCGGCATCGTGGTGTTTGCCCACGGCAGCGGCAGCAGCCGGCTGAGTCCCCGGAACAACTTCGTGGCCTTGGCGCTCAGCGATGCAGGCCTCGCGACGCTGCTCTTTGATCTCCTTACCGAAGCGGAAGCCGCCGACCGCCGGAATGTCTTCGATATCGGGCTGCTCGCCGAGCGCCTGATCCTCGCAGCGGACTGGGTCAAGCAGCAGGATGGCGTCCGCGATCTGCCGCTCGGCTATTTCGGCGCAAGCACCGGCGCGGCAGCGGCGCTCATTGCCGCCGCCCGATCACCCGGTGTCTGCGCTGCCGTGGTCTCCCGTGGCGGCCGGCCCGATCTGGCAGGCGAGGCACTCCCGCGCGTTCGCGCGCCCACGCTCTTGATCGTCGGGGGCGACGACCCCGAGGTTCTCGAGCTCAACCGCGAGGCGGCGCGTCAGCTTCTCTGCGAGAACGAGCTCGCCGTCGTTCCGCACGCCACGCACCTCTTCGAGGAGCCGGGGACCCTGGAAGCCGTCGTCGAGCTCGCGCGTCGTTGGTTCCTGGATCATCTGGGCGGCCGCACACCGCACGCAAGGGAGGCCCTGACATGACACTGCGCCTGACCAGCAGCGCCTTTCGGAGCGGAGACAAGATCCCGCAGCGTTTCACCTGCGAGGGCGCCAATGTCTCGCCGCCGCTCTCCTGGTCGGGAGCGCCGGAAGCGGCCCGGAGTTTTGCTCTTTTCTGTTCCGATCCCGATGCGCCCGGCGGCACCTTTTACCACTGGGCTATTTTCGACATTCCGCGCACCACCACCGAGCTCGCCGAGCACCACCGGCCGGCCGCTGCTCTTCCGCACGAAGCCATGAACGACTTCGGGAAGAAAGGCCACGGCGGCCCGTGTCCGCCGCACGGCCACGGCGATCACCACTATCACTTTCGTCTCTTCGCGCTCGATACCGAGAGCCTGCCCGCCGGCCCGCGGGCGAGTTGCCGAGACATCGAGCGGGCCTCGAAAGAACATGCTGTGGCCGAGGCGGAGCTGGTCGGGACGTTCGCCCGCTGAGATCACCAAACCCTGAGCATGCCATGAGCAATCCGCAGGCCACTCTCGAAGCCCTACGAAAGGCACTCCGGAGCGAGCCCCGCGTCAAGCTGGAGTCTCATCCGATCCACCTCGCTTTCGACGGCGACGATCTCGTCATGGAGGGGGAGGTCGCCGACATCGCGGCCAAGAAGCTCGCGCTTGAGCGCGCCGCCTCCGTCCACGCCGGTCGCGGCATTCTCGATCGACTGCGCGTTCGGCCCGCCGAGCGCATGGCGGACGGACAGATACGCGACCTCGTGTGCGACGCCCTTACGGCCGAGACGAGCTTCGCCAATTGCGCGATCCGGGCTTGGGTCAAGGATCGGCTCGAGATCGTGCAACAACCGCAGGCGCCCGTGGGGCTCATCGAGGTCAAAGTCGTGGACGGCGTGATCACGTTGGACGGCGACGTCCCAGGGCTCGTACAGAAGCGGCTTGCAGGCGTCCTTGCCTGGTGGGTGCCTGGAAGCCGCGATATCGTCAATGGGCTGGGCGTGACGCCTCCCGAGGAGGACAACGACGGCGCCGTCACGGACGCCGTGCGGATCGCGCTCGAAAAGGATCCGTTCGTCAATGCCGAGCAGATCCGGGTGAGCACGCGCCACAGCGTCGTGACTTTGACGGGCTTGGTGCCGACCGAAAGCGAGCGGGAGATGGCCGAATTCGATGCCTGGTACATTTTCGGCGTCGACAAAGTCGTCAATCAGATCACGGTTCGCCCGTAGTCAGCGATCTTCTTCCTCGATATCCCTTGCCAGGATCTCGTAGACCGCGCCGACCCGGCCCCGTCGCGTGTGTTCGAGATCCGTCCCGAGGCGGTCGTCACCGCTGAGCCACTCGAACGCCTCCATGACCTCGGCGGCCGTGGCGCCCGTCGCGAGGATGCTCATGAGCTGCTCGTCGTCTATGGAGCCGAGGATTTGACGGATCTCCTCCGTGGTCGCTGATTTCTCGGGTGTCTTTTCCATGTCGGTGTTTCCCTATGTTGCGCCGGGCGCGACAGGATGCGCCCCCAGAGGTGGGTCAGTGGGCGAGGAGATCCGGCTCCCCGCAGTGATCGAGAATGACCTGGCGAGCCGCATTGCGGAGCGCAACGGCGGCGGCGAAGTCGTTGTCCGTCGCGCGCAATGCCCGCTCGATCCGAAGGGTGATATCGCCTCTGCGAATGCGCCACTGATCGGACCGCAGGATCGAGCGCGTGCCGCGGAGGGCGACCGGCACGATCGGAAGGCTCGTCTCCGCCGCGACCGCGAAGGCACCGAGGTGAAAAGCCTGGAGCCCTTCCGCCCGGAAGAAAGTGCCTTCCGGGAAGAACACCAGTGGCCGCCCCGTCCTCGCCGTCGCCGCGAGCCGCCGCGCGTCCTCCACACCCGCCTCCGCGTCCGCTCGTTCGACGAAGCAGGCGCCGAGCGCGCGCAGAAACGGGCCCGCGAAGAACTGCCCGGCAAGCTCGCTCTTCGCCACGAAGGCGATGTCTCCGGGGAGCGCCAGAAGCACGGCGAGCCCGTCGATGTAGCTGGCGTGGTTGGCGACAAAGATCGCGCCCCGTGGCGGCGTCTCGACTGTTTCGACCCGGAGCCGGATCGCCATGAGACGAAAGGCGATCCGAACCATCAGGCGGACATAGCGCCAGCGCCAGGCGCGGCTCGGCAGCAGGATCACGGCCGGCCAGGTAAGCCCGGCCGCCACCGCGATCACCGTCCAGCAGTACCAGTTGTAGAGCGTGCTCTCGACGCGCTCTGTCAGATGGCGGCCGCGCGCCAGCAATCCCCGAACCAGCAAGCGGAGAACCTGCCATCGGATCGGACGGCTCGCCACGCTTAATTGCCCGCGCTCATAGAGATCGCACAGCGCCGCCCGCCGCAGTTTTCCGCTGGAGGTCTTCGGGACGACGTGGGGCGGCACGATCACGATATCCTCGGGCGGCGCATCCAGCAGGCGGGTAACGGCATCGCCGACCGCCCCGCGGAGCGCCGCCAGTGCTTCGGCCGATGTCGCGCGAGCCTCGGCGATCACGACGAGCCGCTCGGTGCCGGACGCGGCATCGCGGCTGCCAAACGCCACGACGCATCCCTTGCGGATGCCCGGGAGGTTGCCGACCGCCTCCTCAAGCTCGGTCGGATAGATGTGCCGGCCCGCGCGGATGACGATGTCCTTGGCGCGGCCGGTGACGAACAGCTCGCCTTCCGCGATGTAGCCGAGGTCGCCCGTATTGAGCCACCCGGCTTCGAACAGCTCGCGGTTCTTCTGCTCGTTGTGGAAGTATCCGGACGTCGCCGAAGGTCCGCGGAACTGAATTCGCCCCTCCCGTCGCTCGACCACCTCGCCATCGGCGTCCACGACGCGGATCTCGTGACCGGGGAGCGGGCGCCCGCAGGAAACGAATTCGGCGGGGGCAAGATCGTCGGCACGTGCCAGAGTCGCGGTACTGCGCTCGGCAAGCGCAGCACGATCGATCCGGTGGATCCGCGGAGCCCGTCCAAGTTGCGGGAAGGCGAGGCCCACGGCATTCTCCGCGAGCCCGTAGACCGGCATCATCGCATCGGCGCGAAAGCCATAGGGCGCGAAGCGGGCGGTGAAACGGGCGATCGTGTCGGCGCTGACGGGTTCCGCGCCATTTGCCACCGCGCGCAGCGAGCTCAAATCCAAGCCCTTGATCGCGTCCTCCTCGATCTTGCGGATGCAGAGCTCGAAGGCGAAGTTCGGCGCCGCGGTGAACGTCGCCCGGTAGCGATGGATCGCCCAGAGCCAACGCTCGGGCCGCACGAGAAAAGACAGCGGCGACAAGATCACCAGAGGAATGCCGTAGTAGAGGCTGCCCAGCCACGCGCCGATCAGGCCCATGTCGTGATAGAGCGGCAGCCAGCTCACGAACACGTCGGAGGACCGCGCCTGAAGCGCCGTCCCCATTGCGCGAATATTGGCCAGGAGATTGGCGTGGGAGAGCACGACGCCTTTGGGATCGCCGGTGCTGCCGGACGTGTATTGGAAGAGCGCGGGCTCTTGCGGGTTGCAGGGCACCTCATCGGCGGGCAGAGCCTCCGACAGCAAGAGCTCGCTCGGGGACAGCACTTTCTTGAGGCTCGGCACCTGCAGCTTGAGGAGCCGAGCCGCCTGGTGCGCCTCGGGCGACGCAATGAGAATCTCCGCCTCGGCATTGGTCAGGATCCGGCTCTGGCGCCCCAGATGATCCTCGATTTGACTGGCGCGCATCGGTGGGTAGAGCGGTGTGGGCACCGCTCTCGCGTAGAGGATCGCGTAGAAAGTGGCGAAGAATTCGGCGCCCGTCGGCAGCATCAGGGCCACGCGGCTGCCTGGCTCGAGCGCGATGGACCGAAAATGGGCGGCGGCGCGATGCGCTCTCGTCCAGAGGTCCTTGTAAGAGAGGACCGTCACTCCGCCCGCGTCCTCTGGAAAGATGATGTGCGGCCGATCGCCGTTGAAGCGTGCGTGAAAGTCGAGGACCTCGGTCAGCGTCACGGCCTCGTGCGGCAGGGCGATCGCGCCGGTGTCCGCGGGAGGCGCTGCCTCCCGTGGCGCCGCCCACGGCATTGGCTTGGCGCCGGCGACGATCGGGATCAGTTGGCGGAGCGTCTCCGCTTCGCGAAGCCACCGCTCCGAGATGCTGACGTTGAAGCTCCGCTCGACCCGTTGGAGAAGCTCCATACGGGCGAGGCTATCGAAGCCCCAGTCGCGCTCGAACTGACTGTCGAGCCCCAGGGGTCGTGTCTCTACCGCATCGGGATGGAGCTCGCGAGCGAGACCGCGAGCGATGAGCAGCAGCCGATCCAGGCGCGCCTGGTCGGCTTCGTGCGCGTCGTCATGGACTGCGTCCGCTGAGTTCGCTTGTGCCGCTTGCATCTGGCAAGGCGTCCTTGCGCCAGAAGTGGACAAGCTCACTCTGGAAGAGATTGGACGCCGCGCCCTTGATCTGGATCATGGGGTGCGACACGCAACTCCGGACTGCAGCAGATCACAATCGTGGAACTGGGGAAGGATCCCTTATTGATCTGCATCAAACCTCGACCGAGTAGACTGGATAATCTTTGTTTCCGATCAGGAGAACTTCTTCATTGGATCGACTCTAGAGTCATCCTGTCAGTGAGAGGAGAAGAGCGATGGATCAGAGATCTGCGGAAGGCACCGCCGGGTTTCCATTTCTTCCCGGTTTCAGTGGTGCCACGATGCAATGGGCCGTCTGGCCCATGCAACTTTGGCTGCAATGGCAGGCAGATATGCTGAAGGCCGTTGCACCGACGACGACAGATTGGATGAAGCGCCGGCGAGAGGGAACGGAAGCCGCCTTGCACGCGTTCGAGCAGCTCTGCGCGTGCCACAATGTCGCAGAAGCCTCCAAGGTGCAAAACGAGTGGTTCGAGGACGAAGCGAAGCGGCTGGAATCCGACATGCGCGCGCTGAGCAATTCGGCACTCTTGTTTTCGCAAGAAACCACGAAGACCAGTCGCGCGGCCGCTCACACGGACCGCGCGGCGGCCTAAGGGCACGCAAGGATAGCGGACGCCAACCATTGAGAGACGGTGCCGCGAGCTGTTATCGGCTGAAGTGACGACTGCCGGGTCGGGGCGAGTGCTCGATTTGCCTCAAGCGCTGCAGGCAACGCTTTCCCTTGGCTGCTACCGAACAGAGAGGCTCGACATGGTGACACTCCGAAAGCGCACTTCCAGAAAGCGCCCCCCAAAGCCTCCGGTGCGGCTTCAACCGCAGGAGCCCGTCGCCGAGCAGGTCGAGAAGGCGGCGCAACCCTTTGACGAGCCGGCTACCTCGATGCCCGCGCCAGCGGTGCCCGTGGAGCAGCCGCCCTCCTCGAGCCCGGAGGATCGAGATACGTGCAGCCTGCCCGACGAGGCGACGACGCGCGCGTCAGACCTTCATTGATACGTCAATATTCGCTGGGGGCAGACCCTCTCTGGCCGATGCCTGACGACCGGTCCTGAACCTGGATCAGGCGCTGAACAACATGCTAGCCCCTATTGGCATGAATGCGCCATTCGCGCTTGAGACGATCTCGATGGCGCGCAAACCATAGGAGCGCGACGAGAGTGGGACCATCTTCGATCTCGCCGCGATCCAACAGGCTGATCGCGTCGTCGGCTGATAATACCTCGACGCGTATGTCCTCATGCTCCGCTGCAAGACCGTGACCACCACCAGCGACCGACGCGTCCACGCATGCGGCAAAGACCGTGATCACCTCGGAGCTGCCGCCCGGACTTGGCAGATAGGAGGCAATCCTCTCAAGTGGCTGTCGCGATAGCGAAAGGCCGGCTTCCTCCATCGCTTCACGATGTGCGGCTTCCGCCGGCGTTTCGTTGGGGTTGATCATTCCGGCCAGAATGTGAAGTGGAAAAGCGTCGCGGCCGGTGAAGTGGAATCCCGCGAGGAACTGGCGAATAAGGACAAGCTTCTCCGTGTGCGGATCGTAGGGAAGCACGGCGGCAGCAGAACCGCGCTCAAATACTTCCCGGTAGACGACCTCGCTCCAACCGCCGTCAAATTTGCGGTACCGGAGCTTATGCACGTCAACCCGAAAGAAGCCATCGAACCCGACGCGGGTGTCGATGACCTGAACGCTTTCGGCATCTGCAGCCACGCTGGATTAGTCCTCAGTCAGAGCGTGCGCTCGCTAGTCTCTCGCATCTCGCTCCAGCTTTTCAGCAAGTTCCACAAGTTTCGCCGCCAGCTGCTCGAGCGCCTTCTTGTCATTGTGACCGTCCGTGGAGCGATTCAGCCCTTGATGCAGATGATCGGTACGAGTGTTGCGACCTTATGTGCAAGCCCAGCCGCGTGGGCCGCCTCGACCACCGCCGCGGTATCCTTGTAGGCGCCCGGAGCCTCCTCGGCCACGCCCCGGGCCGTGGGGCTGCGAATGACAATCCCGCGCGCAGCGAGCTCATCGACCACGTCACGGCCCCTCCAGCGTTTGAGCGCCTGATGCCGGCTCATGGCCCGGCCTGCTCCGTGGCAAGCCGAGGCGAATGCACGCTCCGGCCTGGCCGAGGCCCCGACCATGATCGATGAGGTCGTTCCCATGCTGCCGCCGATGAACACGGGCTGCCCAACCGCCGAGAACGCCGCCGGCAGATCGGGATGACCAGGTCCGAAAGCGCGGGTCGCGCCCTTCCGGTGGACGAACAACTTGCGTCGCCTGCCATCAACCTCGTGCCATTCCTCCTTGCAGGTATTGTGCGAGACGTCGAAGAGCAGATCGAGTGTTGTGTCGGGAAAGAAGTGAGCGAACACACGGCGCGTCAGATGGCCCAGGATTTGCCGGTTTGCGAGCGCGCAGTTGATGGCGGCGCGCATGGCTCCGAGATAGCGCTGTCCGAGCTCGGACCGGATCGGTGCGCAGGCGAGCTCTCTATCCGGCAGGCTGATGCCATAATGGGGCGCCTCGATCGCCATCTCGCGCAGGAACTCGGTGCCGATCTGGTGACCGAGGCCGCGCGAGCC
>DATNIT010000223.1:0-46077 GCA_035604335.1 Allostellaceae bacterium | reverse complement strand
CCGCATCGAGAATGCCTTCTGCCGCCTGAAAGACTTCAGACGTATCGCCACGCGATACGATCGGATTGCACGAAACTTCCTCGCATCGATCTGTCTGGTCGCCGCCATCGTGTGGTGGATTTTATGAGTCTGGACCCTAGTTCACGAGATTGCCGAAATTGTTACGGATCTGCGTCTCGAGCTGGCGATCGAGCTCAGCCATGAGCTCGGTTTCCATCTGGTAGAGCATGCGGTCGCGCTCGTCGAGCGTCGTGCCCTCGACCAGGGTGATCGACCGCTCGGCGTGCCCCTCCGCCATCCGTGTGGCGACGCCGCGATCGTCCCGGAGCTCGACGCGAAGGCCGACCCGCGCCTCGTATTGCGTGTCGAGCTGATTGGTAAAGGTGGCGCTGAGCCCGGTCTCCTTCGGCAGATTGATCTCGACTGCGCTCGCGTCGGTGATCACCGCGACCGCCCGGCCGCTCGTGCCCACTGCCTGCAGCCGGTCGCGTGCCCAATTATCGGCGACGTGCGGCAACGGAACCGGCAAGCGCTGCTCGTAATGCGGCGGATCGAAATTCGGCCGGTATTCGTCGTTGATCTCGATGGCGGCAACGCCGAGCCGCAGCGGCGGCTCATTGGTGAAGCGCAAATCGACGAAGGTTTGCCGCGGCGGCGGCTCGTTCCCGCAACCCGCAAGCGCGCCCGCCAGGGCCGCCAGCGCAATCAATCCCGAAAGAGACAGGCGCGCCATAGATCGTCTCCTGATGGGAATGGGCCCGCGAGACTGCTGCCGCTTTTGGGCGAATTCATGGCGCCGGATCGGCCCCTTTCGCCCGAGATCAGCCGGCCACGATAGCCGCCACATCGTCCCGCTCGAAACGGTAGCTCGCGTTGCAGAATTGACACGTCACCGTCACGGACCCGTCGGCCTCGCCGAGGTCCTGGCGCTCCGCGAACGGCAGCGAGCGCAACACGCGATCGATGCGCTCGCGCGAGCAACGGCACTCCGCGCGAACCGCATGGGTCCGGAACACCCGCACGCCGTCCTCGTGGAACAGCCGGAACAGCAGATCTTCCGGCACCAAATGGGGATCGGTGAGCTCCTGAGATGTCGCCGAGCCCATCAGGATCAGCGCGCGGCGCCAGCCGTCCTCCAGCTCCTCGCGCGTGCCCAGGAATTCCGAGCGCTCGCCGTCGGGGAGCTTCTGGGCCAACAGGCACCCGCCACGCCAGGTGCCGTTCGCGCCGCGGTCGACCGCGACCTTGATGCCGGCGGCGATTTGCTCGGACTGGCGAAAGTAATGGTGGATGCACTCGGCGAGCGTCGCGCCCTCCATCGCGACGATGCCCTGGTAGCGCTCGGTGTCCTCGCCCTGGTCCACGGTGAAGGCGAGGTATCCCGCGCCCAGGAGCCGCGGGACCGAGGCCGCTCCAGCGATCGCGCCGACCTCGGCGAGCTTTGCCGTGTCGAATTGGGCGTAGCCGCGCACGGCTCCGCCGGTGGTGACATCCGCGACCAGCAGCCGGATCGGCCCGTCGCCCTTGGTCTGCAGCGTGAAGACGCCGTCGTATTTGAGCGTGCTGGAGAGCGCGACGGCAAGCACGATCGCCTCGCCCAGCATGGTCCCGACCATCGCCGGATAGTCGTGCTGCCGGATGATGCTGTCGAGCGTCGCGCCAAGACGCACCAAGCGGCCCCGCAAGTGATAGGGCTCGATCTCGAAGGGCTCGACGAGGTCGTCGGAAATCCTGGGCATGATCACGGTCATCTTGCGCGCTCATGTAGCACGAGCGCCACGAAATCAAAACCGACAGCGGGCTCCCCGCTACTGCGCCGCCGGCGCATAGGCCGAGGCGAGTTGGCGCGAGACCAACTGGGCATAGAGCCCGCCCTTGGCCAGCAACGCCTCGTGGGTGCCGCTCTCGGCGACCCGGCCCGCGTCCAGCACCACGATGAGGTCGGCGTCGCGGACGGTGGAGAGCCGATGGGCGATGACGATGGTGGTGCGGTCGGCCTTGAGTCGGTCGAGCGCGCGGCGCACCGCCTGCTCGTTGAGGGCGTCGAGATGCGAGGTCGCTTCGTCGAGGATCAGGACGGGCGCATTCTTCAGAAACGCACGCGCGATGGCGACGCGTTGCCGCTGGCCGCCGGACAGGTTGGTGCCGCGCTCACCGACCCGGGAGTCAAGGCCTTGGGGCAGCGTCTCCACGAGATCCCCGAGCGAGGCGTGCTCGACGGCGGCCAGCAGATCGACGTCGCTCGCGTCGGGCCGTGCGATCAGGATGTTGCTTCGGAGCGTATCGTTGAAGAGATAGGTCTCCTGCGCCACCAACGCGATCTGCCGGCGCAGATCGTCCAGGGCATACTCACGGAGATCGACGCCGTTGAGGATGATGCGGCCCTGGTCGGGATCCCAGAAGCGCATCAGCAGATGCGCCGCGGTGGTCTTGCCGGCGCCCGAGGGCCCCACCAGGGCCACGGTCTTGCCGGCGGGAATCTCGATGCTGATCCACGCGAGAGCCGGGCGGCTCTGCCCGGGATAGGCGAAGCGCACGCGCTCCACCGCGAGCGACGCGGCGCCGGCCCGCGGCGGGACGCCTGGACCGTCCATCACCGGTACGGGCTCGTGGGCGAGCGCATAGAACCGGCGCGTGGCGCCCAGCGTATCGGCAAGCTGGCGGCCGACCTGAGCGATCTCGGACACCGGCAAGAAAGCCGCCATCGCCAGCAGCGTGAGGAGCGGCAGCACCGCGGGGTCGATCGCGCCCCGCGCGGAGAGCGCGCCGCCCGTCACCACCACCGCCAGGCCGCCGAGTCCGGTGAACAGCTCGAGGAGCGTGTGCTGCAGCGTGAGCTCGCCGTAGAACGGCAGACGCAGCCGGATGTACCGCGCGGAGAGCGCGTCGAGCTTGCGGCCCCGCGCGTCCTCTTGCTGGAAGGCCACGATCTCGCCCAGACCCTGCACGGAATCGACGGCGAAGGCACCGAGCTCGCCCGCGGCTTCCCGCGCCTCGGAGCCGAGCCGGTCGACCCGCTTGCGCATCAGGAACGGGCTCGCGCCCACGGCGGCGAGGAAGGGCAGCAGCGCGAGCGCCATCCAGGGACTGACCGCCGCGAGGACGACGAGCACAACGGCGGGAACCAGGATGGCGACGAACGCGGGCGCCACGGTGTGCGCGAAGAAGTACTCGATGAGCTCGACATCGTGGGTCGCGAGCGCCATCAGGTCGCCGGTCCGCCGGCGCACGAGGTAGGCGGGCGCCAGCGCGTCGAGCTTGCGGTAGACGTCGATCCGCATCTCCGCCAGCAGTCGAAACGCCATGTCGTGGGCGACCCAGGACTCGAGCCAATGCAGCACGCCCGAGAGCGGCGCCAAGACGGCGAGCGCCCAGAGCCAGCCGGCGTAGGGAGTGCCATGCTTGAGGGCTAGCACCGCCATGGCGCTCAACGCGCCCACGCCGATGAAGGCGAGCACGCGCAGCACGCCCAGCACGAAAGTCGCCGCGAGCCGTCCGCGCCACGGTACGATCACCTTCATAAGCGCGACCACGAGCCCGATCCAAGTGAGCCCCTCGGCCTTGATGATGCCTTCGGTCACGGCCTTCACTGCGCCGCCGCGCCCGTCGGCGACCGCCTCGGGAACAGCGGCCCCGTCCGAGAGAACATCCGTCGCCGCTGGCGCCTGGGATTCCCGCGCCTGCTCGGCCATCAGCCGCGCGTAGACGCCGCCCGTCCTCATGAGCTCCTCATGCCGGCCGCTCTCGACCACGCGGCCTTGGTCGAGCACCAGGATGCGGTCGCAATCGATCACGCTGGAGAGTCGGTGCGCGAGAATCAGCGTGGTGCGGCCGCGCATCAGGCGGTCGAGCGCCTCCTGGATCACCGCCTCGTTCTCGGCGTCCACCGCGGAGAGCGCCTCGTCCAGAACCAGCACCGGCGCATTGCGCAGGAGGGCGCGGGCGATCGCCACGCGCTGGCGCTGACCGCCGGAGAGCTTCACGCCCTTCTCGCCGACCACGGTCCGATAGCCCTGCGGCAAGGTCAGAATGAACTCGTGTATGTTCGCGGCCTTGGCCGCGGCTTCGACCTCGCTCTCGGCGGCATCGGGATTGCCGAGGCGGATGTTCTCCTCGACCGTGCCGTGGAACAGGAACGTGTCCTGGTTCACCACCGAGATCATCGAGCGGATCTGCGCGAAGGAGAGCGCGCGGAGATCGTGGCCGCCGATGCGGATCACGCCGGCCTCGGGATCGTAGAACCGCAGCAGCAGCCGCACGATCGAGGACTTCCCTCCGCCGGAGCCACCGACGATGCCGACGCGCTCGCCGGCGCCGACGCGAAAATCGAGCCCGTCATGCACCGCTCGACGCGTGCCGGGATAGCGGAAGCGCAGGGCGTCGACGGCGATGCTGGGCTCGAGCGCTACCGCGAGCGGCGCCGCGGGCGCGTCCGCGACCACCGGGTGGCCGTCGAGGATCTGATAGATGCCCTGGGCCGCGGACATGCCGACCATGCCTTGGTGCAGCACCGTGCGGAGCTCGCGCATGGGCCGGAAGATCTCGACGCCCAGCATCAAGATCACCAGCAGCGACGTCAGCGACATCGCGCCGGCATCGACCCGGAGCGCGCCCATCGCCAGCGCCGCCGCGGCGCCGCTGGCGATGGCGCTGTCGGTGATACCGCGGGCCGCCACGTTATTGCCGAGCACCCACATGGTACGCTGGAAGAGATCGCGCGCCTCGGTCTCGAGTTTCTTGGCGCGCGCCGCACTCTGGCCGAAGGCCTTGAGCGTCGCGAGACCCTGGATCGAGTCCAGGAACTCCGCTGCGAAGGCGGCGTAGGCTTTTTGGCGGCCGAGCGAGTTCGCGGCCTCGCGCCGATGCCAGAGCGCCGGCGCGAAGAGCGCCACCACGGCAAAAACCAACATGACCGCGGCGACCGGCAGGTCGATGAACGCAACCACTGCGAAGATCAGCAACGGCGTCAGCAGCGAGATCAGAAACTGCGGCAGGAACTGGCCGAAATAAGTCTCGAGCTGCTCGACGCCGTCGATCAGCGAAAGAGTGATGGCTCCCGAGCGCTGGGCCCCGACGGCGGCGGGGCCCAGTGCCGCGATCCGGTCGTAGACGCGGCGGCGCAGCCGCTTCTGGACGCGCGCGGCGGTCTCGTGCGCGATCATGGTGCGCCAATGCTCGAAGACACCGCGGAGCGCGATCACGACCGCGATGCCCGCGATGGGCAGCGCCAGCGAGGCGAGGTCTCGGCCAGCAAAGACCTCGCCGATGAGCCAGCCGAGCAGGCCCAGCCGCGCCGCGCCGAGCCCGACCGCGACGAGGCCGACGAAAACGGCCCAGAGGATGCGCAGCCGCACCCCCTCGGTGAAGATCCACAGACGCGGCTCGAAATGCATGGGCGCTCCTTCGACGGGGCAGCATAACGCTTGGCCGGGATCAAAATAGCCTGAATGCAGGCGTTCTGAATTCGACAATTTCGATGGCCTGCTGTACGTTTTTGTGCAGACCAAGGAGATAAGCGGACGGTCATGCGCGCCGATTGGGACGATCTCCGGGTATTCCTGACGCTGGCGGCCGAGGGCCGGCTCACGGCTGCGGCGCGTAAGCTCGGCGTGAGCCACCCGACTGTCGCGCGTCGGATCAAGGCGCTCGAGGACGCGATCGGAGCGCGGCTCTTCGATCAGCTGCCGGACCGCTTTGTCCCCACGGCCGCCGGCGAGGAGTTGCTCGCCGATGCGCGCGAGATGGAGCGGGCCGCCGAATCGATCGAGCGCCGGAGCATCGGCCTCGGCGACACCACTCACGGCACGGTCCGGGTCTCCGCCGGCGAGGCCATGACGGCGTTCCTCGCGCGCCATCTGCCGCGGCTCCGGCGCAACCTCGAGTGCGTCGAGTTCGAGCTGGCCGCGAGCCACACGCTCGCGAACCTGTCGCGCCGCGAGGCCGACCTGCTGATCCGCGAGCAGGTCCCGGACGTCGCGAGCATCGTCACTCGCCGGCTCGGCCGCGTCGCCTACGCGGTCTACGCCAGCCGGTCTCTGAAAATCGCAGACGCCTCCCGCGACGCGCTCCGGACCATGCCGTGGGCGGGCTTTGACGACGAGCACGACTATATGCCGGGGCAGAGCTGGCTGCTCGGCCTGCTCGACGGCGCGCCGCCGCAGGTGCGCGTCAACAACTAGCTGGTCCTGCACGAGACCGTGCGCGCGGGTGCCGGCCTCGGCGTGCTGCCCTGCTATCTAGGCGACGCCGAGCCGACGCTCCAGCGGCTCGGCTCAATCCTATCGGAGGTCATCGTCGACCAATGGCTGCTGGTGCACCGCGATCTGCGCGCGCTTCCGCGCGTGCGCGCCGTCATGGATGCGCTCGTGCAGCTCTTCCAGGATGAGCGCGCCCCGTTGGCAGGCCGACGCGCCTAGACTGTCAGGGCGCCCGCGCAATCAGCGCGCCCCTTTGCGCCTCGTCGCGGGCTTTCGAGTGCCGGTGCCGGTGGCGCTCCGGGCCGCGGTCTGCTGGGCATGAATCGCCCGGATCGACTGAGCTTCAGCGGGAAGGCCGAGATCGTTCGGGGTGTAATTCGTAAATCTGCGTGACGCGAGATCGACGGTGACGCTGTCGTCCGGCGTCTTCACGTCGGTGCCATCGCTCGCGGGATGGTATTCGATGCGCAGCTGCCGGGGATCGACGATCAGGCGCAGATACCCGTAGTCGGTATCGTCATAGTTTTCGATGGTGATCTGATCGTCGTTTCCCGTCCGCGCTTGAACGATCTGGGAGGTGCGCAACGCTGCGCCGTTCTTGAGGTGAAGCTTCTGAACGTTGTGACCGCCATTGCCGCAGACGATGTAGGGAATCAAGGTCCCATCCGCACGGTGGCGGGTGAAGCGCTGATAGTTATGCGCGTGACCGGCGAGGACCGCATGCGGCCAGATCCCGACTTCCGCGCAGATCCCGTCCATTTGCTGCCGCATCTCCGTGCTCGACGAGTGCTGCGAGCCGATCGCGTAGGGCGGATGGTGGTGCGCGAACAGGAGGGCACCCGGATACTCCTCGTCCTTCACGCGCTGCAGCGCCGCGCGCAGGAAATCGAGCTGAGAGCTGCCGATGTTGGGATCGGCGATCACGCCGGGATCCTCCAGCGTGTTGCTGTAGAAAACGAGGATCCTCACGAGCGGCGCATCGAAGGTGAAGAAAACTCCCGGCTGAATCTGCGCGGTGCGCGACAGCCCGCCGGCCTCGGGCGTGACGACGAAGCCACGGGCGGGGTCGGCGCAGAAATTGCGAAGGTAGGCCTGCAGGCTTTGCACATGCGCTAAGGGCGAGACCATCCCGTCATGATTGCCGGCCGCCGCCAGTACCGGAGCGTGATAGTTGCGGTAGGGCTCGTAGAACTGGTCGTAGTAGTACTCGGGCTCGCCGAAGCTGTAGACGATATCGCCGAGGAGCAAGCAGAACTGCGGCACTTCGCGCGGATCGGCTTCGTTGAAGTCGCCGATCATCTTGTCGGTGACCTCGTTCTGGGTCTTGGGTCCGCGCGTGCTGCCGCAGTCGCCGGTGGCGTGAAACACGATCTGCTGTTGTCCCTCGATCCTGCCGACCGCGCCAGTATCGGGCCCGAGCATCTCGGCGAGGGAGAGACGAGGCTCCGCGCCTCCGCCGCGCGGCGGCGGAAACGGCATCGCCTGAAGCTTGTGCTCGGCGTTGAGCTGGTCGATGACTTTGTACGCAGGCCCGTCCGACGGGTGCTTGACCTTGAAGATGGTCGGTTCCGCCGTCGGCTCCGGCTGAGCGAAGACCGGTGCGCTCAGCGTGCGCGACGGCGGCTTCAGCACGCCGCTCCCACCACCGTTCACGTTGCCGCCGGATCGTCGAGGGCTCGCTCGGCGCGCCATGGGTCCCCCTTTCGCGGGCTCGGGCCCGCGGAAAGGCCGCTGCGCTCGCAACCGCACTGCCCCTAAGTGTTGCAGGAATCTGTGACAGTCGTCTTACGGCGATCCCAGGACGCGGCCTAGGCGAGGCACCAAGCCAGAATGCCCTTCTGGGCGTGGAGGCGGTTTTCGGCTTCGTCCCAGACGACCGAGCGGGGCCCATCGATGACGCCGGCGCTCACCTCCTCGCCGCGCTTCGCCGGGAGGCAATGCATGAAGATGGCGTCGGGCTTCGCGGCGCCCATCAGCCGCTCGTCCACGCGATAGGGCGCCAGCAGATTGTGCCGGTTGACGCTGACCTCGACGCCCATGGAGACCCAGGTGTCCGTCACCACGCAGTCGGCGCCCGCCACCGCCTGCTCCGGCACCGAGGTCACCTCGACGCGGCCGCCCTCGGTGCGCGCCCAGTCGATGAGCCGCTGCGGCGGCTGCAGCGATTCCGGACAGGCGATGCGCAGGTCGAAGTCGAAGCGGACGGCGGCGTGGATCCAGCTCGCGGCGACGTTGTTGCCGTCGCCGCTCCAGGCCACCACCTTGCCGGCGGCGCTGCCCTTGTGCTGTTCGAGGGTCATCACGTCCGCCATGAGCTGGCAGGGATGACTCGTGTCGGTGAGTCCGTTGATCACCGGCACGGTCGCGTATTGTGCGAGTTCCTCGAGTTTCGAGGCCTGGGTCGTGCGGATCATGATGGCGTCGACGTAGCGCGACAGCACGCGCGCCGTGTCCGCCATGGTCTCGCCCCGCGAGAGCTGGCTGTCGCTGGCGCTGATGATCACGACGTCGCCGCCGAGCTGCTTCATCGCGACCTCGAAGGAGATGCGCGTGCGCGTCGAGGGCTTCTCGAAGATCATGGCCAGCGTCTTGCCCGCGAGCGGCCGCTCGCCGTTTGAGCGGCCGTTGCGCTTGTAGACCCAGCCGAGATCGAGGATGCGCCGAAGCTCCGCCCCGTCGAGACGGTCGAGATCGAGGAAATGCCGCGGCGCGGCCATGGCCGATCCGATCCTCAGCGCTTCCAGTCGCGCGCCACCCCGTCGAGGATGCCGATGGCCTCGTCGATGTGCCGCTCTTCCGCGATGAGCGGGGGCAGCAGCCGGATCACGTTGTCGCCGGCGGTGGCCGTGACCATGCCGGCCGCGCGCAGCTTGTCGCAGACCTCGGTGTTCGGCACCTCGCAGCGGAGCCCGGCGAGTAGGCCCTTGCCGCGCGCCTCGACGTAGATGCCGGGATGCTTGGCGACGAGGCTCTTGAGCTTGCCGTGGAAGTAACCGCTCACGCGCCGCACCTGCTCGAGGAATTTCGGCTCGAGCATGACGTCGAGCACGGCGTTGCCGAGGTGCATGGCAAGCGGATTGCCGCCGAAGGTCGAGCCGTGGCTGCCCGCCTTCATGCCCTGGGCTGCCTTTTCCGTCGCAAGGCACGCGCCGACGGGGAAACCGCCGCCCAGCGCCTTCGCGACCGTCATGATGTCGGGCTTCACGTCCGGCCACTCGTAGGCGAAGAGCTTGCCCGTGCGGCCCATGCCGCACTGGATCTCGTCGAAGACCAGCAAGAGGCCGTACTCGTCGCAGACCTCGCGAAGCGCCCGCAGATATTGGTCCGAGCCCGCGCGCACGCCGCCTTCGCCTTGCACGGGCTCGACCAGGATCGCCGCGGTCTCGCCGGTGATCTTGGCGCGGAGCTCGTTCATGTTCTCGAACGGCACATGGTCGAAGCCGTCGACCACGGGCTCGAAGCCCTTCAGATATTTCTCGTTGCCGGCAGCCGCCAGTGTCGCCAGCGTGCGGCCGTGGAAAGAGCCGTTGCAGCCGATGACGCGGTACTTGCCGGGGTTGCCGGTCTCGTCGTGGTACTTACGCACCATCTTGATCGCGAGCTCCACCGCCTCGGCGCCGGAGTTCCCGAAGAACACGGTGTCGGCGAAGGTGTTGGCGACCAGGCGTTCGCCCAGGCGTTGCTGCTCCGGAATCTGGAACAGGTTCGAGGTATGCCAAAGCTTCTGGCCCTGCTCGATCAGCGCCTTCACGAGATGGGGGTGGCAATGGCCCAGGGCCGTTACCGCGATGCCGCTCGCGAAATCGAGGTACTTCCGGCCGTTGGTGGCGAAGAGGTAGGCGCCCTCGCCCCGCTCGAACGCCAGTTCGTTGCGGGCATAGGTCGGCAATAAGGCTGGAATCACGGGACTTCTCCTGCGCGAAAGAAAGATGAAACGAAGGGTTCGGGCCAGCGCGACGGGTTATCGTCGTCGCTGCCGCTCAACCGCTCCGCCGGTCATCGGGAGCCGGTGCCGCCGGCTCGTCTCGCGCGTCATGTCCTGTCCGCTCCGCACTCCCGGCGCCCCCGCCGGGAAAGCGGCAGAGTATGAAGATGCGGCGAGATCGTGTCAACCGGCTCCGCACGCCTTTTGCGTCAAGACCCAAAGCCGATGCTGAGGCCCGCGGCTGCGCCGTCAGAGCTTGTCCAAGGGCACCTTGAGATAGCGGACGCCGTTCGCCTCCGCGGGCGGCAGCTCGCCGCCGCGCATGTTCACCTGCACCGAGGGAATGAGCAGCGCCGGCAAGCCCAGCGTCTGGTCGCGCGCGCGGCGCTTGGCGATGAAACCATCGGCGTCCGTGCCGGCGAGATGGATGTTCTCGGCGCGCTCCGCCGTGACCGTGGTCTCCCAGCGCACCTCGCGGCCGCCGGGCATGTAGTCGTGGCACATGAAGAGGCGCGTGTCGCCGGGGAGCGATAGGATGCGCTCGATCGAGCGGTGAAGCATCGCGGCGTCGCCGCCCGGGAAGTCGCAGCGCGCCGTGCCGCCATCGGGCATGAAGAGCGTGTCGCCGACGAAAGCCGCGTCGCCCGCAACATAGGTCATGCCCTCGGGCGTATGGCCTGGAGTCGCGATCGCCGAGGCCTCGAGCTCGCCGACCCAAAAGCGCTCGCCGTCCGCGAACAGATGATCGAATTGGCTGCCGTCAGGCCTGAACCCGGGCTCGGCATTGAAGAGCGCCGCGAAACGCCGTTGGGTCTCCACGATGCCCGAGCCGATTCCAGTCTTCCCGCCGCGCCGCTCCTTGAGTCGCCGCGCGCCGGTCATGTGATCGGCATGTAGATGGGTCTCGAGGATCCACGCGACGGTGAGTTTCACCTCGTCGAGGAAGCTCTCGATGAGCTCGAGAGAGACCGTGCTCGTGCGCCCGGAGCGGCTGTCGTAGTCGAGCACGGGATCGATCACGGCGCAGGGCGTACCCGCGCCACCGTGAACCACGTGCGTCACCGTGTTGGTGGCCTTATCGAAGAAAGACCGGATCTCGGCCCGCATCGGCGCGTCCCGTCGGCGATGGCTCACGCTTTCAGCTTGTAGCCTGTCACAAACAGGCGATGACACCAAGCCAGCAAGAGGAGGTCGAGCGCCGCCATCAGCGCGGCGCCGGCGGCGAGCGAGCCTTCCGCAGCGCCCGTGAAGCCGTAGCGGAAGCCGTCGATCATGTAGAAGAACGGGTTCAGATGCGCCGCCAGGCGCCAGGATTCCGGCAGCTGTCCGACCGAATAGAAGGTGCCGGACAAGAAGGTGAGCGGCATCACCACGAAATTGGTGACCGCCGCGATGTGGTCGAACTTGTCGGCCCAAAGCCCCGCGATAATGCCGAGCAGCGACATCATCAGCGACCCCGCGATGCCGTAGAACAGAATCGCGGCGACCGACGCCACGTGAATGGCCGCGATCGGCGTCAGGACCAAGCCGACGGCGAGCCCCACCACCGCGCCCCGCGTGGCGCCGCCGAGCGCCAGTCCCAGCGTAAGCTCGATCGCGCTCAGCGGCGGCGTCAGGACGTCGACGATGTTGCCCTGCATCTTGCCGATCACCAGCGAGGATGAGGTGTTCGCGAACGCGTTCTGCGTGATCGCCATCATGACGAGGCCGGGCACCAGGAACTCGACATAAGGGATGCCCGCGATCTGCCGCCCGCCGCCGCCCAGGGCGAGCAGGAAGATCGCCAGGAACAGCAGCGTCGTCACCACCGGCGCCGCCACCGTCTGCATGAACACTTTGAGGAACCGCCGGACCTCCTTGATGTAGAGCGTCCAGAGACCGATCCAGTTGACGGCACCGAAGGAGCGCAGCCGCGGCGGGCCGGCAAGAAAAGGGGTTTGAGACATGGGGCGGAGCATACGCGGCGCGCGGGACCGGCGGCAAGTTGGGCGCCGCGTCCATCGGCTCCTCCCGAGATCGTTTCGCGTTCGGAATGAATGGCCGCGAGAGCATGGTTAATTGATTGATTGTTTCGTATTCGAAACGATGCTCGGGTTCTCTTAGTCGTCCCGCTGATGGAACCAAATCATGGTTAACGGCTCCTCATCCCAAAGTAGGCTCGATTGCTAAGTTGTTCGTGGCGGCATAACCATGCCGGCCATGCCGCCTCGCCCCCCGCGCCGACCGCCGGCGATCACCGACTCCGTGCTGGAGAAATCGGCGCTCTACTACCTCGAGCGGTACGCCGCATCGAGCGGGCAGCTGCGCCGTGTGCTGTTGCGCCGGATCAAGCGCGCAGAGATCCTGGGCGTCGACGAGGCGCAGGCGGAAGGAGCGCGCCGACACGTCGAGACGTTGATCGCGCGATTCCTCGCGTCGGCGATTCTCGACGATCGGCGCTTCGCCGAGACGCAGGCACAGAGCCTGCAGCGCCGCGGCAACTCGCGCCAGCGCATCCGTCAGCGTCTCGCCGCCAAGGGCGTCGAGCGCGACTTCGTCGAGGACGCGCTCGAGACCATCGAGCCCGAGGGCGAGACCAGCGAGCTCGCCGCGGCCTGTGTACTCGCGCGCAGACGCCGGCTGGGCCCCTATCGCGCCGCCGGCGCGCGCGGCGACTTTCGACGAAAGGATCTTGCCACTCTCGCGCGCGCCGGCTTCTCGCTGGCCGTCGCCCGCCAAGTGCTCGCGGCCCGCGATCCGGAGGCGCTCGAGCGCCTCATGCGCGGCCTGGAGAGCTGAGCCGCGTCAGCTCGGCTCCGCCTCCGGCTTTGCCGGCGTGGAGCCGCGCCCTCCGCCGAAAATGACCTTGCGATGCGGAACCGGGATCTCGATGCCGGCGGCGTCGAAGGCCTTCTTGAGACGGCGATTGAACTCGCGACCAACCGACCATTGCCGGCTTGGCAGCGTCTTGAGGCGCACCTGGATGATGACCGCGGACGGCTCGAAGCGATCGAGCCCGATCACCTCGAGCGGCGCCAGGATGAATGGGCCGAAGGCGGGATCCGCCTTGAGCTCCTCCGCCGCGCGCTTGAGCACGCCGACCACCCGGTCGGTGTCCTCGCTGTAGGCGACCGCGACGTCGATCACATAGAACGCGAAGTCGCGCGTGAGGTTCTTGACCGCGGTCACGTCGCTGAACGGCACGGTGTGCACGGTTCCGGCGGCGTCGCGGAGCTTGAGGCATCGGATCGAGATGCCCTCGACCACGCCCGCATGGCCGTTGCCGACGTCCACGACGTCGCCCACCGCGAGCGTGTCCTCGATCAGGATGAAGAGGCCCGTGATGATGTCTTTCACCAGCGCCTGCGCGCCGAAGCCGATGGCGATGCCGACGATGCCGGCGCCGGCAAGCAAGGGGGCGATGTTGACCCCGATCTCGGAAAGCACGATCAGCGCCACCATCGTGACGATCAGCACCATCATCGCCGTGCGCAGGAGCGGCAACAGTGTCCGGACGCGCGCGCTCCGGGGCAAAGGCGCCGCTTCCTCGCCGAGCCCTGCCAAATAGCGCTCGATCGCGGAGCTGAAGAGCTCCCACACCATGATCCCGACCGCGATCACGGTGCCGATCGAAACCACCGAGCCCGCGACCTGGCGGCCGAGCCCGGACGCGAACCAGCCGAGAATATCGGCACCCCAGGCCTGCAGCAGCGCCAGCCCCGCGAACAGATAGATGACGGCGGAGGCTACCGCCGACAGCACGGGCACGTAGCGATTGGCGCGGGTTTCCAGGGTCGGAAACCGCGTCTTGAGATCCGGATGGATGGCGAAGCCGCGGTCGGCGAGGCTCGAGACGATGCGCACGAGGATCCCGGCCCCCAGCACCAGCACGATGCTGAGAAGGGTTGCCCGCAGCAGGAAGGCGAAGCCGCCGGGAATCTGCAACGCATAGACCGCGTAGATGCCGACGATGTAGACGATCGCCAGCACGTGCCAAGCGTCCGCGAGGCGATGCCTGAGGATCCGCCAACCGCTCCGCGAAGCTGCCTCCTCGGGCCCGGTACGCCGTCCCCGGATGACTCCGCCCAGCGACTGGCGGTTCTGCAGCACGAAGATGATGGCGAGCACCGCCAAGACCAGGCCGGCGCTCTTCAGCAGCGTCGTGTAGATGCCGCCGGGCACGCCCAGCCACCACGCCGCTTCCGCGACGGCGTAGCCGTAGACCGTCCAGGCGACGAAACGGCGCGTCCAGATGTAGAGGTAGGTCCGCGTCTCCTCGCGCGCGCCGAGAAGCGCCGAAGGCGCGCTCGACGAGACCAGAAGGCCGCGCGCGACCGCGAGCAGCGCGCGGGCGAGCACGCTCGCGCGGATGATCACCTCCGCCACCAGCCGAGTCTCGATGCGCGGCTGCAGCAGGGGCAGCACGAAATACGCGGTGGCCGCAAACGCCAGCAGCGGCAACAAGTCGATCACGGTTCGCAGAACGGTCAGCGCCACTCGCACCACGCCATTTGCGCTCGACCGATTGGCAAGAGCAGCGCGCGGCCGGGCTAGGATCGCGCGCACCACCGCCTCCGCCAGCACCGCAAGCCCGAATATCAGCGCGAGGTGCCAGAGCACCTCCAGCCAGCGCTCTCGTGCCTGGGCATCGCTCGCCTGCTCCTCGATCCAGCCGACGAGCCGGGGCGCGTCGACGATCGCCCCCGCCGTCGCGAGAATCTCGCCGCTGATCGCGTCGAGCTGATTGGAGAGCGTATTGAAAAAGCCAGGCTGTTGCTGCGCCTGAGGCTGTGCTGGTTCGCCGTTGCGCTCCGCAGCAATCAGCGCCCGCAGCTGCTGAACGAGGCTCGCGCGATCTTTCTCGTTCTCGAGGGAGTTGACGAGCCGCTGCAACTCGTCCGTGCTGACGGCCTCGGGCTTCCCGGCCTGCTGCGCTCCGGCCGCCGACACCAGGAGCGAGAGCGCAAGCACGAGGATTGCGAAGCCGCCGCAGAGTCGCCGGCACAAACCGATGGCGAGTTCCCGTTGCCGCATCAACACCGCGCGTCCTTCGACTCGTGCGCCACCGCGCACGGCTCCGGATGAAGAGCTTTTCTCGGTGCCTCAACCATGTCCTTCATCCTGAGCCGCGATGCAAAGCATCGCGAGTCGAAGGACGCACGGGTTCATGAAACCGTCGTGGTGTTTTGCGCCTCGCGCTTCGCCATTAGATCCGCGAGCTCGATACTTCCCTCAGCGCGGAGGGCCGCGACGACGCGGGCGCGGTCGGTGGCGTCGCGGTTTTGGCTGAGCTTGAACTTGCCCTCGAGGCGCGTCACGCGGATGGCGAAGCCCGAGATGCCGCGCAGCATGCCCTGGCGGTATTTCTCGGGCTGGTCGGCAAGCCGCCACGGCGCCGCCGCACCGGCCTCGTGGTGATCGGCGAGCCGCGCCACCAGCCGCTCGAGCTCGCTCACGTCCTCGATCGGCTCGACCGTGCCGTAAGCGTGCACGATGCTGTAATTCCAGGTCGGCACGGCCGGATGGGTCGCATACCAACGGGGCGTGATGTAGCCGTGCGGCCCCTCGAAGATCGCCAGCGCCTCGCGACCCATGCCGAGATCCTTGAGCTGCGAATTGCCGCGCGCGAGGTGGCCCCAGAGCGTGCCGTGCGCGCCGCCCTCGGCGTCGTAGAGAAAGGGAATGTGACTCGCCGTCACGCCGGCGGCGCCGGCCGTGACCAGGATCCCGAAGTTGTGATCCCGGATGAAATCGGCGAGCACCTCCTGGCGAGGCTCGGCGAAATGGCTGGGTATGTAAACCATGCATGCCTCCGCGGACGATCTGCGCGGAGATTGGAGGCGCCGGCGGCGCCGGCGTCAACCCGTCAGCGAGAATCTTAAAGAGGCACGCCCGCGGCGTTGAGGGCGACGCTGGTGAGGAGGCCAGCGCCCGACACGATGAGCACCGTGCCGGATACGCGATCGACCCAGGCGAAATGCTCCATATGAGCGAAGCGCCGCAACGCCGCGATGCCGAAACAGAGCCCGAGCCACCAGACCAAAGAGCCCACAAACACACCGCCCACGAGTATCCAGACCAGAATCAGGCTCGCGCCGCCTTCGCTGTCGAAACCGACCTTGGCGAAGATCGCGGCGAAGGCGAGGATGGTGATGGGGTTGGTGATGGTGAGCGCGAAAGTGGAGGCGAAAGCCGCCGCCAGGTTCTCGCCCCGAAGCGGTTGCGGATCGACGTTGCTCCGGCTGCGAAACGCGCGCGCGCCGACGAAGAGCAGATAGAGCCCACCGAGCGCGCCCAGCCATTCCTGATAGCCCAGCAACCAGTCGCGCACCACGGTGAGGCCGAGCCCCGCCACGATCCCGAAGATCACGTCGGCGACCGCGGCCCCCAACCCCGAGACGATGCCGAACCGAGCGCCCTCGAAGAAGGTGCGCCGCACGCACAACACGCCCACCGGCCCCGCCGGTACGGCGATCACCATGCCGACGAAAACGCCTTTGATCAGGTAGAGCAGGGTGACAGGCAAAGGGCAGAGAGAGCCTGGAGGCCGTGGGAGAGTCAGTCTTGCCCTCTCCCTCGAGGCGGCGCAACCCGAGAATGCCCGCGCGCGCGAAAATGCGGCTGCACCGGCGGCCCGGAATACCTATCTTGGAGACATCGAACCGAAGAGGGCCGCCGGCATGTCGAACGAGGATCCGGGTCCGCTGGGTCAAGCGCGCAGGAAGCTGGTGGAGAGCAAGCAGCGCTGGGCGCGCGAGGGCCGCCTGCTGACCGGCCGGCACACCCGACCCGAGGCAGAACGGTTGCCGCTGGGACAACGCGAGGTCAAGGACTGGCCGGTGCTCGATCTCGGCGTCCAGCCGGACGTGCCGCTCGAGCGCTGGCAGCTCGCGGCCGACGGGCTGGTGGAGCGGCCGATTGCCTGGGATTGGACGACGTTCCGCGCCCAACCACAAACGTGCGACACCTCCGACATCCACTGCGTGACCCAATGGTCGCGCTACGACAACGCCTGGGAGGGCGTCTCGGCCCGTCACCTGCTGAGCGCGGTCCGCCCAAGGCCCGAGGCCAAGTTCCTGATGTTCACGAGCTACGACGACTACACCACGAACCTGCCGCTCGCCGATTTCGACGACGAGGACGTCTTGCTCGCGCATTCCTGGCAGGGCAAGCCGATCCCGCGCGAGCACGGTGGACCCGTGCGCGCGGTGGTGCCGAAGCTTTACTTCTGGAAGAGCGCGAAGTGGATCCGGCGGATCACCTTTCTCGCCGCGGACCAGCCAGGCTTCTGGGAAGCCCGCGGCTACCACATGCGCGGCGATCCCTGGACGGAGGAACGATATGGCTGAGAGCAACGCGCACGGCTTCTCTTTCGCGACCATCGACGGCGCGCCCCTGCCGCTCGAGCGCTACCGCGGCAAGCCGGTGCTGGTGGTGAACACTGCCTCGTTCTGCGGCTACACGCCGCAATATGCGGAGCTCGAGGCGCTGCATAAGCGCTACAGCGGCCGCGGTCTTGTCGTGCTGGGCGTGCCGTCGAACGACTTCGGCGCGCAGGAACCCGGCACCGCGAAAGAGATAAAAGAGTTCTGCGCGACGAACTACCACGTCACGTTCCCGCTCGCCGGCAAGGAGCGCGTGCTTGGACCCGAGGCGCATCCGCTCTATCGCTGGATCGAGGCGGAGCTCGGCGAAGCCGGCGTGCCCCGCTGGAACTTCCACAAATACCTGATCGCGCCCGACGGCAGCCTCGCGGGCGCCTGGCCCTCCGCCGTCAAGCCGCTGGCGCCGGAGATCGTCGAGGAGATCGAGCGGCGGCTGTAGCGGGATCGTCCTGATAGAGGATCCGGAACACGGGATGATGCGGCGCGACGCGCTCACACTCCACAGGGGTTGCTGACTTGCCGAGGCCGATGTGCGGCCGGGCGCCGGGCGCGAGGCGGAGATACTCTTTGATGATCGGCGCTCGCTGGTCCACGGCGACTTCTTCCAGCCTCGCCTTGCGCCGTCGGACGCCGACGACGGTGGCGTCGGGCCGAACGCGCGCGTTCTTCACCCATTCGCATTCGCCGAGCATCGACACGAGATAGTCCCGGCCGTCGTGCTTGGCGATAACGACCGCGAGCGTGCGCGGCCGGCCGGTTCTCCTCCCGGTCAATTCCAAACTCACCTGCCGCCACGGCGGCAAGCCCAAGGACGCCCAGGCTGCCCAGAAACGCGAGAACGCTTTACCCAGAGCCGTGGCCTTGCCGCCGCGGTAGAAGCACGAGATCGGAAGCCCGAATATCCTATTCGACGACATCGCACGTGCCCTCAGCACCAGCCATTTTCCTCCGGCCGTGTGCGCAGTACCATAGGGCGTTCTGGCTCCTCCAAACACTTGCGCAAAATGCGAGCCCCCATCGACTCGCGCGACCGAGCCCCGTACCGCCACGCGCTTTTCCTGCTCGCGGTGCCCGTCGGTCTCTTCGGCGTCGGCTGGCCCATCAACAAGATTGCGCTCGCGCACGCGACGCCGCTCTGGTTCGCTGCCGGCCGCGCCGTGCTGAGCAGCGCGGCCGCCATCGTGCTGGTCGTCGCGCTCGGGCAATGGCGCTGGCCCGGCAAGCGCGAGATCCCGATTATCGTCTCCGTCGGCGCGCTGCAGCTGGCGGCCTTCTTTGCGCTCACCAATCTGGGCTTAAGCTTGCTGCCAGCGGGCCGGTCGGTGGTGCTGTCGAGCACCACGACCTTGTGGCTGGTGCCGCTGGCGCTGCTCACGGGCGAGCCGATCCCGCCGCTCCGCTGGCTCGGCGTGGCGGCCGGTCTCGTCGGCGTGGTCGTCCTGGCCAACCCCTGGGCACTCGATTGGTCGATCCCCGGCATCGCGCTGGGACACGGATTTCTGCTGCTGGCGGCGCTCGGCTGGGCGCTCGCGATCTTCCAGGCTCGGCGCCATGTCTGGGACCTCTCGCCCCTGCAGGTGCTGCCCTGGCAGATGCTGATGGGCGCGGCCTTGCTGGTGCCGCTGGCCGCGCTGCTCGAGCCCAGCGGCCGCATCGAGCCAAGCCTTCCCGCGCTGGGCGGTCTCTTCTATGTCGGCGTGATCGCAGGCCCGCTCGCGACCTGGGCCGCCGTGAGCGTCGCGCGCGACTTGCCGAGCGTGGTGAGCTCCCTCGGTTTCCTCGGCATTCCCGCTCTCGGCCTCGTGCTCTCCACCACGCTGCTCGGCGAGCAGCTCACTTGGTCGCTCACGGTGGCGAGCGCGCTCATCGGACTCGGCGTCGTGCTCGCAGTGATCAAGCGGCCGAAGGCACCCGCGCCGACCCCGGCAGGTCCCGCGCGCTCTTGAGCGTGCGCACGGCGAGGCGCTCCACGCGGCCGCGGATCTCGAGCTCGTGGCGCTCGGCTTGGCTCAGGTCGAGGCCGGCGCGCACTACCACCTGCTCGGAGACCACAAGCTCCGCGCCATAGGTCTTGGTGAGGCCCTCGAGGCGGCTCGCGGTGTTGACGCTGTCGCCGACCGCGGTCACCGAAATGGCGCGGCCGTATCCCATCTCGCCGACGATGGCGGGGCCCGTATGGATCCCGATACCGATCCGCAGGGGCTCCGGCAGATCGTGCGACAGAGTCTCGTTCAGATGAGCCAAGCGCTCGGACATCGACCGCGCCGCCGCCAGCGCCTCGCGGCAGCCGGCCTCGGCGCCGCGATCCAGGCCGAAGAGCGCCATCACACCGTCGCCGATGAACTTGTCGATCAGTCCGCCAGCCTCCTCGACCGCGTGGCCCATCTCGGCGAAATACCGGTTGAGCAGGAAGACGACGTCATAAGGCAGTTTCTGCTCGGAGAGCTTGGTGAAGGCGCGGAGATCCGCGAACAGGATCACGATCTCGCGCTCGCTCCCCGTGAGATAGCTCGGTCGGCGGAAGCCGTCGCGCGCCTGAGCCGTCGCCGGCAGCAGCGGCGTAACGCGCAGGTCGCCGACGGGCCGGAGCTGACAGGCCAACCGCACGTCGGGAGCGGCGCCGACCCGCTGCAAGACCTTGAGCTCCTCGGGAGCGGGCGGCGGCACGGCGTCGGGCTCGCCCGCGACGCGGATGCGGCAGGTCGAGCAGCGGCCGCGGCCGCCGCAGACGGAGGCGTGCGGGATGCCGTTGAGTCGGCTCGCCTCCAGCACCGAGATACCCGGCACGATCTCGACCATGCGGCCGCTGGGATAGGTCAGGCGCACGACGCCGCGCCGGCGTTGCCAATGCCAGCGAAGGATACGCGCCACGAGGACCGCGATGAGCGCGCCCAAGAACCCCTCGCGCACCCAGAGGACGAGCGCGTCGACGAACGCAACGTCTTCCGGCGCCGCATTGGGGTGCGCAGCCTTGAGCTCGGCCGCCCAGGCCGGGTTCTCGGACATGGCGAGGACCTCTCGGCCGCCCTCGGCGTAACCGAGGATCGCGAGCGTCGGCATCAGCAGCGCGAAGGCGAACAGCAGCGGCTGCCAGCGCTCGTACCAGGGCTTGAGCCGGAGCCAGAACCGCAGCCCGATGACCGCATGCACCCAGGCGATCACCAGAACGGTGAGCTGGAGCACGCCGGCCCAAGGGTCCGCCACGTAGAAATTGTAGAGCAGGGAGGAATAATAGCCGTAGTCCGCGCCATAAAAGGTATCGGCGACGCGCGTATGCAGCACGTGCGACGTGAGGATGAACGGAATGCAGAAGCCGAGCACCAGCTGGAGCGCCTCGGCGAGCGGCATCCGGAGCGAGCGGCGCAGCCAGAGCGCCCAAAGCGCCAGGCAATAATGGATCGAGAAGGCACCGTAGAGCGCGAGCGTGCCGAGATCGCTGGCCCAGACCTTGTAAATTCGCTGGAGCGCGGCATCCATCGCCTCGACGGAGACCAGGCCCAGGCTGTGATTGACGAAGTGTGTCGTCACGTAGAGGAACATGACGAGCCCCGAAGCCAAGCGCAGCCGCCGGATCACACTCTTCCCCGCCCTTGCCTCGCGCGCGCCGACACATTACACCGTTTTAAGTTGCAAACGAGGCCGCCGCGCGGCGAATCCGACGCGTGTGACGTGTCGTCCGGAAACGCTGGCGCAGAACGCGGTCGGAGGGAGAGCCTTGGCGAGCAGTAAGATCGACGCGGCGCGGCCGGACGAGATGATCTCGGTCCGCCGCCTCACGAAGCATTTTGGACCGATTCTCGCCGTCGACGACGTCTCTCTCGCCGTGAAACGCGGGGAGGTGCTGGGCTTCCTGGGTCCGAACGGCGCCGGCAAATCCACCACCATGAAGATGATCACGGGCTTCCTGGCGCCGAGTTCGGGCACGGCGGTGGTCTGCGGCGCCGACATCACCGAGGATCCGATCGCGGCCAAGCGCCGGATCGGCTACCTGCCGGAGGGCGCGCCCTGCTATCCCGACATGACGCCACCCGCCTTCCTCCAGTTCGTGGCGCATATCCGCGGCTTTCGCGGCGCCGAGGCGCGCGAGCGGATCAAGACCGCGATCGCGCGCACGGCGCTCGAAAGCGTGCTCGCGCAGCCCATCGACACGCTCTCCAAGGGCTTCAAGCGACGCGTCGGCCTGGCGCAGGCGTTGCTGCACGATCCGCCGGTGCTGATCCTCGACGAGCCCACCGACGGGCTCGATCCCAACCAGAAGCACGAGGTGCGCAAGCTCATCAACGTGCTGGCGCCGGAGAAGGCAATCATCATCTCGACGCACCTGCTCGAGGAGGTGGACGCCGTCTGCAGCCGCGCCGTGGTGATCGCCAACGGCAAGCTGGTGGCGGACGGCACGCCCGAAGAGCTCGCGCAGCGCTCGCGCCATCACAACGCCGTGAGGATCGAGGTCGCCGGCCCGTCGAGCGAAGTCGCGGCGGCGCTCGCACGGCTTCCCGGCGTGGCATCCGTCGAGCCCGCCGATGACGACGAGGGTGACGCACTGATGGTGTTTGCGCGCGACGGCCGCTCCATCGTCGCGGAGGTTGCCGATCTCGCGCGCGCGATGCGCTGGGAAGTGGCGGGTCTTCGGGTCGAGCGGGGCCGTCTCGACGACGTGTTCCGCACCGTCACCGCGACAGCGGCCTGAGTCTCTGCATCGCCATGGGTCACATCGCCGTCATCGTCCGCCGCGAGCTCGCAAGCTACTTCGCGACACCGCTCGCCTACGTCTTCATCTTGATCTTCCTGGTGCTGGCGGGGTCGCTGGCATTCTTCGTCGGCAACTTCTTCGACCGCGGTCAAGCGGATCTGCAGCCCTTCTTCACGTTCCATCCCTGGCTATACCTCGTGCTGATCCCGGCGCTCGCCATGCGGCTCTGGGCCGAGGAGCGCAAGAGCGGCACCATCGAGCTGCTGCTGACGCTGCCCATCTCCATGACCGAGGCGGTGGTCGGAAAATTCCTGGCGAGCTGGGCATTCTCGGGCATCGCGCTGGCGCTCACGATGCCGTTCTGGATCACCGTCAACTACCTCGGCCACCCCGACAACGGCGTGATCCTCGCGAGCTACATCGCGAGCTTCCTCATGGCGGGTGCTTTCCTGGCGATCGGGGCTTGCCTCTCCGCGCTCACCAAGAACCAGGTGATCGCCTTCGTCGTCACCGCCGCCGCGTGCTTCGTTTTCACCGTGAGCGGATCGCCGATCGTGCTCGGCTTCATCAAGGGCTGGGCGCCCGAGGCGGTGTTGAGCACCGTGGCCGGCTTCAGCTTCCTCACGCACTTCAACGCGATCATCCGCGGCGTCATCGATCTGCGCGATGCCGTGTTCTTCCTCTCGGTGATCGCTTTCTTCCTCTATGCCAATGCGATCATCGTCGATCTCAAGAAGGCGGACTGAGGGCCGGGCATGACCATTCCCACCTTCTCGCGCCGCACTCTGGCACTCCTCAGCCTCGGCTCTGCGGCGGTGCTGTTCGTATCGGTGAACGTGATCGCGAACCACGTTTTGCGCTCCGCACGCATCGACCTCACGGCCGACCACGTCTACACGCTCTCCGACGGCACGGCGCGCACCCTCGCCGAGATCCAGGAGCCGCTGACGCTGCGCTTCTATTATTCGCGGCGGCTCGGCGACGAGATTCCCTCCTACGGCATTTATGCCCAGCGCGTGCGCGAGACGCTCGAGGAATACGCCGCGCGCGCACAGGGCAAGATCGATCTGCAGGCGATCGATCCCGAGCCGTTCTCGCCCGAGGAGGACCGCGCGGTGGCGTTGGGTCTGCAGGGCGTGCCGCTCGAGCAGGGCGGCGAGAAGGTTTATTTCGGCCTCGCCGCCACCAACTCCACCGACGACCAGGAGCTGATCCCGTTCTTCCAGCCCGAGCGCGAGCGCTTCCTCGAATACGATCTCACCAAGATGATCCACTCGATCGCGCGGCCGAAGAAGACCGTGGTCGGCTTGGTGACGGCGCTGCCGCTCGAGGGGAATTTCGCGGCGGCGCTGCAGGGACAGCCGCTCCGGCCGTACGCCATCGTGAACCAACTCCGCCAGCTCTACGAGCTGCGCACGATCTCCACCGAGTTCGACAAGGTCGAGCCTGATATCGACGTGCTTCTGATCGTGCATCCGCAGGGACTCTCGGACAAGACGCTCTACGCCATCGATCAGTTCGTGCTCGGCGGCGGGCGGGCGCTGGTGTTCGTCGATCCGCATTCCGAGACCCAGCAAATGCACCCCAACCCGTACGCGCAGCAGCAAGGCGGAGAGCCGGTCGATAGCGACCTGGAGCCGCTCTTCAAGGCCTGGGGCGTCGAGCTCGAGCCCAAGGTGGTGGCGGGCGACCGGCAGGCCGCGCGCCGGGTCAACATCGGCAGCGCCAACGCGCCCCAGCCGCTCGACTACGTTGCATGGCTGCAGCTCAAGGACGAGGCGCTCAACCATGACGACCTCGTGACCGGCGACCTCGACCAGATCAACATGGCGAGCGCCGGAATCTTGAAGCCCACGAAGGACGCCAAGACCAGCTTCGTCCCGTTGATCCAGACCTCGACCGATTCCGAGGAGATCCCGGTCGACAAGGTCGAGGGCATGCCGGACGTCGCCGGGCTGCTCGACGATTTCAAGCCGACCGGCCAGCGCTATGTGCTCGCGGCGCGGATCAGCGGCCCGGCACAGACCGCCTTCCCCGACGGGCCGCCCAAGCCGAAGGAAGAGCAGAAGTCGAGCGACGCTCAGCCGGCAGACGACACCGCCAAGAAGGACGATCCGACCAAACCCGCGGACGTCCCGCAGATCAAGGAGGCGAAGCAGCCGATCAACGTGATCGTGGTGGGCGACACCGACCTGCTCGACGATCGCTTCTGGGCGCAGACCTCGGAGTTCTTCGGTCAGCAGGTGGTCGTGCCGACCGCGAGCAACGGCGATTTCGTCGCCAACGCCCTCGAGGTGCTGGCGGGCGGCAACGATCTCATCAGCCTCAGGAGTCGCGGCACCGCGGCCCGGCCCTTCGTCGTCGTGGACCGAATCCAGCACGCCGCCGAGGCACAGAACCGCGCCAACGAGAAGGCGCTTCAGGACAAGCTCAAGGCGACCGAAGACAAGATCAAGGACATCCAGCAGAACAAGGAAGGCACCGTCACCCTGACCGCCGAGCAGACCCAGGCGATCGACAATTTCCGGGGCGAGATGCTGCGCACGCGCCAGCAGCTGCGCGTGGTCCAACGGGCGCTGCGGCAGGACATCGACCGCCTCAAGGCCGAGGTCGAGTTCTTCGATATCGCCTTCATCCCGATCCTCGTGGGGTTCGTCGCCGTCGTGCTGGGCGTGGTGCGCATCAACCGGCGCAAGCGACCGACCGTGCACGCCTGAGCGAGTGGAGAGAGAGTAACCCCATGCACAGCAAGGGCGTGATCACGTTGATGGCGGTGGCGGCGCTCTCCGTCGTTGCGGCCGCCGCAGTGTCTTTCACAAGCGGAGCGGTTCCCGTGGACCCGCTGGCGGGCAAGCCGGTGCTACCCCAGGTCAAGGCCAAGCCTGAAAACGTCGCCAAGGTGATCGTGAAGCGATCGACCGGCACCGCCAGCTTCGTGCGTCAGGGCGACATCTGGACCGTCACGGAGAAGAGCGGCTATCCCGCGGACGCCGCCAAGGTGCGCAAGATGTTGGAGGGCCTCGCCGAGATCACCTACGTCGAGCCGAAGACCGCCGAGCCCGGCCTCTACAAGCGCCTCAACGTCGAGGACCCCAGCGCGGAGAAGAGCCAATCGGCGCTGGTGGAGGTCTATGACGGCCAAGGCGGCGCGCTCGGCTCGGTGATCGCGGGCCGGCGCCGCATCGACGAACTCGGCGGCGGAAACGACGGAGTCTACGTGCGGCTCCCGAAGGAAGCACGCTCCTGGCTCGCGCGCGGCACGCTCGACCTCGACAGCGACATCGCGCAGTGGCTCGACCGGCGCATCGTCGACGTCGGCGAGAAGCGGACCAAGGAAGCGGTGCTCCAGCAGTCCGATGGCACCTCGCTCACCATCGCCCGCGACAAGCCCGAGGACAAGTTCGCGGTCAGGGATCTGCCGCCGAACCGCAAGCTCAAGAGCGACACCAGCATGGTAGAGCCCGCGACCGTGCTGCAAGCCTTCGACCTCACCGATGTGAAAGGCGCGAGCGAGGCGGCCTTCCCCAAGGACGGCCTCAGCACCGCGACCTTCACGACGTTCGACGGCCTTGCGGTCAAGGTGGAGCTGGCGAAGCTCGGCGAGACCGATTGGATCCGGCTTTCCGCCACGGCCCTCGGCGACGACAAGGTCAAGACGGAGGCCGACACGCTGAACAAGCGCTGGTCGCCCTGGGTCTACGGCATTGCACCCTATAAGGCGACCGCGCTCCGCACGAAGGTCGAGGACCTTCTGGAGCCGCCACCGGCACCGCCAACGCCCCCGGCGGGGGCCCAAAGCGCGCCCGCGACGCCACTCCCGCAGAAGAAGTGAGCGAGCGAGCGCCGGTCTCGCCCTGTGTCGGCGTCTGCACGCTCGACCCCGCAAGCCATTATTGTCTCGGCTGCGCCCGCACCATCGAGGAAATCGCGCGGTGGCCGCGCCTGAGCGTCGACGAGAAGCGCCACGTGATCGCGCAATTGCCCTCGCGCGGATCACAAATGCGGGGCAGGCATGCCGACGATGCGCTCAATCTCCGTTGATCCCGGCGCCACCCGGCCCCATTTGGGCGAGATGAGATCGCCCCCGATGCCGGAGACGCTTGCCATGACCGAAACTTCAACCGCCATCTCGACCGATGCCGCCCAGCGCGCCGTGGTGCGGGTGGTTCGCGGCATGCCCGCCAGCGACGGCGCCGGCGTGCGCCTCACGCGCGTGATCGGCCAGCCCGGCCTCGCCGAGCTCGATCCGTTCCTGTTGCTCGACGAGTTCCGCTCGGACAATCCCGGCGACTACATCGCGGGCTTTCCCGAGCATCCCCATCGCGGATTCGAGACGGTCACCTATCTGATCGCCGGGCGTGTCCGGCACGAGGACAACAAGGGGCACAAGGGTCTGCTCACGGCCGGCAGCGTGCAGTGGATGACCGCGGGCCGCGGCATCGTGCATTCCGAGATGCCCGAGCAGGAGCGCGGACTGCTGCAAGGTTTCCAGCTCTGGGTCAATCTGCCCCGAGCGAGCAAGATGTCGGCGCCGCGCTATCAGGAGTACGAGCCCAGCGACATTCCGGAGGCGACGCTCGCCAACGGCGTCCACGCACGCGTCATCGCCGGGCGCTTTGCGGACCAGCGCGGACCCATCGACGCCGCGGCGACCGAGCCGCTCTATCTCGACCTCAGCTTGCCGCCGGGGAGCGACGTGCAGGTCCCGATCCGCCGAGGTCACGCGGGTTTTGCATACGTTTTCGACGGCGCGGCCTGGATCGGCGCGACCGGCACCGCCGTGCCGAGAGGCGCGCTGGCCGTGCTCGGCGACGGCGGTAGCCTAGCGCTACGCGCCGACGGGAGCGCTGCGCGGCTGCTGGTCGTCGCAGGCAAGCCGCTTGGCGAGCCGGTGGCGCGCTATGGCCCGTTCGTGATGAACACGGAGGCCGAGATCCATCAGGCCGTCCGCGACTTCCAGGCCGGGCTGCTGTAACTCGGTTGATTGCGCTCAGTTCGCCGGCTTGGGATATTGGCCGGTATAGCCGGTGGCGCGGGCGGGCTGCGCCTCGGTATAGCAATCCACCGCCGCCAGCGTTCGATAGCAGTACTGGACCGGTATGGGCGGGGGCGCGGCATCTGCGGACACCGGCGAGGTCCCCGTGGAGGGCCATCGGCTCTGGGGCGGCGCGAATTCCGCGCGGTCCTGCCACGCGTTACAGGCGCCGAGCCCTACGGCGATGAGGCCCAGGATGGCAAGCGTTCGGTACGGCAACGGCATGGGCGGAAGCTCTGCGTTCGAACGGGGCTTGCGAAGACCGGGCCCCAGGCTGATTTCTAAGGCTTAGTCGGTTAATGTTCCGTTTCCACACCGAGACCCGCATGAGCTGCCCCAAATACCTGTTTCCCGTCCTTGCCCTTGCCCTGCTCCTAGCGGCGTGCTCGAGCAAGCCGCAGTGGGTCAGGCCTGGGACCGACACGGATACCGCCGGCGACGACCTCGCGGAGTGCCGCGCGCTCGCCAACGCCGCTACGAGGCAAGACGCCGCGATCGACCAGGACATTCTCGCCACCAGGGGCACGGATTGGCAGCGCAACAACACGCTCCAGGCCAAGAAATCGACGTTCGCCATGCAGGACCAGGGGCATGCCCGCGACATCATCGCGAGTTGCATGAGCGCCAAGGGGTACGCGCCGGCTTCCCGGGGCTGAGGTCACCCCAACCCGGCCCCTAGGCAGTACTGCATCCGCTGTGTACCATTACACGCCATGGTCGAATCTCACCGACTCGGCGCTCAGGTAAGCATCTTTTGGCAGTCCTGCTCCCTGCGGTCGGGCCGCGGTGGGTCCCGGAATGACGACTGACGGGACGGTCCATATCGTCGACGACGACGAGGCGATCCGGGATTCGCTGACGCTCTTGCTGGGCGCCGCGGGTTTCGCCGTAGCGGCCTACCCATCGGCCGACGCCTTTCTGATCACCGCGCCGCAGGCGACCGCCGGCTGCGTGGTGATCGACGTGCGCATGCCCGGGATGGGGGGCCTCGAGCTGCAGGAGGAGCTCGCCCGCCGGGGCCGGAGGATTCCCGTGATCGTGATGACGGGCCACGCCGATGTGCCGCTCGCGGTCAAGGCAATGAAGGCGGGCGCCGTCGATTTCGTGGAGAAGCCGTTCGAGGAGCAAGCCATGCTGGCGGCGATCCGGCGGGCCTTCAGCCTCGGGCTCGAGACGGCGCGCGCCGAGGCCGAGGGCAACGAGATTGGCGGCCGACTGGCGCACCTGACGCCGCGCGAGCGGGAAGTGCTGGAAGCCCTGGTCGCCGGCAAGCCCAATAAGATCATCGCCTATGAGCTCTCCATAAGTCCGCGGACGGTGGAGATCCATCGCGCCCGCGTCATGGAGAAGATGGAGGCCCGTACGCTTTCGGACCTCGTGCGCATGGCGCTCTCCGTGGGGCTGGGTCCGAAACCCGCCTGAGCTCGGCCCATAAGGGAAATCACGTATGCCGCGCGGGTGCTCGGACCCGTAATGTTGCCGTTGGCTGCGCTGCGTGGGGTCGACCCCCGAGCGCGACGAGCAGACCGCTCGTCCGGCCGGGAGACGCCCGACGGGGGCAGCGAGTGACGAAGGCGGCAGGGACCTTGATCTACATTGTCGACGACGACGACGCAGTGCGCGATTCGCTTCGTCTGCTCTTGGAAGCACACGGGATGAGCGTGGAGGGTTTCGGCTCCACGGCCGATTTCGCCACGGCCTATCGCCAGCATCCGCGCGCCTGCCTGATCCTCGATCTGCATTTGCCGGTGATGGGCGGGCTCGATTTCCTGGCCTCGCGGGCCAAAGACGGTCTTGGGCTTCCCGTCATCATCGTCACCGGCCGCGCCGACGAAGCGACCCGGGAGCGTGCATTCGAGCTGGGCGCCGTGGCCTACCTCGAGAAGCCGGTCGACGACCGCGACCTCCTGTCGGCGATCGACGGCGCGATCGACGCCTGAGCCCGCAAGTCGCCAGCGGTCGCACGGCCGCTACGTAGAATCCCTTAGGTACTATTCCGAATTTCGACCGGCCTCGCGCGACGGTAGATCTGTACGCGCACGGACACTCCCGTGCGCCAGGGGAGGCACACCATGCTGAGGGCCGGGCATCGCAGGATCGAGCGCAGCTTTTGCGCAGCGACGACCGTCGCCGAGCCGGATCCGCCGCACGACGCGGGGGAAAGCGAGCTGGGCATCCTCGACACGCTTGGGAGCGTGGTTCTGGTGAGGCGCGACGCGGCGCTCTTCTACGAAGGCGATAGCGCGGACTACTACTACAAGGTCGTCTCCGGCGCCGTGCGGAGCTGCAAGCTGCTCGCGGATGGCCGGCGCCACATCACGGACTTCTTCCTGGCCGGCGACTTCATCGGCGTCGAGGCGCTCGATACGCACCGGTGCACCGCCGAAGCCGTCAACGACGCGACGGTGGTTCGCTATGAGCGGCGCATCATCGACGCCTTGGTCTCGCGCAGCCCGCGCGTGGGCAAATTCCTGCTCGGCCGCGTTTGCGCGGAGCTTTCGGAGGCGCGCACGCGGATGCTGTTGCTGGGCCGCATGAGCGCCCGCGAGCGCCTGGCGAGCTTTCTGCTGCGCATTGCCGCACGCAGCCGCCGCGGGGATTGCGACACAATTCCGTTGCCGATGACGCGGAGCGACATCGGCGACCATCTCGGCCTGACCACGGAGACGGTCTGCCGCACCTTCACCCAGCTCAAGAGCGACGGCTTGATCGACGCGCCGAGTCCTCACGAGCTGCGCCTGCTCAAGCATCAGGCGCTGGCGGCGCTGGCGCAAGGCGGCTGAGCCGAGACGAGAGTTTCTCCCGCAATCCTCCTCCCTCCCCCACTGGATTGTGGGTACACTGCCCGGTGCCGGGTTCTCCGGCACCGGGTATTTTTTGAGAACTCGGTTTTGAGGCGATCGCCGCGCCGTGTGCTCCGCTTCTCAGCGACCGGCCGCATCGGCCGGCTTCGCGTCGCGATCCAATAGGGGTAACGAGCGACCGGAGCGGATCGCAACCGCCCGGGTCAGTGAGACGCTGGCGAGCGCCACAGATTTGTCACGATCGGCGGGAATTCGCCGCGACCAATATCGTCCGTGGCTGCAAGTTCGGCGTCGTGCCGCGATCGGGGCGACTGATCATGCCAGCGTCCCCATGCACGATCCGGCCCGTGTCGGCGCAGCCGAACTGAACCCCCGGGACATCGCCGCGATGCCGCGCAAATCACGCTCCGTTGTCTTCGACCGCAGCGATCCCGTTTGGTTCAAGGACGCCGTCATATACCAACTGCACGTCAAGGCGTTCTTCGACGCGAACGACGATGGCATCGGCGATCTGCCAGGGCTGACGCGCAAGCTCGACTACCTGCAGGATCTCGGCATCACCGCGATCTGGCTGTTGCCGTTCTACCCGTCGCCTCTGCGGGACGATGGCTACGACATCTCGAATTACGGCGACGTCCATCCTTCCTATGGCACGCTGCGTGATTTCCGCGAGCTCGTGCGTGAGTGCCATCGCCGCAATCTCCGCGTGATCACCGAGCTCGTGCTGAACCACACCTCCGATCGGCATCCGTGGTTCGAGCGCGCAAGGCGGGCAAAGCCGGGCTCGGTCTACCGGGACTATTACGTCTGGAGCGAGACCGACCAGCGTTATAAGGACACGCCGATCGTCTTCCGCGACACGGAAAAATCGAATTGGACCTGGGACGATCGTGCGGGAGCCTACTACTGGCACCGCTTCTACAGCCATCAGCCCGATCTGAACTTCGACGAGCCGAGGGTGCTCAAGGAAGTCACCAGCGTGCTGCGGTTCTGGCTCGACCTCGGCGTCGACGGCTTCCGGCTCGACGCGGTGCCGTATTTGGTGGAGCGCGAGGGCACCAGCAACGAGAACTTGCCGGAGACCCACGCCGTCCTGAAGCATATCCGCGCCGAGGTCGATGCCCGATTTCCCGACCGGATGATGCTGGCGGAGGCGAACCAGTGGCCGGAGGATGTGCTGTCCTATTTCGGAAGCGGCGACGAGTGCCACATGGCGTTCCACTTTCCGCTGATGCCGCGCATGTACATGGCGATCGCCCAAGAGGACCGCCACCCCATCACCGATATCATGCGCCAGACGCCGGCTATTCCCGATAGCTGCCAGTGGGCGATCTTCCTGCGCAATCATGACGAGCTCACGCTCGAGATGGTGACCGACCGTGAGCGCGACTATCTCTGGACCTTCTACGCCGCCGATCGTCGGGCGCGTATCAATCTGGGGATCCGCCGGCGGTTGGCGCCCTTGATGGAGAACGACCGCCGCAAGATCGAGCTCATGTACGGCCTATTGCTCTCGCTGCCGGGCACGCCGGTGCTCTACTACGGCGACGAGATCGGCATGGGCGATAACATTTATCTCGGCGACCGCAGCGGCGTGCGCACGCCGATGCAGTGGTCTCCAGACCGGAATGCCGGCTTCTCTCGCGCCGCCCCGGAGAGCCTATATCTCCCGCCGATCATGGACCCGATTTACGGCTTCCAGGCCGTGAATGTGGAGGCGCAGGCCCGCAACTCCTCGAGCTTGCTCAGCTGGGCAAAGCGTACAATCGCGGTCCGTCAAACCCAGCGCGCCTTCGGCCGCGGCACGCTGCAGTTCCTCTATCCCGGCAACCGCAAGATCCTGGCCTATCTGCGCGAGCACGAGGGCACCTCGATCCTCTGCGTGTTCAATCTCGCGCGGTCACCCCAGGCCGTCGAGCTCGATCTCTCGCGGTACAAGGGCCGCGTCCCCGTCGAGCTTGGCGGACGCAGCCTGTTTCCGCCCGTGGGAGACCTGAACTATCTGCTGACGCTCCCAGGCTATGGCTTCTACTGGTTCATCTTGGCCGAGCAAACGAGCTTGCCGAGCTGGCACGAGCCGTTGCCGGAGCCGTTGCCCGACCTCCTCACGCTCGTCGTCCGCAATGGGCTCGAGGAATTGCTCGCGAAGCCCGCCCGCGAGCAGCTCGAGGCCGATGCGCTCCCGGCCTTCCTCGCCAAGCAGCGCTGGTTCGGCGCGAAAGACGCGAAGATCGCGCGGACGAGCCTCTCCTTCAGCGTGCCGTTGAAGGTCGCCGGCATCTCCTATCTGTTCTCGGCGGTCGACGTGTCGCTCTCGCAGGGCAGCGAGCAGTGCTATTTCCTGCCGCTCGCGGTGTCCGCGGATAGCGAGACGGAGACGCCGGGATGGCCGCTGCTGCCGTTCACGATCGCCCGCGTCCGGCGCGGCCGGTTGCTGGGCGCACTCTACGATGCGAGCGCCACTGAATCCTTCCCGCTGACGCTGGTCGATGCGATCCGACAGAATCTGGAGATCAAGGCGAATTCCGACGCCATCGTGTGCCGGCCGACGCCGCGGATGGCTGACCTGCAGTTGCCAAATCCGGTGGACGTGCGTCGGCTCAAAGTCGAGCAAAGCAATTCCTCGATCCAAATCGGCGATCAATTGATCGCCAAGCTCTATCGCCGGATCACGCGCGGCGTGCATCCCGAGATCGAGATGGCGCGCTTCCTAAGCCTGGTTGGATTCACCAACACGCCGCCGCTCTACGGCACGATCGAGCACGTCGACGCGCAGGGTGTCCCGACGGCCCTGGTCGTCATGCTCGGCTTCGTGCGCAACCAAGGAGACGGTTGGACGTATATGTCGAGCTATGTGGTGCGCCGGCTCGAGGAACATCAGGTCGCCGCCGCTCCCTCTGAGCCGCCGACGGACTCCACTTTGCCGCACGCCTACCAACGGGAGCTCGCGGTGATGTTGGGTCGCCGCACGGCGGAGCTGCATCGTGCGCTGGCCGCGTCAACAGACAATCCCAGTTTTGCGCCCGAGCCCATCGGCGCCAAGGATATGGCCGCTTGGCGCTCGGCGGCGCGGCGCCAGGCGGAGACCTGCTTCGCCGCGCTGAAGCGGCGGATTCCCGCCCTGCCCGAGGCCGACCGCGAGGCGGCGCACGCGCTGCTTGCTCGGCGGAAAGAATGCCTGAGCTGCATCGACGCACTCGCCCGCGAGCCCGTCAATGCGATGAAGACGCGCATCCACGGCGACTATCACCTGGATCAAGTACTGGTCGCGCAGAGGGATTGGTACATCATCGACTTCGAGGGCGAGCCGGCCAAGACGCTGGCCCAGCGCCGCGCCAAGCAATCTCCGCTCCGCGACATCGCGGGGATGCTGCGCTCCTTCGATTACGCCGCCTGGGCCGCGGTGCGTCACGTCGCAGCCACCACCGGCACGGTCGCCGATGCCACGGTGCAGCAGGCCCTGGCGTGGCGCGACGAGACAGTTGACGCGTTCACGGCGGGTTATCGCGAGCTCAAGACGGAGATCCCGAGCTATCCCGCGGACGAGCGCGAGGCGACACGCTTGCTTCAGCTCTTCACGCTGGAGAGGGCTTGTTACGAACTCGCCGACGAAGCCGCCAATCGTCCCGATTGGATCGCCATTCCGATCAAGGGAATTGCGGCTATCCTGGACACCGGCACCGCGAAGCAAAGATGAGCCGCGGCAAATCCTCACGGCCGAGCGACGGCGCCGCCATGACGATCAAGCGCGCGACCGGGGCGCGGCGCGAGAGCCAATCGCGCCTCGTGACGGCGGTAATCGCCGCCGTCGAGGCGGTCGCCGTCGGCGATTACTGCAATCTCTTCGGCATTCTCAGCATGCATTGGGTGGTGCCGCGAGGTCTGGCACCCGCGCGCCACGTCGGACACAAGGCAATAACAAGCTCCTCATGCGTGTCCGGGGAAAAGCGCCGAGAGGCCTCGGATTTCGGCGCGGATGGGTCAATCACCGGCAACATGGGCGCTAGCGCGCCAATGTCCGCGCGTTGACGAGAGATCCATGCAGAAGAACTGGCGCGCCCGAGAGGATTCGAACCCCTAACCCCCAGATCCGTAGTCTGGTGCTCTATCCAGTTGAGCTACGGGCGCCCGCAGGCGGCCCTCGGGGCCGGCCAAAGGAGGGGGCGAACCTACTCGCAACCCCTCGCGATAGCAAGGTCGGGCTTGCTCGCGGCGCCCGCACGAAAGCGGCTTGTCGCTCCAAAGGGCATTGCGTAATATCCCTCCGGGAGATTCGTGAGGTGCGGGTATCACTTGCGTCGAGCGCGCGCCGGGGGGCGCTGCATATCGATGCCCGCGTCGCAAGCAGGGGGACACCCGCAACCGCAATGTCGCAGCTTCGCTCGCATCTTGTGATCTTCGCTGCCGCCGCATTGCTCTGCGGCTGCTCCTTCATAGACAACATGCTGACGGGCGAGGATTCCTCGCAAGGGGATTATCCACCGGCCGATTCCGAGTCGGTGCAGATTCCGCCCTCGCCCGCGGAGCAGAACGCGCAGCCCATTACACAGACGCCCGTGCCCGGACAGGCGCCGCCGGCGGTCGGTACGGGAAACTATGCGCCGCCGCCGGTAACCCCTGGCGCCAGCACGGGAACTTATGTCGGCCAGAAAGTCTCGGCCCTGCGCGGCGATCTGCAGCGGCTGCAAGGCAACATCAATCAGCATAACCAGGAGTTGCAACAGGCGCGCCAGGGCATGGCCTCCGACGCCGGCAGCTACTACAGCCTGGTCGCCGCCATCAATTCGCGCCTGCAGATCGGCACCACGCCTGGAAATCCGCAGCTCGTGGCGCAGTGGACGCAAGCGCAGACCTCGCTGGGCCGGCTCGGCGACGACATCACGCGTCTCAACACGATCTCCAACGCCGCAGCCAGCGATTCCGCGCTCGCGGCCTACATCCTTGAATCCGTTCGCGCCGCCTATGGCTTGCAAGGCGCGGTCGACGAGGATCACCGCCAACTCGCGATCCTGGAGAATGACTGCAACCGCACGGTGGTGCTAATCGACCGGCTGCTCAACGATCTCAGCGAGGACATCAGCCGGCAGAGCAGTTACGTCAGCAACGAGCGGCGCAACCTGACGGTGCTGTCGCTTGCGATCAAGAACGGCGAGCTCTACGGCAGCAGCCTCAACAACCGCGCCTTTGCCAGCGCGGCGCCGCAGCAGGTCGCCTCGGCCACACCGGCGATCGCCGGCCGGCAGCCCCTGATGGTGATTCGCTTCGACCGGCCCAATGTCGCCTACGAGCAGGCGCTCTACAGCGCGGTGAGCCGCGCGCTCGATCGCCGCCCGGGCGCCACCTTCGACGTGGTGGCGGTGGCGCCGGCCGGAGGCAACGCCGGCCAGGCGGCCCTCAACACCAGCAACTCGAAGCGCAATGCCGAGACCGTCGTGCGCTCGCTCACCAACATGGGTCTGCCGCCCGACCGCATCAATCTCTCGGCGACGTCCAGCGCCTCGGCGCAAGGGAACGAGGTTCAGGTCTTCGTGCGCTGAGCGGGACCGCCGGGGCAGAACTCATGCCCGAGCCCGCCAAGACTCCGCTCAAGCAATTTCCCGTCACCTGGGACGAGCTGCACCGGCATGCGCGCGCGCTGGCTTGGCGGCTGCTCGACCTCGGGCCGTGGCGCGGGATCATCGCGATCACTCGAGGCGGTCTGGTGCCAGCCGCCATCGTGGCGCGCGAGCTCGACGTGCGGCTCGTGGATACGGTCTGCGTCGCGAGCTATGACGACGCCCAGCTCGGCGCGCGCGGCAAGGTCGAGGTCCTCAAGGGTGTCGCCGGCGACGGCGAGGGTTATCTCATCATCGACGATCTCGTCGACACCGGGCATACCGCGCGCGTGGTACGGGAGATGCTGCCCAAGGCGCATTTCGCCACGGTCTACGCCAAGCCCGCCGGTCGGCCGCTGGTCGACACCTTCGTCACCGAGGTGAGCCAGGACACCTGGATCCTGTTCCCGTGGGACATCGACCTGCAGTTCGCGCCGCCGCTTGCCGCGGCGAAGCGCAAGACCTGAGAGCGCGCCTCACCGGACGCCGAAGCGCTCCCGGTAGCTCGCGAGATCTCCCAGACTCTCCGCTTCGTAGACACCGCGCATGATCGCGCGCGCGGTGCAATCCGCCGCGGCGGCGCCGATGCGCAGGAGCGCGGCGGCTCGCGGCTCCGGCAGGCGCCAGCGGCCGGTCGCCAATACGAAGACGGTGTCGCCGTCGAAGGGCGTGTGGATCGGCCGGATGGCGCGGGCAAACCCGTCCTGCGCCATGATCGCGACGCGTTGCGCCTCGGCCTTGTCGAGCGCGGCGTTGGTCCCGACCACGCCAATGGTGGTGTGACCGCCGGCAAGCGCCGGCGGCGGCTCCGGCTCTTCGAGCGGCAGCGGCCGCGCCGGCGGAATTTGAGCGCCGACCTCGCCGTCTTGCGCGAGGGCCCAGGCCCAGAGACAGGACGAGCCCGGGATCACCGTGTCGCCGCGCGCGTTCACCGCGACCAGCGCGCCCACCTGCAAGCCATCCGCCGCTACGGCCGAGGCACTGCCGAGCCCGCCCTTGAGCGTACCGGCCTTCGCACCATAGCCGGCGCCGACATTGCCGAGCTTGAAGCGGCGACCGGCGCCGACCGCCGCGGCGCGGCCCAACGCGGCGTAGGGCGGGCGCTCGCCCCAATCCTTGGCGCCGCCGTTCAAGAGATCGAACAGGATCGCCGCCGGCACGATCGGCACCACCGCCGATCCGACGGCAAAGCCGCGGCCCCTCGCGGCCAGCCAATTCGTCACCGCCGAAGCCGCCTCGAGACCAAAGGCGGAGCCCCCGCTCAAGACAATTGCGTCGACGTGATCGACAAGACAGGTGGGATCGAGCGCGTCCGTCTCACGCGTGCCCGGCGCTCCGCCGCGAACATCGACCGCCGCCAGGCTCGGCGCGTCCGGCAGTACGACGGTCGTGCCCGTTCGCGCCCGCTCGTCCTCGGCATTGCCGACCTGAATGCCCTCGACGTCGGTGATCAGGTTCAAAGGGCCCGGCTGGAGCATCGCAGCTCTGCGCGTTCGGATTGCCTGTTTAAGCGCACACCATAGCCGCGCCGAACCAGACCCGATAGGGTCTCGCGGTATGGTGACACCGCTTCGATCGCTGGTACCTGCGGCTATCCTGCTGGGCCTCTGCCTGGTCATCGCAGACGCGACCCCGGCGCAGGAGCGGCCGGCAAGCGACCGCAGCATCGCCGACCGGCAACCCGTCATCGCCAAGCACGACATGGTCGCCGCCGCCAATCCGCTCGCCGCCGAGGCGGGCCGCGAGATGCTGCGCCGGGGTGGCAGCGCGATCGACGCCGCGATCGCGACGCAACTGGTGCTCAACCTGGTCGAGCCGCAGTCCTCGAGCATCGGCGGCGGCGCCTTCATGCTCTACTGGTCGGCGCGCGACCGGCGCGTGGAGAGCTACGATGGCCGCGAGACCGCGCCCGCCGCCGCTGGGCCCAATCGCTTTCTCCGCCCGGACGGCACGCCGCTCGCCTTCATCGATGCGATGATCGGGGGCCGATCCGTCGGCGTGCCGGGCACGCTCAGGATGTTGGCTCTGGCGCATCGCCGGCATGGGCGATTGCCGTGGGCCCAGCTCTTCGAGTCAGCGATCGCTCTCGCCGATGCGGGCTTTGCGATCTCGCCGCGGCTCCACGACATGCTGAGCGAGGAGAAGAACCTCGGACGGTTCGAGCCCGCGCGCAGCTATTTCTACGGCGCCGACGGCAGCCCGAAGCCCGTCGGCACGTTGCTGCGCAATCCCGCGTTCGCCGCAACCCTTCGCTCGATCGCCGAGCACGGGCCTGATGCGCTCTATACCGGCGCCATCGCCGAGGACATAATGGCGGCGGTGACCCATGCGCCGGTGAGCCCCGGCGACTTGTCGACCGAGGACCTCGCGGGCTATCAAGCGAAGGAGCGGCCGCCGGTCTGCGGCCGCTATCGCCTCTATCGGATCTGCGGCATGGGCCCGCCGAGCTCGGGCGGTTCGACGGTAGTGGAGATCCTGGGCCTGCTCGAGCGCTTCGATCTCCGCCGCCTGAAGCCGATGTCCGCGCAGGGTGTGCATCTGTTCGTCGAGGCCGCGCGCCTCGCCTACGCCGATCGCGACCGCTATCTTGCCGATAGCGATTTCGTGTCCGTGCCGCTCGCGGGGCTGCTCGACCGCCGGTACCTGGCCAGCCGATCGCGTCTGATCGATCTCCAGCAAGACCACGGGCGCGCCGAGCCCGGAGCACCGCCGGCGTCCCATGCGAGCCTGTGGCGCGATGGCGATAGCCTCGACTTGCCCTCCACCAGCCATCTCTCGATCGTCGATGCCGCCGGAGACGCGGTCTCCATGACCACGACGATCGAGCACGAATTCGGCTCGCGTCTGATGGTCGACGGTTTCCTGCTCAACAACGAGCTCACGGATTTCTCGTTCCGCCCGGAGGCGGACGGACGGCCGGTGGCGAACCGAGTCGAGCCCGGCAAGCGGCCGCGCAGCTCGATGGCTCCGACATTGGTCTTCGGTCCCGACGGCAGGCTCCTGCTCGCGATCGGCTCGCCCGGCGGCCCCGAGATCATCAACTACGTGGCGCTCACCCTGATCGCCGTCCTCGACTGGGGCTACGACGTTCAGGCGGCGATCGACTTTGTCCACGTGAGCAATCGCAACGCCGACACGGAGATCGAGCCCGGCTCGAGCGGCGATACGATCTCGGCCGAACTCCGGGCGCGCGGTCATGCCGTTGCGCGCCACGCGCTCGAGAGCGGCCTGCAAGGGATCATGCGCACGCCGCGCGGCCTCGAGGGCGGCGCCGATCCCCGCCGCGAGGGCGTGGCCCTCGGCGACTGAGCAGCTTGCTCCGGAGCGGCGCACCGCTAGACTGCGCCGCCATGACCGACAATCCCGCCGACCGCCCGACCGTCACGCTGCTGCCGGGTCACCAGAAGCGCGCGCTGCACGGGCATCCCTGGATTTTCTCGAACGAAGTCCAGATGGATGCCGCCGCCAAGGCGCTGACGCCGGGGAGCCTCGTCACGATGAAGACGGGCGACGGCCGCTCGCTCGGCGTCGCGACCTTCAACCCGCACACGCTGGTGGCGGCGCGCCTTTTCGACCGCGACGCCGGCCGGCGCATCGACCGGGAGTTCCTGATCAAGCGCCTCAAGCGCGCGCTCGCGATCCGCGAGCGTCTGTACGACGAGCCGTTCTATCGCCTGGTCCACGCCGAGGCCGACGGCATTCCCGGCGCGGTTATCGACCGGTTCGGCGATGTCGCGGTGGCGCAGCTCAACACCGCCGGAATGATGCGTCTGGAGCCCGAGCTCTTGGCCGCGCTCGAGGCCGTCCTCGCGCCGCTGGCCATCGTCCTGCGCAACGACAGCCCCGCTCGCGCGCTCGAAGGGCTTGCGGAAGACGTTAGGGTCGCGGCGGGCAGCCTCGGCGGCCCCGTTGAGGTGCACGAGAACGGCGCCCGCTTCGAGGTCGATCTGCTCGGCGGGCAGAAGACCGGCTGGTTTTACGACCAGCGGGACAACCGGCGCTTCATGGCGAAGCTCGCAAAGGAAGCGAGCGTGCTCGACCTCTATTGCTTCGCCGGCGGCTTTGCCATCGAGGCGGCGGTCGCGGGTGCGGCGGCGGTCACTGGCGTCGACCGCTCCGAGCCGGCGCTCGCGCTCGCGGTGCGGTCGGCGGCGCTCAACGGCATCGGCGAGCGTTGCCAGTTCCGGCGCGGCGAGGCCTTCGGGGAGTTGCAGACCCTCGCGAGCGCCGGCGAGCGGTTCGACCTCGTCATCGCCGATCCGCCGGCCTTCGTGAAATCCAAGAAGGACCTGGGACCGGGGCTGCGCGGATACCGCAAGCTCGCCCGCCTCGCGGCCGGCGTGGTGGCGCCGCAGGGATACCTCTTCCTCGCTTCCTGCTCGCACAACGTGACTCCCGAGGATTTCTGGGAGGCTGTGCGGCGCGGTCTCGAGGACGCCAGCCGGAGCGCGCGGCTTCTGCGCAGCGCGGGCGCAGCGCCCGACCATCCCGTGCATCCGCACCTGCCGGAATCCGCCTATCTCAAGGCTGTGGTGCTGGCGCTGGACTGAGAGCGTGCGCGTTCTCCTGATCAATCATGAATACACGATCAGCGGCGCGAGCTTGTTGATGCTTCGGGTCGCGATCCACCTGCGCGATCGCGGACACTCCTGCGACGTCATGTCGATCCTGAGCCATGACGGGCCGCTCCGCGAGCAATACGCGGCGCGCGGGATCCAGCACCGCATCACCGCTGAATTCACGGACTACGACGTCGTGATCTGCAACACGATCCATGCCGCCCCGATCGTGTCGCCCGCCGCGAAATTCGCCAAGACGGTCTGGTGGATCCACGAGGGCGAGAACGGCCTCGACTACATCCGAGATGCCCCCTCGGCTTGGTCCGCGTTCGCCGACGCGGCGGCGATCGTCTTCCAGACGGAGCACCAGCGAGACATCATCTACCGAGCTTTCGTCGCCGATCGCGAGCCGGGACGGTTGTTCGTGATACCGATCGGCATCGACGTCCCACTCTCCGGGCCGAGCATCGCCAAGACACGGCCGTTTCGGCTCGTGTCCATCGGCACCATCGACGAGCGCAAGCGCCACAGCGACCTTATTTGCGCGGTCGACGCGCTCCAGCGCGACGACGTCGAGTGCGTGATCATAGGGACGTACTATTGGCTAGACGACAGCGCCCGCCGCATCGCCGCGAGCAGACCCGATCTTTTCAGAATATTCGAGGCGTCGAACGCGGACGCGCTCGCCTGGCTGCGCCCGGCGGATCTCTTCTGCCTGCCTTCGGGAGCGGAGTCACAACCGGTCGCCGTCCTCGAGGCGGCCGCCCTCGGGAAGCCGCTGGTCCTCACGGACCTCCCGTCCTACCGAGGGATTTGGCAGCACCGGCAGAATTGCCTGGTGGCGGCCGTGGGCGACATCGGCGGCCTGGGGAGCGCGCTGTCGGAATTGCTCGCCAACACCGAGCTGCGCCGGCGCCTGGGTGCCGCCGCCCGCACGACCGCCAGCCAATTCACCGAGGCTGCCTTCTTCGCTCGATTCGACGCGACGCTGGAAGCGGTTCTATAGGGTCCGACGCGAGCCGGCCGTCACTTGCTGGGGGTCCGCTCCGCTCGCGCGGCGTTAGAGGGCGCCGCCACGCGCCGGGTCTCCGCGTCCGCGGCCCCGATACGAGGCAGGCTCAAGCGAAAGCTGGTGCCGTGCTGCGTACTTTCGCCGAGCACGATGTCGCCGCCGTGCGCGCGCATCACTTCGCGAGCGATCGCAAGACCGAGCCCGGTGCCGCCCGGTCGGGCCGATCCCGCAAAGGGCAGGAACAGGTTGGCAAGAGCCTTGGGCGGCAGGCCCGGGCCATCGTCGTTGACGTCGATCGCGACGTCGCCATTCCGTCTCTCGGCGCCGAGCGTGATCGTGTGCGCGCCCGCCTCCATGGCGTTCCGCAGCAAGTTCATGAGAACGCGGTGCAGCTGCTCGCGATCGGCCTCGACGGCGAGGTCGGGGGGCACCCGATCGAGGAGCAGCGGACGATCGCCGCCCTTCAACTCCAGAAGGTCGGCGAGATCCTCGACCATGGACGCGAGCAGGAAGCGCTGCGGCCGCAAGGGGGCTGCGCCCTCGCGGGTGAAATTTAGCGTGCCGCTGCAGAGCGCGACCGCCCGATCGATCGCCTCGAGCAGCCGGGGCACGGCGCGCTTTACTTCCGGAGCCTCGCTGTCGGCGAGACTGTCGGAAACCAGCCGCGCGGTCGAAAGCATGTTGCGGAGATCGTGGTTGATCTTGGTGACGGCGGTGCCGAGCGCCGCGAGACGGGCGTTGTGGCGGAGCGCCTGGCGCACCGTCTCCTGAAGCTGCGCCAACTCGCGCTCGGCAACGCCGATCTCGTCATCGCGCCTGCTCGCCTGGATCACGCGCGAGGCATCCTCGGGGTCCCCGCGAAAGGCCGTCATGCTCATGGTGATCCGGCGCATGGGCGCCACCAGCAGCGACCGCAGGCTCAGGAATACGAGCGCCGCCGTAATCAGCGAGATCACGATGGAAAGCACGAGAATGCGGCCGCCGAACTCCCACATTTCCGTGCGCATGGGCGATTCGCCCAGCAGCACCTCGACCACCACCTTGGGCTCGTTGGGGGCGGTGTCGAGTACGCGCAGGATGACGCTGCCGGAGCGGCCCAGCGTCGCCACCGCATCGACGATCAGCTCGAAGAAGCCGGCATCGCGGAGGTCGTAGGTTCGGTCGACGGTAGGCGGCATGTCGCTGGCAATCATCAGCGCGGACTGGTTGGGGAGATGCAGCACGATGCCGCTCGCGCCGACGTGGTAGAGCAATTGATTCTGCAGGCTCGGGCTCACGCTGTTGTCCGGCGTCGCATAGAGCGCCAGCGTCGCCAGGCGCGCGGAGGCGATCCGCGTCTCCAGGTAGTTGTAGCGGAACCGCGAGAGGGACGGCAGAAACACCACCACCTCCCCCAGCATCACGAAGAATATCGTGAGCAGCAAGACGCGCGCGGAAAGACTGCGGGTCAGGACGGAGACCGCGGGGCCCTTGCTGCTCATGACGAAAGTCTAGCACGAGGATCGCGGCGTGGCATGGTCCCGCCCCGGTCAGCCGAGATACTTGAGCAAGCCGACCAGCCGGCGGGTGCGCTCGCTGAAGAGCTTCGGCGCGAAGAAGCTGCCGGCGGCGCGCTTGCTGACCTCGCCCAGCGTCGGGTAGGGCGCGATCATGGTGGCGAGGGCGCCCACCTTCATGCCTTGACCGATCGCGAGGGCCCAGGGCTGGATCAGCTCGCCCGCATGCGCGCCCAGGATCGAGGCGCCGAGCACTCGGCCGTTGCGGCGGGTCAGCACCTTGACGAGACCGTGGGTCGAGCGCTCGGCCTGAGCGCGGTCGTTCTCGTGAAAGGGCCAGCGCAATACCGTGAGGTCGCCCGGATGGCGCTCGCGCGCCTCGGCCTCGGTGAGGCCCACCTGCGCCAGCTCCGGCTCCGTGTAGGTGACCCACGGCAGTGCCCGATAGTCGACCTTGGCGGGTAGCCGGAACAGCGCGTTGCGGATCACGATGCCCGCGTGATAGCCGGCGACATGCGTGAATTGCGGCCCGCCCGCGGCGTCGCCGATCGCATAGACCCGGCGATTGCTCGTGCGCAGCCGCCGGTCGACGACGAGCCCGCCGCGCGCGTCGAGCGCGATCCCCGCCTTCTCGAGCTCGAGACCTTTCAAGTTGGCGCGCCGGCCGACGGCGACCAGCAGATGCGAGCCCGCGAGGCGCTCCTCGCCGCCATCGGTGGCGATCGTGACGGCAACGCCGGCGCCGTCGGCCTCTACCCTGCGAATCTGCACGCCCGTGCGAATTCTCACGCCGTCGGCGCGGAGTCGGTCGGCCAGTAGCGCGACCAGCTCCGGATCGTCCTTGGGCATGATGCGGGGCAGCGCCTCCAGCACGGTCACCGCGGCGCCGAGCAGCCGGTGCGCCTGCGCCATCTCGATGCCGATCGGCCCGCCGCCGATGACGATGAGATGCCGGGGCAGCACGCGATTCTCGAACACCGTCTCGTTCGTCAGGAACGGCACGGTGTCGAGCCCCGGGATCGGCGGCGTCGCCGGCGACGAGCCCGTGGCGATCACGATCCACCGCACGCGCACCCTCGTCTCGCCGGCCTCGACGGTGTCGGGCCCGATGAAACGGGCGAAGTCGCGGACGACGTGCACGCCCAAACCTTCAAATCGCGCCTGGGAATCGTTAGGCTCGATCGCCGAGATGACGCCGTGGACGTGAGCCATCACTGCCGCGAAATCGACGCTGGGCGGCGCACCCACGAGGCCGAAAGCCGCATTCTCGCGCGCCGACTGCACGCGCTTTGCCGCCGCCAGCAGCGCCTTCGAGGGCACGCAGCCGTAATTGAGACAGTCGCCGCCCATCTTGCGATGCTCGAACAGCACCGTCTTCGCGCCGAGCTGCGAGGCGCCCGCCGCCACCGTCAACCCGCCCGAGCCCGCGCCGATGACACAGACGTCGGCATGATGCAGCTCGCTCACGATCTCTGTTTCCAGCGCTTGTACGCGACCGGCACCAGGGCGAGCAGGCCAAGCCCGATCAGCGGCAGCAGCACATGAGGCTGAAAGGCGAGGTGCAGGTCGGGCTTCTCGCCACGGTCCAGGAACTCGCCGAGCCCGCCGCCGACGCTGGTGTAGACCACCGCGCCCGGCAATATTCCGAAGAACGTGCAGACGACGTAGGCGCCGAGCGACATGCCGAACAGCGCGGGTACCAGGTTCACCAGCCAGAATGGAAACAGCGGCACCAGGCGGAGCACGAGCAGGTAGCTCACGGCATCTTGCCGGAAGCCTTCCTCGATCTTCTTGAGGAACGGTCCCGCGCGCCGCTGGAGCACTTCGCCGAAGGCGGATCGCGCCACCAGGAAAACGAGCGTGGCACCGATGGTGGCCCCCAGCACATTGTAGAGAGTCCCGAGGACGGTGCCGAACAGGAAGCCGCCCGTGAGGGTCATGACGGTGGCGCCGGGGATCGAGAGCGCCGCGACCGCGGCGTAGAGCACGATGAAGGCCAATGGCGCCCAGAAACCGAACAAGGCCACCTGCGAGAGGAGCCATTCTCTGTGCACGGCCAGCGCGTGGAAGCTGACATAGCGATGCGCGCCCGAGAGATAGGCCGCGACAGCCGCCGCCACGAGCAAAGCGAGCGGCAGCCAGCGCTTGATGCCGGCGCCTTCGGGAGCGTGGGTTCCTGCCTGGTCCATCGCCGATAAACCGCTCTCCCGCATGGGGTAAATTCGCGTGCGACGCGCGATCCTAAACGTGCTCCGGAGCCGAGCCGGATCACCTTGCCGTGACGGCCGGTCGCGGCCGCCCGGCGTTGACTTCGCCCCCCTGCTCCCGTATACAGCGGCCTCGTTTTCCTGAGAAGCCGCAGCCGGAGTCCGGGCCCCGTGAAGCGCACCTATCAGCCGAGCAAGCTCATCCGCAAGCGCCGTCATGGCTTTCGCTCCCGCATGGCGACTGTGGGCGGGCGCAAGGTGGTTGCGAGCCGGAGGGCGAAGGGCCGCAAGCGCCTCTCCGCCTGAGCGGAGACGCGCCCCGCGCGCGATGGCGGCGCTGGAGCGCCTCAAGCGCCGGGCGGATTTCCTCCGGGTCGCCGGTGGGCGCCGCAAGTGGGTGACGCCGGGCTTGATCCTCCAGACCTTGGCCCGCGCTCCCGCCGGCGGCGTTTCGGAGGGCATCCGCATCGGATTCACCGCGACTCGGAAAATCGGCAATGCCGTCGTCCGCAATCGTGCGCGACGGCGGCTGCGTGCGGCGGCCGCGAGCGTCATGGCGGGCCACGCCGTGGCGGGCTTCGACTATGTGCTGATCGCGCGGGCCGAGACGCCCAAGCGGCCCTATGCGGCGCTGATCGACGATCTCGAGATCGCGCTGCGCCGCTTGGGAACTTGGCGCGACGGGCCGCATGAGTGAGGAGAGGATGCCCTTGCTGACGCTTCTGCTGCGCGGTCTGATCCGGTGCTACCAGCTCTTCATCTCGCCCATGCTGGGGCCGTCCTGCCGGTACTTGCCGAGTTGCTCGGACTACGCGGCCGAGGCGATCGAGCGCCACGGCGCGCTCGCGGGGACCTGGCTGGCGCTGCGGCGTCTTGCGCGCTGCCATCCCTGGGGCGACAGCGGTTATGACCCTGTCCCGGAGCGGTGCTGGCGCGAGCAGTCGGTTGGCTGCCGCCACGGCCACCACTAACGGGCTGAGACGCGAGGCCGGAAAAGAGCCCCCATGGAAGACCAACAAAAGAACCTGTTCATCGCCTTCGCGCTCACCGCGCTGATCATGGTCGCCTGGACCTTCGTGATGCCGCTGTTCGAGAAGCCGAAGCCGCCGGCACCCGTACAGCAGACGCAGAGCGCGCCCAGCACCGCGTCACCAGCCGCACCGCCGGCGGCCGCGCCCGGCTCGGCACCCGCGG
>DATNIT010000222.1:0-21241 GCA_035604335.1 Allostellaceae bacterium | reverse complement strand
TGCCGTGAAATTGTGCAACACGTCGTAGACGCCGGCGCCCGCCGCGATGAAGCTGGGATCCTCGGCTCGCGCCGGTCGTGACACGAGAGAGAGGCCAAGACACAGCCCGAGCATGACCGCCGCTGCCGCGGCTCGTCCCCTGCTCGGCATCATGCACTCCCCCCGAGTTCTACCAACCCCGCCCGCATCTTAGCGTCGGAGCCGGTTACGGCAAGCGCTTCAAGCGCTCCATGGTGGCGACCAGCCGGCTGCGGATGCCCGGCTCCATCGCGGAATGCCCGGCATCGGGGACCACGATGTATTCCGCCTCGGGCCAGGCGCGGGCGAGTTCGTCGGCGTTCATGATCGGACAGACCATGTCGTAGCGGCCCTGCACGATGGTCGCGGGAACGCGCCGGATCGGGCCGAGGTGTGCGACGAGGTCGGTCTCGGGCGTGTAGAGATGGTGCGTGAAGTAATGCGCCTCGATGCGCGACAGGCCCAGAGCCATGCGATCCTCGCCGAATGCCGCGATCGTGTCGGGGCTCGGCAGCAGCGTCGAGCAGGCGCCCTCGTAGACGCTCCAGGCGCGCGCAGCCGGCATATGAATGGCGGGATCGGCATGAGTGAGTCGACGATAATAACTCCCGAGCAGATCGCCGCGCTCCGCCTCCGGCAGGAAGCCGGAGAATGCCCGCCACGGCTCCGGGAAGATTGCGCGTATGCCGTAGAGGAACCAGTCGATCTCCGACCGCCGGCACAGAAAAATGCCGCGCAGCACCAGCGCGCGCAGGAGCTCGGGGTGCGCCTCCGCATAGGCGAGCGCCAGCGTCGAGCCCCAGGAGCCCCCGAACACGATCCAACGCTCGACGCCGAGATGCCGACGCAGCTGCTCGATGTCGGCGACCAGATCCGCCGTGGAATTGTTGACCAGCGTTCCCAGCGGCGTCGATCGTCCGGCGCCCCGCTGATCGAAGATTATGATGCGGTAATGCGCGGGATCGAAGAAGCGGCGATGGGTCGGCGTGGCCCCCGCGCCGGGACCGCCGTGCAGGAACACCACAGCAGGACCCCCGGGGTTGCCGCATTGCTCCCAGTACATCGTGTGCGGCGGATCGAGCGGCAGCGTGCCCGCGGCATAGGGCTCGATGGGCGGGAAAAGATCTTGCCGACTCATGGGTTCCGTCCGTAAGACGCGACGGGCGCAGTCTAGAGGGGCCGGGGGCGAAGGCAACATCAACCCGAGGCCGCAGTTCCGCGCCCGGGAGCCGCGTGCTCTCTCTAAGAAGAAATAGCCTGTTCGCACAGGACAATGACGGGTGTTTCCTCCAGATTGGCGGGGATAGGTGTCTGTTCTGGATTCATATACTCGACATGCTGCTGCGCTCTCACGGGCGCCGGCAAACTGGCGCTGGGCCCGATGTGACAGATCCACCAGATATTTGGGCAGCAACGCGACGGTCGAACCCACACCAGCCGCGAGAGGCTTCGACTGTTTCGACTGCGATTACTCGCAGTTTGGGAGCTGCAGCCGGGCTCCTGGCCGTCTTGCTGTTGGTGGAGTGGCCAGCATCGGCGGATTCGGGTCGCGTAGTTCCACGTCCGGCACAGAGTTTTCGCGGGTGGGGCATGTCGTTGGCCTGGGAGGCGAACGATCTCTACGGCGGCGGACGCCAGCCCGCCCAGATCAAGGATCCGCAGCTCCAGAGCCAATATATGGACCTGCTCTACGGCGACCCGGCGACGCGTCTGACCCTTGGATTCACTGTGGCTCGCTACAACATCGGCGGGGGCGACGATCCGACTCATGTGAGCATGCGGGCCGACGCGCAGATGGAAGGGTTTCAGGCTGGCCCCGGCGCCGCCTTCGATTGGACTAGGGATGCGCCGCAGCGGCGCATGCTTCACGAGGCGAAGAACCGAGGCGCGGATATTTTCGAGGCGTTCTCGGTTTCCCCTCCGTACTGGATGACCGTCAGCGGCAGCTCCGCCGGCGGCACGGCGCCGCGCCAAGACAATCTGCGGCCCGACATGCGCGAAAGCTTCGTCGCCTACCTGGCGACCGTCGTCAGACATTTTCGCGACATGGAGGGCGTGCGCTTTGAAAGCCTTGAGGCGTTCAACGAGCCCGACTTGAGTTGGATGGCCGGCGGAAGACAGGAAGGCTATTCCGCCTCCTATGCTTCGCAGAACGCACTCATTCCGATATTGGCCGACCGATTGAAACGGGACGGCCTGGATACCTTCGTCTCGGGCGTGGACATGAACAATGTCGACGATGCCGTTGGTGGGCTGAGCCAATTGAGTCCGACGTCGCTTTCCGCGCTCGGCAGGCTGAACGCCCACGGCTACGGCCCCGCGCACAACCCGGCGAAGCTGAAGCAGTACCAATCTCTGGCCCGGAAGCTCCGCAAGCCCATTTGGATGAGCGAGCTCGGGTGCTGCTTTCCTCATCAAGGCGATGGCACGGAGATGTGGGGCGCCTTGTTCATGGCGGATTCCGTGCGAGCGGACCTGCGGGACCTCGGCGCAGAAGCGTGGGTGCTTTGGCAGCCCGATTGGAACGTGATCGCATTCGACGCCAAGGGCGGCGCGCCCAAGCCGAAGAAACAGTTCTACGCTCTCGCCCAGTACACCCGGTTCATTCGGCCGGGCTTCCAGATCATCTCCGCCGGCGGCGTCTACAATACGCTCGCGGCCTATTCCCAGGCAGCAAAACGGCTGGTGCTCGTCAGCACGAATTGGGATGCCGTGATGACGAACGATCTCGACCTCGGCGGGTTCGGCGGGCTGCCGTCGTCGGTCGCCGTCTATCGCTCGACGGCGGATGACGCCGTCAATCTGCAGAAGGGAAGCATCTCGCTTTCGCCGAAGTCCCACATCGTCGATTCGTTGCCGGCGAGGTCTATCACGACCTATGTCGTCGACGGCGTCTCGCCATTATCCGTCCCGGCGTCGAGCAGCATCGAGGGTGCGCATCAGATCGCCTCTGTCGCGACGAAGCTATGCCTCAACATTCCTCGCAACTCCACGCGGAGCGGAGAGGGCATCATTCCCTATCCCTGCGACGGCGGCTTCGCCAACATGGAGTTCAATCTCGTCGATCAGGGTGGCGGCTTCTACTCGATCCACACGGTGAATGGCGAAAAGAGCCTGTGCTTGAACATCTCGAATGCCACGGCATCGCCGGGAGATGGCAAGACACTCGGCGGACCGGGAAACCTGATCCAGTGGACCTGCGGCGACGATCCCCTGCCGGACAACGAGCTCTTCAAGGTCGTGGATGCGGGTGGCGGTCGCGTGCAGCTCCGCGTCAAGGGCAGCGGGCTTTGCCTCGAGGACCCTGGCAGAGGCGGCACCCTCCGTCAGGATCGGTGCGATCCGTCGCGCCCGACTCAGGACTTCATCTTGACCGAATAGCGAGGATCACTCCGAGATCGACATCGAGGAGGCTTAAAGATCCGAACTGCGCTTGGGCTTGCAGTTCTATCCGGACAACACGAGAAGCACACGAGCCTCGGGTTCGGCGCCAACTTCGACCACAACCTCTTCGAGAGCTTCGACGACTTCGGCGCGCTGTGGACGCCCACGGATTTGATCTACGAGGTCGACGGCGAGCCTGTGGCGGCGCTCATCCTCAATCACTCCATCAAGGAACCCAGCGACGTCCGCCTCTCGACTGCGCTCGGCGATTGGGCGGGCGGCCCGGTACCTGGCCATCCCGAGGACCACGACGTCCTCGTAAGATCGCTTCGCATTTTCGGCCTCTCGGTTCGCAGGATCCCGAGGCGTTTGATGGCGCGCGCCGCGCCGGTTAAGGTTGCGCGAACGCAGCCAGGGAGGACACCATGTCCCGCCGCTTGACCCGCCGCCGCTTCAGCACCGGCGTTGCCACCCTGGGAGCGCTCGCGGCCGCGGGGCCATTTCCGATCGCCCGCGCGCAAGCGGCGTCGCTCAAGGTCGGCGTGCTGCTGCCGCGCTCGGGTTTCCTTGCGCTGATCGGCCAGCAATGCCAGCGCGGCTGCGACCTCGCGGTGCCGATCCTCAAGGACATGGGCTATGCCATCGAGCTCATGAACGCCGACACGGAGTCGAAGCCGGACATCGCCCGCACCCAGGCGGAGAAGCTGATCCGCGACGGCGCGCATATCCTCTGCGGCGCCTTCGAGTCCGGCGCCACCGCCGCGATCGCCCAGGTCTGCGAGCAGAACGGCGTGCCCTTCGTGATCAACATCGGTGCCGATCCCGCCATCACCGAGCAAGGCTACAAGTTCACCTTCCGCAATTTCCCCACCAGCATCATGCTGGGAACCAGCGGGCTCTCGCTGTTCAACGATCTTTTCAAGGCGACGAGCGTCTCGCCCAAGACCGCGGTGCTCATGCACGCGAACGATACCTTCGGCATGTCCATGCTCAAGGGCATCAACGCGCTTATGCCGAAGCTCAACCTGCCGTTCCAGATCGTCGAGACCATCGCCTACGATCCGCAAGCGCGCGATCTCTCGATCGAGGTGGCGAAGGCGAAGGCCGCCAAGGCAGACTTGCACATCGCGGTCACCCGGTCGAACGACCCGATCCTGATGGTCCGCGAGATGGTGAAGCAGAGATACGAGCCGATGGGCATCATCTCGCCCGGCAGCCCCGGCATGTACGAGCGGCAGTTCCGCACGGTGCTCGGCAAGTACGCGGAGTACGTGATCTCGAACGTGCCCTGGTTCGATCCCAAGCAGCCGCTCGCGCAAGCGCTGGAGGCCGCCTTCACCAAGGCCTATCCCGACCAGGATTTCGAGCTGGATGTCGGCTTCTCCTTCGAGGGCATCCTGGTCTGCGCCGATGCCGCCAAGCGCGCGGGATCCACCAAGCCCGAGGCGCTGGTCGAAGCACTCAGGACCACCAGCATCTCCAATCGCCCCATGATCGGCGGCACGATCAAGTTCAACGAGAAGGGCCAGAACGTCGACCTGCACTCCGCCTCCGTGCAGATCCTCAAGAACAAGCCGACGGTCGTCTTGCCCGCCGACGTCGCCGAGGCCAAACCGGTCTTTCCGATGCCCGGCTGGGACAAGCGGGCGTGATACTTGCAGCCCTGGTGCGTACTTCGACGTGCTTCGCTTGCTCAGGATGAGGGGCAGTGAGCCTTGCACAAAGAAGAGCCCTCATCCTGAGCAAGCGCCCTGAGCTTGGCGATGGGCGCGCCTCGAAGGACGCACCGACCCTCCATACCCGATGATCGATCTCAACATTCTGGTCGCGGGGCTGCTGACCGGGGCGATCTACGGTCTGATGGCGCTCGGGCTCTCCGTCATCTTCGGGGTGATCCGGGTGGTCAACTTCGCGCATGGCGAGATGATGGTGGCGGGCATGTACGTCGCCATCGTGCTGAACGCGCACTGGGGCATCGATCCTCTGGTCGCCGTGCCGTTGGTGGCGGCGCTGCTGTTCGCGGTGGGTTATTTGCTGCAGCGCGGGCTGATCAACCGGCTGATCGGCCGGCCGCATTACAATCAGTTCCTGGTGCTGCTCGCCATCAGCATCCTCTTCACCAGCAGCACGCTGATGATCTTCGGGCCGGACGCGCGCAACGCGCAAGTCGGCTACGCTTTCGACAGCTACGAGCTGGGCGGGCTGCTGCTGGATAAGGTGCGGGTGCTCGCCGCCTTGGGCGCGCTCGTCGGCGTCGGCGGGCTCTGGGCCTTCTTTACGCTTTCCCGCACCGGCAAGGCGATCCGCGCCTGCGCCGACAATCAGCTGGGCGCGCAGGTCGTCGGCCTCGACGTCAAGCGGCTTTACGCCGTCACCTTCGGCCTCGGCGCTGCATGCGTGGGAGCCGCGGGCTGCCTGCTGTTGTTGTTCGTGGACGTGCAGCCCTATCTCGCGACCGACTACACTCTCCTCGCCTTCATCATCGTGATCCTCGGCGGGCTCGGCAGCATGCCGGGCGCGCTGCTCGGGGGATTGCTGGTCGGCGTCTCGGAGGCGCTCGCGGGGTTCTTCATCGATCCGTCGCTCAAGAGCATGTTCAGCTTCGGCCTCTTGATCCTGGTGTTGCTGGTGCGGCCCCAAGGCTTGCTCGGCCGAGCGGCATGAGCGTCGTTTCCGCGCCCGGGAAACCGCCGCGGCGCGCCCTGGCGGCCCTCGGACTCCTGGTCGCCGTGCTGCTGGCGTTGCCTCTGGTCGCCAGCAACTACGTCGTGTCCGTCATGGTGCTGGTGCTGTTCGCGGCCTATCTGGGCCAGGCATGGAACATCATGATGGGCTATGTCGGATTGCTTTCCATCGGCCACGCGCTCTATGTCGGCCTCGGCGCCTACACGGCGGCGGCACTCTTCGTGCACGACGGATTGCCGCCGTGGCTCGGCATGCTCGCCGGCATGGCGGTCGCGAGCCTTGCCGGTACGGCGATCGGCGCGCTGAGTTTTCGTTTCGGTCTCACGGGCGTTTACTTCGCGCTGCTCACCATCGCCTTCGCCGAGTTCACGCGCATCCTCTTCGATCATTTCGGCTGGATCGGCGCCTCCAGCGGGCTGTTTCTGCCGGTGAAGAGCCTGACGCAGATGGATCTGATCAACCTCCGCGGCCCACCCGCGATGTTCTATTACCTGATGCTGGGGCTGGTAGCGGCGGCGCTCGCGCTCTCCCGCGCGCTGATCCGGGGCCGCATCGGATTTTACTGGCAGGCGATCCGCGAGGATCAAGACGCCGCAGAGGCGCTCGGCATCAACAGCTTCCGGTACAAGCTCGCGGCCGTCGCGCTCTCCGCCGCCATGACCGCTATCGCCGGCGCCATCGAGGCCTTCTATTACAACAACCTCTATCCCAGCAGCGTGTTCGCCATCGGCAACTCCGTCGAGCTCATGTCGGCGCCGATCGTGGGCGGGCTCGGCACGCTCGGCGGGCCGCTGGTCGGCGCCTTCGTGCTGACGGTGCTCGGCGAAAGCATGACCGCGCTGACATCGGCGGTTCACATCGACGGCATCAAGCAATGGTGCTACGGCGCGGTCCTGCTGGCGATCGTCGTGCTGCAGCCCGGAGGCATCTGGCCCTGGCTCGCCGAGCGCCTCAAGCTCTCGGCGCGGGAGCCCGGCCCATGAGCGCGCGGCCCCTACTCGCGATCGACGGGATCTCCAAGCGCTTCCACGGGCTCCAGGCGGTGGACGGCGTGAGCTTCGAGGTGCCGGAGGGTGCCATCGTGGCGCTCATCGGCCCCAACGGGGCCGGCAAGACCACGATCTTCAACCTCATCGCCGGCGTGTTCCGGCCGGAGACCGGCCGCATCCGCTTCCACGGGCGCGACATCACGGGCTTTCGGCCGCACGAGGTCTGCGATGCCGGGATCGCCCGCACCTTTCAGCTGGTGAAGCCGTTCGGCGCGCTGACGGTGGCCGAGAACGTAATGGTGGGCGCGCTCAAGCGAGCGGCGTCCATGAGCGCCGCGCGAGCGGTCGCCAATGCGCTGCTCGCGCGGCTCGGCCTCGCCGAGAAATCACGCGTGCCGGCGGCCAGCCTGACGCTGCCGGAGCGCAAGCGCCTGGAGACCGCCCGGGCGCTCGCGACGCAGCCGCGGCTGCTGCTCCTCGACGAGGTGATGGCGGGCCTGCGTCCCGCCGAGATCGACGCCATGGTGCTGGGCTTCCGCGATCTCGTGCGCGAGACCGGCATCACGATCCTGCTCACCGAGCACGTCATGCGCGCGGTGATGGCGCTCTCCGACTATGTCGTGGTGGTGCATCACGGCCAGAAGATCGCCGAGGGCGCGCCCGCCGCCGTCGCCCGCGACCCCCGCGTGCTCGAGTGCTATCTCGGGAGCGCGCAGGTGGAGGCGCAAGCCTGATGCTGTCGGTGCGCGAGCTCGATCTCTTCTATGGCGATGCCCAGGCGCTCGACGGCGTCTCGATCGAGGTCGGCGAGCGCGAGATCGTCGCCATCGTGGGCGCCAACGGCGCCGGCAAGACCTCGCTGATCCGCGCGATCGCGGGCATGCACCGGCCGGCCGGCGGAACCGTCGCCTTCGAGGGCAGGAGCATCCTCGGCGAGCCCACTCACCGCATCTGCGACCTCGGCATCGGCCAGGTGCCGGAGGGCCGGCAGATCTTCGCCGGCATGACTGTGCGCGAGAACCTCGAGATGGGCGCGGTGATCCCGCGCGCCCGCGCGCGCTTGCGCGGGAATCTGGCGCGCGTCTTCGCGCTCTTCCCGCGGCTCGCCGAGCGCCAGCGCCAGACCGCCGGCACGCTCTCGGGCGGCGAGCAGCAGATGCTGGCGATCGGCCGCTGCCTGATGGGCGAGCCCCGCCTCATCTTGTTCGACGAGCCCTCCCTCGGCCTGGCGCCCGTGGTGGTCGAGGAGATGTTCCGCGTGATCGGCGGCCTCAACCGAGAGTCTGGTCTCACCGTCGTGCTGGTCGAGCAGAATGTGGCGCAATCCCTTGCCCTGGCACATCGCGGCTACGTGCTGGAGAACGGCTGCATCGTGCTGAGCGGCACCGGCGCGGAGCTGCTGGCGAACGATGGTGTGCGACAGGCCTATGTGGGGATTTGAGCGCGGGATTTGCGGGCGCGATTGTTACGCGACCTGTTGACGATGGCCGTCGGCCATGGCCGCCATCGACGCGCCTGTCCTAAGCAGGGCCTCGACCTCGTCCGCGGCGTTCGACGCGCCGTCCACGCCCGCGAGCGCCTGTGCGCGGTGCTTGGCGGCCGAGCGATAGGACGGGTCGGCGAGCACCTCCTTTGCCGCCGCCCTCATCGCGTCGGCATCGGCGTCGCCGGGCAAGCTTCGGCCGGCGCCCCACTCCTGTACGGCGGCGGCGACGAACGGCTGGTCGCCCGCGAGGCCGGGAATGACGACCATGGGGACGCCATGCAGCAAGGAGCGCATCGCGGTGCCATGACCGCCGTGTGTCATGACCAAGGCCGCCCGCTCGATGAGCGGATCATGAGCCGCGTAGCTGAGCACCATCGCGTTCTCGGGTGCTATGAGCTCTCCCGGGCCGACGATTCCGCCGGTGGTCGCGACCACATGGACATCGAGCTTACCCAGCGCATCGAGCGCGCGCTGAAGCTTCTCCACCGACCGCTGCTCGAAGCCGGTGCTGAAGCTCACGAGGACGAGCGGCGTCCGGTCTTCTGCTGTCCAGGGCAATTCGACACGAACCGCATGCTTCTCGTCCTCGAGCACCGGGCCGACGTGGCGCACGGTCTCCCAGCCGGGCACGGCGGCGGCGTCGAATGCACCGAGGCTCGTGGAGATGATGCGGTCTCGGGATCGCCAGAGCGTATCGACCGGCGGGAGGCCGTCGAAACCCGCCTGCCGGCGCATTCCATCGAGCTTCGCGATCATCTGCCGCCACATGTCGAGCTGGCGAAAAATGAAAGTGTGGCAAACCACCGCCGTCGGGCATCCGTAGTCGGGCGCTTGCGCCAGGGCGGCGGGAAACATCGCATCGATGAGGACGAGATCGGGTGCCTCGGAGGCCACCAGCGCCGTCGCTTCCGCGGCGACAGCGGGCGAGGTGAGATAGCAGGAGGCGCGGGTCAGGAAATGTCCCTGCGGATAGCGATCGACCTGCGCGTAGGCCTGCGTGAATTCGATGGCTCGGAACCCGGCGGCTCTGACCCGCGGCACCATTTCAGGACGCCCGGCGAAGGCGACGGTGTGCCCACGCGCGGTCAGGACGCGGGCAATTCCGAGGCTAGGCGGTAGGTTGCCGCCGCCCGACCAATTCAGCCAGAGGATCCGTGCCATCCGTCTTCTCCGTGGTGATGTCGATGACGCCCGTAATCATCCGTCGAACGATCGCTTCCGCTGCCGGCCGACTGACCGTCATGTCGCGACGCAGCAGCTTCCAGACATAGACATCGGTGGCGATGACGAGGATGTTGAGGAGCTGCGTGCGGGCGCCGCCGTGAACTCGCTCAAGCTGCGGAGCAAACACGCTCTTCACGCCGTCGCGATGGTTCTCTCGTCCCTGGTCCAGCGACGGCTTCAAGCCGGGGAGGCGCCGCTCGTCGCCGAGGCGCTGGATGACGAGATCACCGACCGTCTCGTAGATGTCGAAGAACGCCGCCACCCCGGCCTTCACGTCGCCGGGCGGAGCGGGTTTGATGTAGACGCCGCTCGCCGCCATCTCCTCGAGCGCGGCATAGACCAGCTCGTCCTTGCTCCCGAAGATGCGCAGGATCGTCTGCGCGGTCGTGCCCGCGCGCTCCGCGACGTCGTCCAGCGTGAAATCCTCGATCGGCCGGTCGCAATAGAGTTCCATCGCGGCAACTTTGATCCGCGTTTTCGTCGCTTCGGCCTTGGCCGCGCGCGCGGTCATCACATAGCGGCGCTTCTTCATTTTCATGTGTGTGACACTAACGCCAATACAAATTCATGTCAATTGAGATAACGCCAAATCTGGAACCGTGGGCTCGGCGCGGCCCCGGCGTCCCGCTTCCCCGGCGAGGACGCGGTGACGTAATGAAACGGCACCGTTGCGTTTCGTTCGATTTCTGATATAATTTTTAGATTAAGACCTCGGTCGCCGGGCGTCGGCGCCGCCACAGGGGAGTACACCCATGAAATCCAGACTGTTGGTCGTCGGCGGGTTGGTTGCCGTGCTCGCGGTGGCGCCCGTGTCATCCGCTTGGGCTTGGCGCGATCATGACCGTTGGCATGGCGGCCCGCTGTTCTGGCCCTTCGCGGCCGCGGCTGCGGTGGTCGTCGGCGCCGCCACGATCGCGACCCTGCCGTTCCGGGCGGTTGCCGGGGCCGCCTACTACCCGGGTCCGGCCTACTATGCGCCGCCACCGGGTTATTACCCGCCGCCCGGCTACTATCCGCCGGCGCCCGGCTATTACCCGCCTCCGCCCGCTTACTATCCGCCGCCGCCGGGTTACGCGCCCTACGACAGGTAGCAACGGCGGGCTGACGGCCTCAGACTAGGAGAATGACGAGCCGCGCGGGTGCGTCTCGGCCGGGGGTGCGGAGGCGAGGCGGACGACCGCCTCGCCTGGAAGCGGAGCAGATCCGCGACCGGATCCTCGATGTCGCGACGCCTTTGTTCCTGAGCCAGGGCTACGGCGCCACCAGCTTCGAGGAGGTGGCGAAGAGCGCGCGGATGTCGAAGCGCACCGTCTACAGCCGCTTTCGCGACAAGGCCGAGCTTTTCGGCGCCGTGGTCCATCGCCTGGTGGAGCGCCTGCGCCCGCCGAACACGACGCCGGAGCAGTTCTTCGAGGGCGGCAGCCTCGAGACGATCCTGCAGCGGCTCGGACGGCTCATCCTGCGCGCGGCCTTGTCGCCGCCGGCGCTCGCGCTCCAGCGGGTGATCCTCGCGGAAGCCACGCGGTTCCCCGAACTGGCGATGGCGGTCAACCGGGAGGGCGCGCGCGGCGAGGCGGTGCGCGCGATCTCGGCTCTGCTTCAGCGCGAGGTCTCGGCCGGGAGACTGAGCCCGAGCGACACGGTGTTCGCCGCCGACCAGTTCCTCTTCATGCTGGTCGCGGGACCTCAGCGGCGCGCGCTCGGTCTCGGCGTGCCCATGACCGAGGGCGAACTCGACGCCTGGTCGCGCGATACCGTCGGCTTGTTCTTGAACGGCTGCCGCGGAGCCGCGGCGCGGTGACCGCGCGTGCGCCGGTGCTCAGACGGGGCGGTCGCCTTTCACCGTGACGCGGTAGCCCGAGCGCGTGTGGGGCCAATAATCCCATAGGGCGCGGTGCTGGACGCAGCGATTGTCCCAGAACGCGACGGAGTTCTCGCGCCAGCGGAAGCGGCACTGGAAGAGCGGATTCTCGGCGTGGTCGTAGAGATAGCGCAGGATGCCGTCGCTCTCGTCGACGGGAATGCCGACGATGTGCCGGGTGAAGCCGCGATTCACGTAGAGGGCCTTCTTCCCGGTGACCGAATGGGTCCGGATGATCGGGTGCTCGGCACGGGGATAGGTCTCTTTGTCCTTTACACCGTAGTTGGCGTATTGCCCTCGATATCCCTCGCCGTCATGGATCGCGGTGAGCCCCGAGAGGTACTGCTTCATGCGATCGGACAAGGCCTCGTAGGCGGCATACATGCTGGCGAACAGCGTATCGCCGCCGAGCGGAGGGCACGTCTTGATGTAGAGGATGCTGCCCATCGGCGGCTCGGTATCGCAGGAGACATCGCTATGCCAGCCCTCGCCGTTGGCGCGCGGCGAGTCCTTGTCGGCATGGATGATCATGAGCTCGGGCAAGCCGGGCGCCGAGGGCGCCGCCGGGTGGACGTGCAAATCGCCAAACAGGCGGCCGAAGGCCAAGTGCTGCTCCGGGCTCATCTCCTGGTCGCGGAAGAAGATCACGAGGTTCTCGGCGAGGGCGCGATGGATCTCCGCCATCGCACGGTTGCCGAGCGGCCGCGACAGATCGACCCCGCCGATCTCGGCGCCGACCGTTGGCGTCAGTTTCTGCACCGTGATCGCATCATACGGGGCGGTCTCCTCGGCGACGTGCTTCAACCGGGGACCATTGTTGCCACGGAAGAGAGACATGGCGTCACTCCGTTGCTGGACTACGCCGCAGGCCGGCGAGCGTAGTCCCCGAGACCGCCACGGTAAAGCGCGTCAGGCCTGCGCGGCATTGCCGCTGGCGTAAAGCCAGCGAGCGACCAGCGCCTCGGTATCGCCGCCGAATTCCTCCCGCGAGCCCTCGGACAAGACCGTGCCCGTGCGCATGACGTAGACGTAGTCGGCGATCTCCAACGCGCGCTTGATGTTCTGATCGACCAGGAGCACCGCCTTCCCTTGCGCGGCGAGGCCCTTGATCATCTCGTAAATGAGACCGGCGACGCGCGGCTCGATGCCGGCGGTGGGCTCGTCGATCAAAAACAGGATGGGATCGTGCATCAGGCTGCGCGCCATCTCGAGCTGGCGCTGCTGTCCGCCGCTGAGCGTGCCCGCGGCTTGCGCCCTCCGCTCCCACAGGACGGGAAACTGGTCGCAGGCCTTCCGCACAAGGTCGTCGACGCGGCCGCGCTCCCCCTTGTATCGCCAGCCGCCCAGACGCAAATTCACCTCGACGCTGAGGTGAGGAAAGATGCTGGGACGCTGCGGCAGGTAGACGACACCATGTCGCCCCATCTCGTGCGCGGGGATGCCGCGCGCGGACCGCCCATCCAACTGGATCTCGCCTTCGCGCGCCGGCAGGAAGCCGAACAGCACCTTCAGCAGCGTGGATTTGCCAGTGCCGTTGGGGCCAAGCACGCAGCGGACCTGCCCGCGCAGGGCATCGACCGAGACGCCCCTCAAGATGTTGATGCCGGGCAGGTAGCCCGCGACCAGACCGCGGGCGGCCAGCCAAGGCGTGGTGCTCGTTTCGCCGGCCATCTCAGAGCCCCGCATAGGCCGCGAGCACGGTCTGGTCGGCCCGCACGACGGCCGGCGGCCCATCGGCGATCTTGCTTCCGCGGGCCATCACGACGAGCCGCTGCGAGATCCGCAGGATCGACTCCATGTCGTGGTCGACCACCACAAAGGTGCGGCCCTGCTCATGGAGCTCCTGGATCCGCGTGATGAGCTCGTCGCGCAGACGCGGATGGACGCCGGCGAAGGGCTCGTCGAGGAATAAGATCGCGGGCTCCAGCATCAGGCAACGCCCGAGCTCGAGCAGCTTCTGCTGACCGCCGGAGAGATTCTTCGCGTCGAGGTGCTCCACATGCGAGAGGTTCAGGAACGCGAGGTAGCCGCGCGCGCTCCGCTCGACGGCGTCCCGCGTCGAGTGCGGACGGGTCAGCCCGGGCACCAGCAGATTCTCGAGCACCGTCATGCGGCCGAAGAGCTGCGTCAGCTGAAACGTCCGCGCCACGCCCATGGCGGCGTAGATGTGGGGAGCCCGGCCGTTCACGCGGCGGCCGCGTACGGCCACCTCGCCGCCGTCCGGCTCGAGGTGGCCGGTGAGCATGTTGATGAGCGTCGTCTTGCCGGAGCCGTTCGGTCCGATGAGCCCAACAAGATCGCCCTCGGTGACGACGAAGTCCACGGCGTCGTTGGCGACGATGCCGCCGAACCGCTTGGTGAGGCCGCTGCCGCGGACGAGCTCGGCGCCCTCGCTCATGCGCGGGAATCCTCTGGACCGATGTCAGGCGCCGCCGACGGCGCCCTGCTGCGCTTCTCTCCCAGTCGGACGAATTGCAGCCAGATCGGCGTCAGAAGCCCGTTGCGGGCGAAGCGCATGGTGAGCAGCAGCAAGACGCCGAAGACCGGCAGCCGCCATTGGTCGATGTTCTGGAGCTCGAGCTCGATCCCCAGGATCGAGATATGCCAGTGGACGCCCGAGAGATCGCGAAGCTTCTCGAGCAGGAATTCCACGAAGAATGCCCCGCCGACAGCGGTCGGCAGCCGCTCCATCCCGCCGATCACGGACATCACCACGAGCTTCGCCATCTCGTTCAGGTCGCCCATGCTGGGCGTGATGATGGTGATGTAGTGCGCGTAGAATCCGCCGGCGAGCCCGGCGAAGCCGCTCGCGATGGCGAAGGCGAGAATCCGAAAGCGCGCCACCGCGACACCCGATGCGGCCGCGGCCTGCTCGTCCTCTCGAATCGCGCGCAGGAACAAGCCCCAGCGCGAGCGCACCAGCAAGCCCATGAGCAGGAGCGACACCGCGAGGAGCGCGAACGCTGTATAGAAATAGGGAAGCCGGGTCGCGGCATCCGGGAAGAGCTGATCGGTGTGCAGCCCCGCCATGCCGGCGGTCACGCCGTCCTCGGTCGCGATCGTGATCCGGACGATCTCGGAGAAACCCAGGGTGAAGATCGCGAGATATGGGCCGCTCATGCGCAGGCAGACCCAGCCGATGAGTCCGCCGAGGACGCAGCACATGACGACACCCGCGACCATCCCCAGGGGAATCGGAATGCCGAACCAGTTGATCAGGAGCTGCGACGTGTAGGCGCCGATCGCGGCGAACGCCATGTGGCTCAGCGAGAACAAGCCGACAGAGCCCGCGAGCAGCGACCAGCTGGACGCGAGGATACCGTAGTACATCGCGATGATCGCGACGTGCATCCAGTAGGGATTGAGCTGGCCGGCGGAGACGAGCACGAGGGCCGCGGCCGCGAGCAAGACGTAGATGTGCAGCGCTCGCAAGGGAACCCTACTCCATGCGCAGGTGCCGCCGGCCGAACAAACCCTGAGGCCGGAACACCAGGAAGATCATGAGGATCACCACGCCGAAGGCATTGGAGTAGGCGAATGCCCGCGTCGGGTCCGGAAAGTACGCGGTGAACAGATTTTCGGCCTCCCCGAGCATCACGCCCGCGATGATGCTGCCGGTGACGGAACCCATACCGCCGAGGATGACGATGACATAGGCGTGAATGTTGGGGAGCACGCCCATGTCCGGCGCGAGAGAGAAAATCGGCGCGACCAGCGACCCGGCCGCGGCGGCGAGCGCCGCGCCGATGCCGAAGGCGAAGGAGTTGAAGCGGCGAGGATTGATGCCCACGATCGACGCGGAATCCCGCGACTGGCTCACCGCATCGAGCGCCTGTCCCCAGATCGTCCGCTGCATGAAATAGAGCAGACCGCCGATCAGCGCGATGCCGATGCCGGCCGCGACCAGGCGGTCATTGGTCAGAATCAGATTACCGAGCCGCGTGACCCCCGGGATGAAGGACGGTGGCTTCAGCGCGAACGGGCCGAAGATGATGACGGCGCTGTTCCGCAGGAAGTAGGCGAGACCGAAGGTGACGATGAGTCCATACTCGTCCTTCCGCTCGGTCCGGTCGCTGTAGAGCGGTGTCAGCATCAGGCGCTCGAGCACGATCGCAAATATGAAGAGCGCAACCATCGCCACGGCCATTGCCGCCAATGGCGGAAACCCCAGGAACTCGATCGTGTAATAGGCGCAGTAGCCGCCCAGCATGTAGAGGTCGCCGTGGGCGAAATTGACGATCTTCAGGATGGAGAAGATGAGGGTCACGCCGACCGCGATCATCGCGTAGATGATGCCGATGACGGCGCCGTTCGCGAATTGTACGAAGAAATAATCCCAGCTCATCGCCCCAAAGGTGCTCTCCCGAAGTCGAAGCGGGGGAGACCCCGTGCCGGCGCCTCGACTGCGCCGGTCACGAGATCTCCCCCGCCAACGTGCCTTACGTCAGATCTCCGAGCAACGACTCACTTCGGCTTCATATAGACTTCCTTGCTGGTCGCGATGTTGCGCGGCCAGACGATCGGTGCGTCTTCGGAGTCCTGGCCTTCCTTGTCGTATTGCACCAGCGCGACCGGGGCCTCCATGAACTGGTGATAGGCCCAGTCCGGATCGTGGCCGGTCGAGAACGTGTATTTGCCGCGGCCGAGCACGATGTCGGTCTTCTCGAGCGCGGCGATGATCGCCTTGCCGTCGGTCGAGTTGGCCCGCTTGATCGCATCGGCGAGTACCAGCATGGCGTCGTAGTTCTCGAGCGACTGCGGCGACGCCGGCGCGTTGTACTTCTTCTGGAAGGCCGCCTTGAAGGCCTTGCCCACGTCGTTGTCCGCGGACTTCGGCAGGCTCACGATCTCCGTGAGGAGACCGACGCCGGCCTTGCCGACGTTCTTCCAGAAGGTCGGATCGACCGCCGGACCGCCGGAGTTGGCGATCCCGACCTTGGCTGTCGGCGCGAATCCCAGCTGCGAGGCCTGGGAGATCATCGGGTACGCGCCCGCCTCCGAGTACTCCGTCATGAAGAAGTCGAAGGGCGGCTGGTGCGACTTGAAGCGCTCGATCTGCGCCGTGAACTCCGTCGCGTTCGGATCGGCGCCGACGTTCTCGTACTTGACGCCGTGCTTGTCGAGGCCCGGCAGCAGCACGTCGAGCGCGCTCTGCCCGCCGTCCGTCTTCTCAGACAGGATAGCCACGTTCTTGAAGCCGGCGGCGGCGATCCAGTCCGCGTATTTGCCGGCAATCAGCGCCTGGTTGGGGGCGACGCGGAACACCTCCGGATAGCCCTTGCCGGTGATCTTGAGCGCCCAGACGTCGACGCCGATGATCGGGATCCCTGCCTTGTGCGCGACCTCCATCTCCGCCAGGAACACCGAGCTATGGAATTCCCCGGTGATGGCCACGACCTTGTCTTGGGAAATCAGCCGCTCGGCAGCCGCGGTGCCTTCCTCGGGCTGGCCGCGCGTATCCTGGAAGACGACTTCGATCTTCTTCCCGAGCAGGCCACCCTTGGCGTTGATCTCATCCGCCGCGAGCTGCGCCGCCTGTTTCATCAGCGCGCCCTCGGCGTAGCCGCCCGGCGGCGACAGGGGCCCGACCCAGCCGATCTTGATGGTCTCCTGGGCCTGGGCCGGTGTGGCCGTGAATTGTGTCGGTGCCATGACAAGCGCGCCGATCAGCACGGCGAGCTTGACTGCGACATGCCTGCGTCCTTCGACTCGCATCGTCTACCTCCCGTTTATGATGTTGTTTGAGCGCTTGCGTGCACGGGCGCTCATGATCTGAGACGCGGGCAGCATAGCACTCCACCCGTGCCGCACAACCCGATAGAATCGCGACGCACGGACGCAGCGGTGCGACCCGAGCGAGCCTTGTCGGCGCCGCGCAGGCTTTCTATGCTCGCGACCCGGAGGTGCCACCATGAGCACGTTGTTGCCGAACTCGCCTGCCGCACGGGACGTTGCCTACCACGTCCATCCCCAGACCAATCTGCGGAAACTCAGGGACGAAGGCCCGCTCGTCATCACGCGCGGCGAGGGCTGCCGCATCTTCGACGAGACCGGCAAGGACTACATCGAGGCGGCGGCCGGCCTCTGGTGCGCCTCGCTGGGCTTCACGGCTCCAGAGCGCCTCGCCCGCGCCGCCTACGATCAGATGAAGCAACTCGGCTACTACCACACCTTCCGCCAGGCCTCGCACCCGGTCGTCATCGACCTCGCGGAGAAGCTGCTGTCGATCGCGCCCAAGACCATGTCGAAGGCGATCTTCCAATGCTCGGGCTCGGAGGCGAACGACACCGCGATCAAGTTGATCTGGTACTATCACCACGCCACCGGCAATCCCGCCAAGATGAAGATCATTGGCCGCAAGGGCGGCTATCACGGCAACACCATCGCCGCGGTCAGCGTCTCCGGCCGGCCCGACATGCACGCGGGATTCGGTCTGCCGCTGCCGATGATGCGGCACACGGAGATGCCGCACTACTACCGCTTCCACGAGGAGGGCGAGAGCGAGGAGCAGTTCGCCACCCGGATGGCGGACGCGCTGGAGAAGCTCATCGTCGCGGAAGGACCGGAGACCGTCGGCGGATTCTTTGCGGAGCCCGTGATGGGCGGTGGCGGCGGCATCCTCCCGCCCAAGACTTATTTCGAGAAGATTCAGCGAGTGCTGCGCAAATACGACGTGCTGTTCGTCGCCGACGAGGTGATCTGCGGGTTCGGCCGCACCGGCAATTGGTGGGGCAGCGAGACCTTTGGGATCGAGCCCGACATGATGTCTTGCGCCAAAGCGCTTTCGGCGGCCTTCCAGCCGATCTCGGCACTGCTGGTAAGCGACCGGATCTATCAGGCGATGCTGACCGCCGCCGACAAGCAGGGTGCCTTCGCGCACGGCTACACGCACGCCGGCCACCCCGTGACGGCGGCGGTCGCGCTGGAGACGCTGCGCATCTACGAGGAGATGGACGTGGTGGGCCACGTCCGTCGTGTCGGCGCGCATCTCTTGCGCGAGCTCAACAAGTCAGCCGAGCATCCCTTGGTGGGCGACATCCGCGGCGTCGGACTCTTGTTCGGCGTCGAGCTCGTGCAGGACAAGGCTTCGCGCAGCCCCTATGCGCCGGCGGGACGCGTGGGCGGCATCATCGACCGGCACGCCAGGCGCCGAGGCCTGATCCTGCGCGTGGTCGGCGACCGCGTGGTGTTTACGCCGCCGCTCGTCATCGACGAGGCCGAGGTCGACGAGATGCTGCGCCGCTGGCGCGGCGCCCTCGACGACACGTGGAACGAGGTCCGCCGCGAAGCCGCCTGAGGCTGTGACGGAGTTCACAGGCCTGGGTCAAGGTTTGACCCTGTGACGCCCGTCACCGCGAATCGGTCCTGCCGGGATCACGTTTACTCGTGCGCCGGCGATACTCGCTGGCGTTCAGTGAAGAGGGTCCCCATGACGGATATGCTGACTGCACAAGCTCTGGTATCCACGGCATCGAGCTTGGTCCAGGACATCCGGCTCGCGCGCGGAGCGCGGCTCGACACGCTCGTGGCCGCGATCGACGAGCACCGCAGGATGTTATACAAGAGTGGCGGCACGACCTGGCTCATGGCGGGACTGGTGGGGCTGAGCCTGCTGGCACTCGGCGGAGCGCCCTAGGGCGTGAGCTCATAAACACGCCGCGCCACAGCTTGCCGATGTCCGCATTGGAGCCATAAGCGATCCTCACTCGACGCAGGTGGCATTTCCGGGAAGTGCCGTGAGCCGGCCCTATCGCGACGTCAGATGCGGCCCCTATTCCTTTCGTTCGTAAGGTTCATGTAAGTGTGGCCGCCGATTCTGCGTTGGTCTGGTCGCAGAGCTTTCGCCAAACGGCCCTATAATCGAAGAGGAAAACATTCGGACTCGAAAAAGGCAGCGTCATCTCCGATCTCGCTACACAACGACCATGAAAGCGTTCGGTGCGCTTCTGGTGCTTTTCTGCGCGGCCCAACTTGCTGTGCGGACAGCGCAGGCTCTGCCAGCTTCCGCCGAAGAGACCACGGCGCAGCAATGCGGCGCATGCCACATGTCATACCCGGCACAACTGCTTCCCGCGAGATCTTGGCGGAGCCTGATGTCGGACCTGAGCCATCATTTCGGCGAGGACGCGAGCCTTGATGATCAGGATCGCGCCGCCGTCACGGGTTACTTGACCGAGCACGCCGCTGACGGTCCCGGGAGTGGACCGGAGGGTGAGCGGTACCTGCGCGGGTTGAATCGGTTGGTCACGCCGCTTCGCATCACCGACATGCCGTTCTGGCGCTACCGACACAGGGAGATCCCGCAGGAGCGCTTCAACAGTGTCAAGGTGAAAACCGCCGCGAATTGCACCGCCTGTCACGACGGGCACGGTGGCCGTCAATGGGGAGACTGACCCCAAAACGGCCACACGATTGTCGATGATGGGTCAACAGCCGCTATCCCACCGAGCTTTGCGGTGGTCCGCTCTACTTTCAGGACCAGGAGGTTGCCTTCACCGTTCGCTACTACGGCTTCGTGCCATGACCCGACATTCGAAGTGGCGAACCTTGTAGGAGCTGCACTGAGTTACCCATGTCAGGTCCCCTGGCATGCTATCGCAAATTCTTAAAATAGAATCCTCAGCCCGGGAGGGAGTTGGCATGAGGCGACGGCATTTCATCACGGTTCTCGGCAGCGCGGTGGCCGCCTGGTCGCTCGCCGCGCGGGCGCAGCAACCGGCGATGCCCGTCAACGGCTTCCCAAATGGCGCATCGCCTGACGGATTTGCCCATCGCGTCGCTACTTTCCGCGAAGGACTGAAGGAAGCCGGATACGTGGAAGGGCAGAACGTGGCGATCGAGTTCCGGTGGGCATCCTGACTGCGGTGTTCGAGGCCGCGTCAATTAACTCGGGCTCGCGCCAACTGGCTGGGGGACTAGGACTCGAACCTAGATTCGCGGAGTCAGAGTCCGCCGGGGGGTCTTGATTTATAAAGCATTTTCTCTGCGGTGTTGCATCGGTGTTGCCAAGGGCAGGCCAATCATGATGGCCTGAACCCTATCCCCGCATGCGCCGGCCTTCGGGATCATGGGGCGAGGGAGCGATCACTGTCGCCGGGCGCTCGACCCCGACAACATGCAGCGACAGCTTCGTGCGGGGCGCGCTAAATTCCTTGTCAACCAGCGCCATGGCGATGCTTTTCCCAAGGGTGTGCCCATAAGCGCCTGAGGTCACATAGCCGACCCGCTTGCCATCGTGCCAGATCGGCTCATAGCCCGACGCATCGGCATCGAGGGTATCGACGTCCAACGTCACCAAGCGGTTCTTCGCCGCATCCTGCTCGCGCTCGCGGAGTGCTGCCTCTCGGCCCGTGAAGTCTTTCTTGTTGAAGTCGATCCAGCGATCCATGCCTGTCATACCCGGGGTGTATGCCTGGGTGAACTCGCGCGACCAGATGCCGAAGGACTTTTCGATCCGGAGGCTTAGGACCGCGTTGTAACCGTATTCATGCATCCCGAAATCTGCCCCCGCCTGCTTGAGCGCACGGTAGAGCGCGAGATGCATGGAGGCAGGCACGTTGATCTCATAGCCGAGCTCGCCCACAACCGAGAGCC
>DATNIT010000221.1:0-79997 GCA_035604335.1 Allostellaceae bacterium | reverse complement strand
GACGTGCGGGATGATCTTGAGGAGGTAATTGGGCGCCGTGAGCGATGCGCGCACCGCGTCGAGATCGGCCGCGCGGTGCTTGTAGCCCATGGTGCCGGTCGCCACCCGCACGGGCCCGTAGTCGAGGGTGCCGACCAGCGTATCGATCTCCGCGTGGAGCTTCGGATCCGCGAGCTTCTTCGGGAAGCCCCAGAGCTCGCGCCCGCCCGCGATCGGCGGATGGTCGTTCAGGAACATGCAGTGGGTGTAGCCGCCCTGCCGGCCGCGGAAACTGACGGGGATCACCTGGCCGCTCTCGGTATAGTCGCCGAAGCCGGTGGAGTTGGGCATGCGGATGAACTCGTATTTCACCAGCGGCGCCCCGAGCTCGAGCGGCTCCGGGACAATGGCCCGCAGCCTCTCGGGGTCGGTCCGATAGGTCAGCACATGTACTCGCGGTCGATGAAGCGATAGGGCCCGCGCGGAAAGGCCGGGCTGGTGAACGGCATCGCATACGCACGCTCGCGGATCTCGGCTTCCCTCATGAATGCTCCTCCTCAGATGTCGTCGTCGCGATGCAGGTCGTGCACGACGACGCTGTCGGCATTGGTGCTCGGAGCGACCCAATCGGGATGTCTCAGGGTCCGCTGCGTGTCGTGGTAGCCGGCTTCCCAATGCTCCCGCATGGAGGTACCGGAGAACTCATAATCCTTGGCATGACCCTCATAGCTCTTCTGCTGGTAGATCAGGTGGATGATGTTGATGGCGGCCATGCGCGAGAGCTCGGCGAGCAAGCGCTCGTCATCGGCGTCCCGCAGCTCCGCCGGCAGCTTCGCGAGCGCGGTGCCCAGGCGCCTCTTGAGTCCGTGCAACTTGCGGAATTGATCCGTGCTCTGCCTCGTCCGGCTCGAATACATGATGTCCTTGTGCCGGCCCATGACGTCGCGCATGTCCCGAGGCAGAGAGCCTCGCGCGCTGAAGAGGTCGACCTCGAAGACGAGCGTGCTGAGATCATCGTCCTGCTCGAGCAGGTATTGCAGCGGGGTGTTCGAGACGATGCCGCCATCCCAATAGTGCTCGCCCGCTATTTTCACCGCGGGCAAGGCCGGCGGGAGGGCGCCGCTCGCCATGATGTGGCGGGCATCGAGGGGCTCCTCGGCGTTGTCGAAGTAAATGAAATTTCCGCTGCGGACATTGACCGCACCCACGGTGAGCCGCGTGGTGCCGCCGTTGAGGAGGTCGAAATCGATGAGGTCCTCAAGAGTGCCGGCGAGCTGGCGAGAGTCGTAGTAGCTCAGAGCCTCCGACGAGCCCGGCGGATGCAACCAGGGAACCAGCAGGCGCGGCTCGAAAAAGCCCGGCTGGCCCATGCTGAGCGTCATCAGGGCGCTGGTGTGGTTGCGCAGAGTCCGGAAGAAATCCTCGTCGGGCGTGTACGCCCAGATCTTGCGCCCCGAGACCAGGTCCCAGAAATCCCGCAAGCGTGCCAGTCGATCCTCGGGCTTGTTGCCTGCGATGATCGAGGCATTGATCGCGCCGATCGAGACGCCCGAGAGCCAATTGGGCTCGCATCCCGCTTCCGAGAGAGCGTGGTAGACGCCGGCCTGATAGGCTCCCAGCGCGCCGCCGCCCTGAAGCACCAGAGCCACCCGGTCGTAGCCTGCGACCAAATCCCTGACCTTGGCCTTGGGCCGTGTTGCTGCTTCGCGTCCGCTGTCCATGGCGCCACCACCTTTGTCCGCGAAGAGATTAATTTCACGGCGATGACAGAAGCGTGATGGGCTAAATCGGGCGGCGGCGCGGCGTCAACCGCGCTCTCAAAAATGACGATAGCCGGCGTCGGCCACGGCGATCGGCGCCCCTTTTCCGTCGATGACGCGCACCCCCTTGCCTCGCTCGATGCAGCCGATCGCGGTGACCGGCACGGCGGTTTCGCGCGCGATGGCGGCGATCGCGTCGGCGGCCCCGGTGGGAGCGGTGAACAGCAGCTCGTAATCGTCCCCGGCCGCCAGCGCGGCCATCAGGCGCGAGGCATTGGCGGCAATCGCCGTGCGCGCCGCGGGAGAGAGCGGCAGACGCGCCGCTTCCACCACCGCGCCCACGCCGGAGGTCTCGCAGATGTGGCCGAGATCGGCCACCAACCCGTCGGAGATGTCCATCATGGCCCGCGCCGTGCCGACCAGGCGCCGGCCGAGCCGAAGCCGCGGCCGCGGCAGGCGATACCGGTCGGCGAGGAAGTTGCGATCATCCGAGCTGAGCTCCGGCAGTTGGCCCCGCAGCGCGATGAGACCGAGCGCCGCATCTCCGAGCGTGCCGGAGACGAACACGGTGTCGCCGAGCTTGGCGCCGCTGCGCAATAAGGCCTCGCCGGTGCGCACGCGGCCGACTGCGGCGACCGACAGCGTCACCGGCCCCGTGGTGGCGACGGAATCGCCGCCGAGGAGCCCGATGCCGAATTCACTCTGGTCGCGCGCCAGACCCTCCGCGAACCGCTCGAGCCACGCCTCGTCGCGCTCGCGCGGCAACGCGGTCGTGAGGAGATATCCCACGGGCGTCGCGCCTTTGCCCGCGAGATCCGACAGATTCACCCGCAGCAGTTTTTGGGCGACCTGGTCGGCGGGATCGTCGGAGAGGAAATGCACGCCTTCGACGATCGCGTCGGTCTTGAGGACGTATTGCTCGCCGGGCGGGCCCGGGATGATCGCGACGTCATCGAGAAGACCCAGCCCCTCCGGCGCGGCGAGCGGCGCGAAGAAGCGCGCGATGCGCTCGAACTCACCGAGCTTGGGCGCCGCCATCGCGGCCGGTCCCCGGGAGCTCCGCTTCGCGCAAGGTGCGTGCGATCTTGTCCAGCACGCCGTTCACCATGCCGGGCTCCTTGCCCGAAAAGAACGCGTGCGCGATCTCCACATACTCGTTGATGGCGACGCGCGCCGGGACGTCGCTGCGCGCCAGAAGCTCGTAAGTCCCGGCGCGCAAGATCGCGCGCAGCACGCTTTCCAGCCGAGCCAGTGGCCAATCGGCCGGCAGCGCCGAGGCGACGATGGCGTCCACGTCCTCCCGCCGCTCGCTGCAGCCCCTCACGAGGTCGGCGAAGAATCCGCGGTCGGCCTCGGCGTATTGATCGCCGTCGATCTCGCGTCCCAGGCGGTGCACCAGGAACTCGCTCACGACCGCGCCGGGATCGGCCGTGGTGATTTCGACCTGATAGAGCGCCTGCACAGCCGCCAGCCTCGCGAGCCCACGCCTTCCGGCACTGGACGGGTCCTTAAGCGGGGGCATCTTTGGTTGCGTTGCGGGCTCGGTCATGGGCGGTCAATACCGAAATGGCGCTTGAGGGCGATCATCGCAAGGCATGCCCGCGCCGCCTCGCCGCCCTTATTTTTCTGACCGACCCGCGCCCGCGCGAGGGCCTGCGCCTCGTTCTCCACGGTGAGGATGCCGAAGCCGATGGGAAGATCGTGCGCGAGCGCCAGGTCCTGCAAGCCGCGGGAGCTCTGCTCGCAGACGTAGTCGTAATGCGTGGTCTCACCCCGGATCACGCAGCCGAGCGCAATGAAGCCGTCGAAGCACGCTCCTTCCGCGCCCCCCGCGCGCGCCTCCACGGCGAACTTGATCGCCGCCGGAATCTCGAAAGCGCCGGGAACGGTGACGCGCTCGTGGCTGGCGCCCGCCTGCTCGAGCGCCGCCAACGCGCCCTTCAGGAGCTCGTCGGAAATGTGCGCGTAGTAGCGCGCCTCCACGATCAAGACATGCGGCGCGGCTGGCATCAGTCGCTACCCACGCCCTCGATCGGGCGGCGCTCGATCACGGTGAGGCCGTAGCCCTCGAGGCCGACGATAGTGCGGGTGGTGTTGGAGAGCAGCACCATCTCGCGTACGCCCAGGTCGAACAGGATCTGCGCGCCGATGCCGTAGTCGCGAAGCTCCGGAACCCGCTCGGCGCCCTCGGCCGTCAGCCGGCGAACCCGGTCGGAGATCGCGGTGGGCGTGGGCTCACGGATGAGCACCGCGACACCGCGGCCGGCCCGGCCGATCATCTCGAGCGACGCCTGCAGGATGCCGCCGCGCCCCCTCGCCTTCGACCCCAGCACGTCGTCGAGCACATTGAGCGCGTGCATGCGTACCAGCACGGGACCCGGCGTCGTCACGTCGCCCTTCACCAGCGCGATATGCTCGGCATAGGCGACCTTGTTGACGTAGATAACCATCCGGAACGTTCCGCCATAGTCGCTGGCGAAATCCGCCTCGATCTTGCGCTCGACGATGCGGTCGTGGCGCCGGCGATAAGCGATGAGGTCGGCGATGGTGGCAATCTTGAGCCCATGGAGCTGGGCAAACGCGATGAGGTCGTCGCGCCGCGCCATGGTGCCGTCGTCGTTCATGATCTCGCAGATCACGCCGGCGGGATTGAGGCCCGCGAGCCGCGCCACGTCGACGGCGGCCTCGGTGTGTCCGGTGCGCACCAGCACGCCGCCGTCGCGCGCCAACAAGGGGAATACGTGCCCGGGGGTCACGATGTCGCCCGGGCCTTTGCTGGGATCGATCGCAGCCGCGATCGTGCGGGCGCGGTCGGGCGCGGAGATGCCGGTTGTAACGCCCTCGCGCGCCTCGATCGAGACCGTGAAGGCGGTCGAGAGGCGCGAGGCATTGAGCTGCGGCATCAGGGGCAGCTTCAGCTGCTCCACGCGCTCGCGCGTAAGCGCGAGGCAGATCAGGCCGCGGCCGTGCTTTGCCATGAAATTGATCGCGTCGGGCGTCGCCATCTGCGCGGGGATCACGAGATCGCCCTCGTTCTCCCGGGTCTCGTCGTCCACCAGGATGAACATCCGGCCGTTGCGCGCTTCCTCGATGATCTCGGCGATCGGCGAGGTCACCTCGATGAAGCTCATGCCAGGTCCTTTCCCATCAGGCGCGCGACGTAGCGGGCGATCAGGTCGAGCTCGAGATTGACGGGGTCGCCGACTTTCAGGGAGCCCAGGCTGGTCACCTCTCGGGTATGCGGGATGATATTGACGCCGAAGCGGTCGCCCGTCACCTCGTTTACCGTGAGCGACACGCCATCGACGGCGATCGAGCCTTTGGACGCGATGCCGGGCGCCAGCGCCGCCGGCACCTCGAAAACCAGGCGAGCGGAGTCTCCCTCCCCGCGGAGCGACACGAGCCGGCCCACGCCGTCGACGTGGCCTGCGACCATATGTCCGCCGAGCTCGTCGCCGAGCTTGAGCGAGCGCTCGAGGTTGACGGGCGTGCCGACCCGCCAGTTGCCCAGCGTCGAGCGCGCGAGCGTCTCGGCCGAGGCCTGGACGCGGAACCAGCCCGGCCCTCGCTCGATCACCGTGAGACAGACGCCGGAGCAGGCGATCGAGGCGCCGATCGCGATCGTGCTCGTGTCGTAGCGCGTCTCGATCTCGTAGCCGGTGTCGCCACCCGGCAACACCGCGCGCAGCCGGCCGAGATCCGTGACAATGCCCGTGAACATGGGACCGTAACCTAGGCGCTCGGGCTCGGTTGGACAACGGCAGCGTCCGCGCTGCCATTACGCGCTTACTTCGGCTCGAGCACCATCTGGGTCTGAGTCACCAGGGCCACGGCGCGGCCGTTCTCCAGCGTGAGCCGCATCTGCCAGACCATGGTGCGCCGGCCCCGGTGCACGGGCGTCGCCTCGCCGAGCACCTTCGCCCCGGCCGGCGCCGCCGCCAGGAAATTGGTCTTGGATTCGATGGTCGTGGTGCCCGCGCCTGCCGGCAGGTTGAGCACGGTCCCCGCCGCGCCCAGCGTATCCGCGAACGCCATGAGCGCACCGCCATGCACGGCAGACTTCACGGTGCAAAGCTCCGGACGCACCAGCATTTCCGCCGTCACGCGCTCGGGCGATGCGCTCAGGAATTCGATGCCCAGCAGCCGTGCAAACGGCAAATCGATCTGCCGCAGACGATCGAGATCGCTCATGGCCGGTGAAAGGTCTCCAGCACGTCGTCTCCCAGCGCCTCGACGGCCGAGCGCTCGAAGCGCGGCGTGGCCGCGAGCTTGTCGATGCCGAAGGCGGTGATCGCGGGCACCCCGTCGCCGCCGATGAGGCGCGGCGCGCGGAACCAGGCGATGTGGTCGATGAGGCCGGCCCGGAGCAAGGCCGCGGCGAGGCTGGCGCCGCCTTCGACCAGGACGCGGGTGAGGCCGCGCCTGCCGAGCTCCTGGAACGCCGCCACGAGATCGACCGTCTCGCCGGCGGCCGCCACCTCGATCAGCTCGACGCCGCAGTCGCGGAAGACCCGGTGTCGCTCGGGCGCATCTCCCTTGAGGGTGACGAACCAGGTCGGCGTGGTCCGCGCGCTCGCCACCAGCCTCGCCGTCAGCGGCACCCGCAGGCGCCCGTCGACCACGATGCGCACGGGCGAGCGGTCGGAGAGACCGGGCAACCGGCAGGTGAGCTCGGGATCGTCGGCGAGCACCGTGTTGCTCCCGACCATCACCGCGTCGTGGCGCGCGCGCAGTAGATGCGCGCGCTCGCGGGCGAGGTCGCCGGTGATCCAGCGGCTCTCGCCCTCGGCGGTCGCGATCCGGCCATCGAGGGTCGAGGCGAGCTTCAGGGTGACCAGCGGCCGACCTTCCTCGATCCGCCGGAAGAAACCCTCGTTGAGGCGGCGTGCCTCGTCGGCGAGCACGCCGGTCGTGATCTCGACACCGGCCTCCTTGAGACGCGCAATACCGCGGCCGGAGACGCGGGGATCCGGGTCCTCCACCGGCAGAACGACGCGCGCGATGCCCGCGGCGATCAGCGCGTCGGTGCAGGGCGGCGTCTTGCCCCAATGGCAGCAGGGCTCGAGGCTGACGTACGCGGTGGCGCCGCGGGCCGCCGCGCCCGCCCGCTCCAGCGCCTCGGTCTCGCCATGGGGCCGACCGCCCGGCTGCGTCCAGCCGCGTCCGACCACCGCGCCGTCCTTGACCAGGACGCAGCCGACGGCGGGATTGGGCCACGCTGAGCCCAGCCCGCGGCGCGCGAGCGCCAGCGCCGCGCGCATATGAGTGATGTCGGACGCCCTGCTATTCGCCGTCCGCGCCGATTCGGCCGATGAACTCGCCAAAATCCTTCGCCTCCCTGAAATTACGGTACACCGAGGCGAAGCGAACGTAGGCGACCTGATCGAGGCTTGCCAGGGATTCCATCACGAGCCCGCCGATCATGTCGCTGGGGATCTCGGTCTCGCCGGAGCTCTCGAGCTGGCGGACGATGGAATTGATCACGCGCTCCACGCGCTCGGGCTCGACCGGCCGCTTGCGCAAGGAAATGTGGATCGAGCGGGCAAGCTTGTCGCGGTCGAAGGGCTCGCGCTGGCCGTTCTTCTTGATCACCGTGAGCTCGCGCAACTGCACGCGCTCGAAGGTGGTGAAGCGCGCGGCGCAATTCGGGCAGAACCGGCGCCGCCGGATCGCCGCTCGATCCTCGGTCGGCCGCGAATCCTTCACCTGCGTATCCTCGCATCCGCAAAACGGACAGCGCATCGGACCCTCCCTGAGTACTTCCCCCGCCTAGTGCCCCGCCCCTGAAAATTCGCAAGCGAATTTCAGGGATGAGCGGGCCACTAAATTATTGAACCTAGTGTGATTCAGATACCGAAGTTCGCTCGCGAACTTAGGTATCGTCACACTAGCGCGCCTCAGAGCCCCGGATAGACCGGGAAGCGCTCGCAGAGCGCGCGTACCTTTTGTTTGACCGCCGCCTCGACCCCGGCGCTCGCCTCGCCATTGGCCCTGAGCCCGTCCAGCACCTCGACGATGAGCTCGCCCACCTGCCGGAACTCCGCCTGGCCGAAGCCTCGCGTCGTCGCGGCCGGGCTGCCGAGCCGGATGCCGGACGTCACCGTCGGCTTCTCGGGATCGAAGGGAATGCCGTTCTTGTTGCAGGTGATGCCCGCGCGCTCCAGCGCCTGCTCGGCCGCGCGCCCCGTGAGCTGCTTGGGTCGGAGGTCGACCAGCATCAAGTGGCAGTCCGTGCCGCCGGAGACGATGGCGAGCCCGCGCTCCGCCAGGCTCGCCGCCAGGGCGCGGGCATTCTCCACCACGCTCCGCGCGTAGGTCTTGAACTCCGGCTTCAGCGCCTCGCCGAAGCACACGGCCTTGGCGGCGATCACATGCATGAGCGGGCCGCCCTGCAGGCCCGGGAACATCGCACTGTTGATCTTCTTCCCGATATCCTCGTCGTTCGCGAGGATCATGCCGCCGCGCGGACCGCGCAGCGTCTTGTGCGTCGTGGTGGTCACCACATGGGCGTGCGGCAGCGGGCTCGGGAACGCGCCGCCGGCCACCAACCCCGCGAAATGCGCCATGTCCACCATGAGATAGGCGCCGACCGCGTCGGCGATCTCGCGGAAGCGCTTGAAGTCGATGACGCGCGGATAGGCGGAGCCGCCCGCGATGATGAGCTTGGGTCTTTCCGCCCAGGCCACGCGCTCGACCTCGTCGATGTCGATGAGTGCGTCCTGGCGCCTGACGCCGTAGGACACCGCGTGGAACCATTTGCCCGAGAGGTTGACCGGCGAGCCGTGCGTCAAGTGACCGCCGGCCGCGAGCGACATGCCCATGATCGTGTCCCCGGGCTTGATCAGCGCCAGCAGCACGCCCTGGTTGGCCTGCGAGCCCGAATGCGGCTGCACGTTCGCGAACTTGCAATCGAACAGGCGCTTGGCACGGTCGATTGCGAGCCGCTCGGCCTCGTCCACGAACTCGCAGCCGCCGTAATAGCGGCGGCCGGGATAGCCCTCGGCGTATTTGTTGGTGAGCACCGAGCCCTGCGCCTCCAGCACGGCGCGCGAGACGATGTTCTCCGAGGCGATCAGCTCGATCTGGTCGCGCTGCCGGCCGAGCTCCTTGCGGAGTGCCGCGTTGAGCTCGGGGTCGCGCTCCGCCACGGTTTCGTGGAAGAAGGCATCGTCAGGACCGATAGCGGGACGCGGGTTTTGCAAGGGCATCGATTGTCCGAAGCTGGGCTGGGATTGGCGGATTCAAGACATCTTGGCGATGCGCCGCGCGTGGCGCCCGCCTTCGAATTCGGTGCTGAGGAAGACGCGCAGGCAATCCTTGGCGACCTCGGAGCCGATCACGCGGGCGCCGAGGGCCAGCACGTTCGCATCGTTGTGCTGACGCGCGAAGCGCGCCGTGGTGGCGTCGTGACACACGCCGGCGCGCACCGCGCGATGCCGATTGGCCGCGATCGCAATGCCCAGCCCCGTTCCGCAGACGATGACGCCGCGCGTCACCCGCCCGGTCTCGATCGCGCGCGCGACCGCATCGGCGAAATCTGGATAGTCCACGGGGTCCCGGCTGTCGGTCCCGAGATCCAGCACTTCGAAGCCCAGGGACTTGAGTTCCGGAACGAGTAGAGCTTTCAGATCGTAGCCCGCGTGATCGGCAGCGATTGCGATCGTCTCGGCCATGGCACCCGGTGGTGAATGGGATCAAAGTCCGCGATCCTACCAAATCTCGCGGGCGGGCGCGAGCATGCCCACCATTGCTCGCGTAGCAGGCAGGTGCGGCGTTATCTCGCCACGGACCGCGACGCCAGCGCTCCCGCCAAGCAACGCGGGCTGCGCGAGACTGTGAGTTGCTCCGCCCGATAGATGCCAAAGCATTCATTATTAGGCCGATTCACCGCTTCCATTGACAACAACAGTCCCTCTTGCAAGAATAACGCCATAAAACGTCGGGCTATAATTCTAGGGGCAAGGTAAATGGCCGAACAATCTCCGGGGAAAACCGCGGAAGATCAGTTGCTGCGCATGACGACGGACGTGGTTGCCGCCTATGTCAGCAACAACCCGCTGCCGACCGCACAGCTCGCGGACATCATCGCTTCCGTCTATTCCTCGCTGCGCGCGCTCGATCATGCACCGGGCGAGGGCCGTGGAGACGCGCTGAGGCCGGCGGTGCCGGTGCGCAAGTCGATCACGCCGGAATACTTGATCTGTCTCGAGGACGGCAAGAAGCTCAAGATGCTGAAGCGGCACTTGCGCTCGACTTACGGGCTGACGCCCGACGCCTATCGCGCGAAGTGGGGCCTGCCGGCCGACTACCCGATGGTTGCCCCCGATTATGCCGAGCAACGCTCCGCCTTCGCGAAGCAGATCGGCCTCGGCCGCACCGGCGCGCGTGCCGGCCGCGCCGCCAAGAAATAGCGCCCGTCCTGAGCGCGCTCGCGCAGCGAGCGTGTCGAAGGACTACGATCCCTTCTTCTGCTCCTCGTACTTGCCGTTGTGCCAGACATAGAGGACGTACTCGGGGTTGAGGACGTCGCCTTTCTTGTCGAAGGCGATCGAGCCGACCACCGTGCCGTACTTGTGGGAGTGTAGCGCCTTGGCGAGGTCGGCGAGCTTGAGCGACTTCCCCTGCGCGGCGGCATCGGCGAACACCTGCAGCGCGGCATAGGTGAAGAGCGTATAGCCGGCGGGATCGTAGTCCTGCTTCTTGAACTCCTCGAGCACTTCCTTGGCGGGCGCGCGGTCGCGTGGATCCGGGCGGAAGGTCATCAGCACACCCTCGCCCGCGGGTCCGCTCGCCTTCCAGAACTCGTCTGTGACCAGCGCATCGCCCGCGACGAACTGCGCCTTGAGACCCTGATCCTGCGCTTGGCGCACCAGCAGCCCCGCCTCGGCCTGATAGCCGCCGAAATAGACCGCGGCGACGTTGGCCTGCTTGAGCTTGCCGATCAGCTGGGAGAAATCCTTGTCGCCCTGCGAGATCTGCTCGCTCAGCGCCTCCTTGAGGCCCTTCTTGTTCATGGCCTTGCGCGTCTCGTCGGCGAGGCTCTTGCCGTAGGGCGACTTGTCGTCGACGATCGCGACCTTCTTGCCCTTGTACTTCGATGCGAGGTACTCGCCCGCGACGGCACCCTGCGCGTCGGCACGGCCGGCGATGTTGTAGAGGTTGGTCCAGCCCTTCGAGGCCGCGTCGTCCGTGAGCTTCGGATCGCTCGAGGCCGGCGTGATCTGCAGGATGCCGGCCTGGTTGTAGGCCGCCGAGGCTTGGATCGACGCGCCGGAGCAGAAGTGGCCGACCACGAGCACGGCCTTCTGCTGCACGAGCTGGGTGGCCACGGTCGACGCCTGTTGCGCATCGCACCCGTCATCGCTCATGGCGAGTTTGAGCTTCTTGCCGAGCACGCCGCCCTTGGCATTGATGTCGTCGATCGCCTGTTGCGCGCCGCGCTTCATCTGCTCGCCGATGAACGCGAACGGCCCGGACATCGGACCAGCGACGCCGACCACGAGATCCTGATCCTTCTCCTTGGGCGCACCGGCGGCGGGGGCAGCCGGTGGCGGGGGTGCGCTGCCGGGCGCGCCGGCCGGTGTCTTGGGCGCGCCAACCGCCACGCCCGCCAATGCCATTGTGGCGACCAGAAATGCCGTTACGAACCGCCTCATGTCACCCGTGCTCCACATCCGTCACGATCGCGCGGCAACCTACCACGGGCCGATCAGCGCGTCTTTCGGCGCGCGAGGACGAAGTCGAGCTTGCGCTGGGCGAGGCGCTTCAACGCGGCTTCGCCGACGCTGGGATCGCCGACCATGGAAACCTCCGTGCCCGTGGCCGGGTCGATCGCGGAGACCTTGACCGCGTGTCCCACGCGCACGAACTCGAAGATCACCTCGCGCCGCTCCGCCACGTTCCGCGCCCTCCGTGTCTCTGTGGTAAGCCTTCCTTGCTAGGAGCCTCTCGGACGCGCTGATAGGATAAGCGGGAACAAGGTCAAACCAAAGGGAGGCTTCCATGCCGAAGGCGGCAACCGCGCGCAAACCCGCGAGGTCTCGAGCCAAAGGGCGGCCGGTGGTTTCCCACCCCGCCGACAAGGACTTCAAGCCCGACGGGTTGCGACCCTATTTCCTCTATCGCAATCTCGGCATCGACCGCGCAACCAAGGGTCGTTTCGGCGCGCATGTGATCCGCGCGAGAGACGCCATGCGCGGCGGCCAGGGCAAGCATACCCATGCACTCGGCTTCCAGCTCGTCTATGTGCTCAAGGGCAAAGCGCGTTTCTGGTACGACGGCTTCGGCAGCGTGGACATGATTGCCGGCAGCTCCGTCTATCAGCCGCCGGGCATCCGCCACGAAATGTTGTCGTGCTCCAAGAATTGCGAGATTCTGGAGATCACCATGCCCGCGGAGTTCGCGACGCGCGCGGCATAGCCCGCGTGTGCTGTTGCCGCGGGCGCGGATTCGCTCTAAGACCACGGCATGAGCGGCTTGCGCGCGATCAATCCGCCGGGCTGGGCGAGGCCCAAGGGCTATAGCAACGCGATCGTGGGCCGCGGGACCTTCGTGATGGTCGCCGGCCAGGTCGGCTGGAACGCCGCGCAGCAATTCGAGAGCGACGACTTCATCGCCCAGGTGCGCCAGGCCCTCGTCAACACCGTGGACGCGCTCGCCGCCGCCGGCGCCAAGCCCGAGCATGTCGCGCGCATGACCTGGTACGTCACCGACAAGAAGCGCTACCTCTCGCGCATATCCGAGGTCGGCGCCGCCTGGCGCGACATCATGGGCCGCACCTTCCCCGCCATGACCCTGGTCGAAGTGTCCGGGCTGCTGGAGGACCGCGCGCTCATCGAGATCGAAAGCACCGCGATCCTCCCGGACGCCGCGGCCTGATCCAAACCCTGCTACGCTCCCGCGACAAGGATTCTCGCCATGACTTCCACCGCCGCGCGCCGCGACCAAACTGAGGCGAGCGAGGGCCCGCGCTTCGACTGGCAGGATCCGCTGCTCCTGGAGGACGAGCTCACCGAGGACGAGCGCCTGATCCGCGAGAGCGCCCGCGCCTACGCGCAGGAGAAGCTGATGCCGCGCGTGCAGCGCGCCTTCCGCGACGAGCACTTCGACCGCGAGATCATGAACGAGATGGGCGCGCTGGGATTCCTGGGCTCGACCATCGACGGCTACGGCTGCGCCGGCGTCAATTATGTCTCCTACGGCCTGATCGCGCGCGAGATCGAGCGCGTCGACAGCGGCTATCGCTCGGCGATGTCTGTGCAGTCGAGCCTGGTGATGCACCCGATCCACGCCTTCGGCACGGAGGCGCAACGGCAGAAATATCTGCCGAAGCTCGCGACCGGCGAATGGGTCGGCTGCTTCGGCCTGACCGAGCCCGATCACGGCTCCGACGCCGGCGCCATGAAGAGCCGCGCCCGCAAGGTCGACGGCGGCTACGTGCTCAAGGGCTCGAAGATGTGGATCAGCAATTCGCCGATCGCCGACGTCTTCATGGTCTGGGCCAAGACCGACAACGGCAGGGTCCGCGGCTTCATCCTCGAGAAGGGCATGAAGGGGCTCTCGGCGCCGAAGATCGAGGGCAAGTTCTCGCTGCGCGCCTCGACCACCGGCGAGATCGTCATGGACGACGTCTTCGTGCCGGAGGAGCAACTGCTGCCCAACGTCAGCGGCCTCAAGGGCCCGTTCTCCTGCCTCAACAGCGCGCGCTACGGCATTTCCTGGGGCGCGCTCGGCGCCGCCGAGTTCTGCTGGCACGCCGCGCGCGACTACGCGCTCTCCCGCAGCGCCTTCGGCAAGCCGCTAGCGGCGAACCAGCTCATCCAGAAGAAGCTCGCGGACATGCAAACCGAGATCACGATCGGACTCACCGCGTGCCTCAGGCTCGGCCGCCTCAAGGACGAGGGCAAGGCCGCGGCCGAGGCGGTCTCCATGCTGAAGCGCAACTCCTGCGGCAAGGCGCTCGACATCGCGCGGGTCGCCCGCGACATGCACGGCGGCAACGGCGTCTCCGACGAGTACCACGTGATCCGCCACGTCCTGAACCTCGAGGCCGTCAACACCTACGAGGGCACCCACGACATCCACGCGCTCATTTTGGGCCGCGCGCAGACGGGGATCGCGGCGTTCTGAGATCGCGCTGCATCACGCTTAGCACAAGGGCAGTTGAAAGTTCTTCCGCAAAATACACGAAACGGCAGTCGCCGGGCCGCTGGAAATGAGCTCCCGTGTGAGTATCCTCACAGGCGCACTCAGGCTGCCGATGCTTTTCTGGGACTCGGGCTGCGCAACGACCGCGGCAGCCCGTTACAAAAAAATCGAAGGGGACCGACACAACCGCGATTGAAGGAGACAATCGATGGCGACGTCCTATATCGGCTATCTCGCGAGCGCGCTCGTGCTCTGCACGTTCCTCACGAGGACCATGATGCCGCTTCGCGTCATCGCCCTCGGCAGCAATCTGGCCTTCATCGCCTACGGCGCTCTGCTGCACCTCTATCCGGTCCTGGTGCTTCACATCGTCTTGCTTCCCGTGAACGCCTGGCGTCTCCGGGAGATTTTCCAGCTCGTGAAGAGCGTGCAGGACACGGCCGACGACGGCAGAGTCTTCACTGCGCTGGTCCCCTTCGCAAAGCGCGTGACGGTTCCCCGCGGCGAGGTGCTGATCCGCAAAGGCGACACCTCGGACGCGCTCTATCTGGTCCTGGAGGGCAGGCTCTGGGTGGAGGAAGCCGAGTCGGAGCTCGGGCCGGGCAGCATCGTCGGAGAGATGGGGGTGCTCAGCCGGACGCACCGTCGAACCGCAACCGTGGACGCGAGAACGGATTGCGAGCTTGGACGCGTCTCGGCGGAGGATTTTCAGCGCGTCTACTTCGCGGACCCGTCCCTGGGCTTGTCCCTCATCCGCCTGATCATCGACCGGCTCACCCGCGAGGTGGAGGCGCAGCGGCTGGAGGCGGCCGCTGCCTGAATCCGCAATGACGCGACGGCGTCCGCTTGAACGGCCGCCTCAGTCCCGCTCGGGTGCGCCGAGCGGGAAGACGGAGCGGTAAGGGCGCGCTTCCTCGATTGCGCGGGCGAAGGAGGGGCGCGCGTTGAGACGATTGCGATAGGTGCGCAGATTGGGGAAGCGCTCGCCGATCGGATGGGTCCAATCCGCATAGAAGAGCGCGGGTGCCGCCGCGCAATCCGCCAGGCTGAAGCGCTCGCCGGTCCCCCATTGCCGCCCAGCCATCCGCTGCTCCAGCCACGCGTAGGCGGTCTCGAGCATCGCTCGCGCGTCTGCCACGCCTCTGGCGTCGCGCTCACCCGGCTCGCGCAGCGCGTCGGTGACGATCTTGCCTTGCGGCGTCGCGACGTAATTGTCGAAGAAGCGATCGAGGAAACGCGCCTCCTGCGTCGCCGCGGGCTCCTCGGGGATCAGCCGCACAGGGCCGGGATGATGGATATCGAGGTGCTCGATGATGATGGTCGCCTCGATGACCGGCCGGCCGTCGTCCAGCAGCACCGGGAACTTCTTGAGCGGCCAGAGCGCCGAGAGCTCGGCGAAGGCCGAGGGGTCGGACTTGTCGAGCCGCCGGTACGTAAAGGGCGTTTCATTCTCGTAGAGCGCGATGAGCGCCTTCTGGCAGTAGGCGGCGAAGGGATGGGCGAACAAGACCAGCGACATGCGTGACCTCTCCGGAAAGCGCATGGATGGACGGAGTTTCCGAGCCCTCAATCCGCAGGTCTATCGTGTATCGTGCGCGGCGCCAATTGCGAGAGAGAGCGGATGCTTGACGATCTGAAGGCGAATAACCGCGCGTGGGCCGCCCGCATGGTTTCGGCCGATGCGGATTTCTTTCGGCGCCTCGAGCGCCAGCAGGCTCCGGAATATCTGTGGATCGGCTGCAGCGACAGCCGAGTACCCGCGACCCAGATCGTGGACCTCGATCCCGGCCGGATCTTCGTCCACCGGAACGTCGCGAACCTCGCTCCGCCCCAGGACGCGAATTACCTCTCGGTGCTGCAATTCGCCGTCGAGATCCTGAAGGTGAAGCACGTCCTGGTCGTGGGGCACTACGGCTGCGGCGGTGTCAGCGCGGCGGTCGACGGAAAGCGGCGCGGTCTCGTCGATCACTGGCTGCATCCGATCCGCGAGCTCCGCGACGAGCATCGCGGCGCGCTCGATGCGCTTGCCGATGAGCGCGCCCGCCTCGACCGGCTCTGCGAGCTCAACGTGATCCGTCAGGTCAGGAACGTCGCCTCCGACGTCTTCGTGCAGGAAGCCTGGGCGCGCGGACAGGAATTGCACGTCCACGGCTGGGTCTATGCCATCGCCACCGGCGGAGTGACCGACCTGAACGTGACGGTCGGCGCGCCGGGATCGCGGCACGGTCACGAGAACCCCGCACGCCCCTGATCGACCGTCTCGGCGGCTTGAATTTGCCACGCCGCACGTAATTCGCGGTCCGTTCGCGGCGTCCAGATCGGCCGTTTGCACCCGCTCGTGTCAGGGCACCGGGAAGGAGCAGGTGCCTCCTTGGGCGCCGTAGGTAATCGTGGACCCGACGCCGCTGGAGAGGTCGTTCAGATTGCCGTTGCCGTTCTGCTTGGGGAGATCGAGCCGAACGAAATCCCACTGCCGATTGTTCGCGAGATACGTGGTGGTCAGCGCGAAGGTGACGTGAGAGCCGTTCGAGGCAGTGCACGCGCTGCCGCTCTGCGCGTTGTCGGGCGAGCAGCCGGTGACGCAGAACCCGGACCATGTACGGCATGTGCCCTTCGCCGGCACCGTGAAGGCCTTCGCGACATAAGTCACGTTGACCGGCCCGCTGGTGGACTTGATGCAATAGTCCGCTGCATTCGCTTGTCCGGCACACGCGATAACGCCCGTGGCGATCACGGCGAGCGCCAGAGCGCGGCTATGCAATGTCATGATCCCCTCCTTTGAGCCATCGGCTTCGATGTCTAGCCCGATCCGTGAGCTCCAGAGAGGGAATTCGCCTCAAATGCGATCAAAGAGCGACGACATCTGCCTCTGCAGACGAAATCGGTGGGGCCAGATCGAGACGGGTCGCCGCTTGACAAACCGTACGCAATGTGTACGCTCCGCACGTTCACCGGTCCGGAGCCGATCCAATGGCCACCGCCAAGCAAATTGCCGCCAACCGCCGCAACGCGTTGAGGAGCACCGGTCCTAGAACCGCCGCGGGAAGGTTCGCGTCCAGCCGGAATGCCCTGCGCCACGGGCTGACCGCGCGGCGCGCCGTGGTTTGCGATGAGGATGCTCACCACTTCCAACGGTTTCGCGCGGAGATGCGCACGGCCCTGGCGCCGCGGGGCGCTCGGGAAGAGCTCCTTGCCGAGACCGCGGTAGAGGCGGCGTGGCGGCTTCGCCGCGCCGCCCGCGCGGAGGCAGCGTTCTTCAATCGGGCGGGGTCTTGGGACGAGGCGTTCTCCGACGACGGTCGCGAGCTCGACGCGCTTCGGCGCTACGAAGTCGCGGCGGACCGCGCCTTCCACCGCGCGCTCGCGCTGCTGGAGCGCGGACGGGCGGGATTCGAATCAGGGGCTACCCCCCCTCCCTACCCTCCCCCTCGAGGGGGGAGGGGGATTCTTGCGGGATCATGCGGCGACGGAAGCGATCGCAGTCCATTGCCCCTCCCCCTCGAGGGGGAGGGTAGGGAGGGGGGCGCGCAAAAAAACGATTCTGCGAAACGAACCCAATCCCGCCCGGGCGACGAGCGGGATGTCAGAGCCGCTTGTGCTCCCGCATCACCTCCTGCAGCCGGTCGAGCGACAGGGCATGGGCGGTGGCGCTATGGCCCTTCATGGTCTCGGCCATGCAGAGGGCGTTGAGGATCGCCTCCTCGGTCGCCTCGGCGGCGGCGCGGAAGAGCAGGGTCATGGTGTCGGGCGAGACCATGGTCACCGCCGAGGTCGGCGCCCTCGGGTCGATGCGGTTGGCGGTGCTGAAGGCGATGAAGATGTCGCCGCTGCTGTTGGCGCCGACGCCGCCGACCCAGGCGAGACCGGTGGTCGCGCGGCGCGCCAGGCGCTGGCACTGGATCGGCAGCAGCGGCGCATCGCTCGCGAGCACCACGATGATCGAGCCCGTGTCGCTCGAGGGCCGCCGTGGCGAGGGTACCGCGTCGATCCCGATCGCCTCGCCCACGGGCACGCCGTCGACGCGCAGGAGCTCCCGCTGGCCGTAATTCGCCTGCACGAGCGCGCCCACGGTATAGCGCGCGCCGGCCTCGCGGACCGCGCGCGAGGCGGTGCCGGTGCCGCCCTTGAACTCGTGGCAGATCATGCCGGTGCCGCCGCCGACATTGCCCTCGGCGATCGCGCCGTCTGACGCGTTCGCCAAGGCCGCGAACACGTGATCCAGGGTGACCGCCAGCTGCGCGCTGTCGCTGAGCCTTCCGTCAAAGGTCTCGCCGGCCACCGGCAGCAGCCACGGCGCGTCGCCGCCCTGCCGAAGCAAATATGCGCCGACAGCGTCGCGCACCAGGCCCACGCTGTGCGTGTTGGTGATGGCGATCGGCGTGGTGAGCAGCCCTTGCTCGGCGATCCAATGCGAGCCCGTCATCTCGCCATTGCCATTGAAGGAATGGATGCCCGCGAAGACCGGCCGCGCCAGGATATCGCGGGCGCCCGGCCAGATCGCCGTGACGCCCGTGCGCAAGACCGCCGGCGCATCCTCGACGATGGTGGCATAGCCGACCTCGACGCCGGCGACATCGGTGATGGCGTTGAGCGGGCCCGGCTCCAGCCGTCCGACCCGAATACCCAACTCGCGCAGCCGCGCACGCTTCGTCATGGGCCGTTATCCCTGTTGGTTCCAGGTCAGAAACATCGCCGCCACGATCACCGCCATCACGCCCGTGGCGAGCCAACCCATGACCGCCAGCGGCTTCGGCAGGATAAACCGCCCCATCACGCGCGACGACATCGCCATGATCATGCTGACCGCCATCAAGGGCACCGCGATCACCCCGTTCAGCACCGCGGTCCAGAACAAGGCCTTGATCGGATCGACGCCGATGAAATTCATGGCCACTCCGACCAGTGTGGCAAAGGCGATCGTGCCGTAGAACGCCCGGGCCTCCATGGGAAGCCGCGCGAGGCCGGTCGGCCACTGCAGCGCCTCGCCGACCGCATAGGCCGCGGACCCCGCGAGGACCGGTACCGCCAGCAGTCCCGTGCCGACGATGCCCAGCGCAAAGACCAGGAAGGCGAACTCGCCCGCGATCGGCCGCAACGCTTCCGCCGCCTGGGCCGAGGTCGCGATGTCGGTGATGCCGCGCGCGTTGAGCGTCGCCGCTGTGGTGATGATGATGAAGAGCGAAATCAGGTTCGAGAACCCCATTCCGAGATAGGTGTCGATCCGGATGCGGCGGATCTCGGTGGGCGCCTCGTTCGGCGCATCGACCAGCGGATGCGCGAGCGGGTCGATGCGCTCGTCCTCCGCCTCCTGAGAGGATTGCCAGAAGAAAAGGTAGGGGCTGATCGTCGTGCCCATCACCGCCACGATCGACACGACGTATTTCGTCTCGAGCGAAATGGAGGGAACGAGAGTGTCGTGCAACACCTGCAGCCATGGGACCTCGACCACCAACGCGGTGATGAAATACGAGAACAGCGAGATCGTCGTCCATTTGAGAACGTTCACGTAGTTGCGATACTTCATGAAGATCTCAAGGCCGACGCAGAGCGCGCCGAACAGGACGACATACAAGAGCTTCGGTGCGCCGCCGAGCACGAGATAGAGCGCGTCGCCCATCGCGCCGAGGTCGGCGCCGAGGTTGATCACATTGGCGATCAGCAGCAGACCCACGGTCGCCTGGAGGAGCCAGGCCGGATAGTAGCGCCGAAGATTGCCCGCGATCCCCTCGCCGGTGACCCGGCCGATGCGGGCGCAGATTTCCTGGATGGCGGCCATCAGCGGAAAGCTGAACAGCATCACCCAGCTCAGGCCGTAGCCAAACTGCGCGCCGACTTGAGAGTAGGTTGCGATGCCGCTGGGATCGTCGTCGGAGGCGCCGGTGATGAGTCCGGGTCCCAGCCACTGCCAGATCCGGAGACGCGCGCGCGGCGCGGGCGCGGCTTCCTCCGATCCGCTCATCGCGGGATCGTCGGCAGACGGCGTGACGGTCCCATGACGAGCGGCCTCGTAAGATGCGTCCCTATCATGGGGCGCACCCTATCACGCGCAAATCGCGTGCCGGAGCCTCAGTTCAGGGCAAAAAGCGGGACGAAGTTAGGCGGCCGGCGAGACCATCTGCAGCGCGCGGGGGCCGAGCTCGACGAGCTGAGTCCAGAAGCGATCGAGCCGGCGCAGCGTGCCGTGCACCGCGACGAGGTCCTCGTTCTTGATCGGACCCTTCGCGAGAGCGGCCACGTGCCGCTGATGCATGACGATGATCTTCTTGCGGAGATCCTGGCCCTTGTCGGTCAGGCGCACGCGCACGGAGCGGCGGTCATGGAGCGAGCGCTCCTGCTGGATGTAACCCGCCTCGACCATCTTCTTCACGTTGTAGGAGACGTTCGAGCCGAGATAGCAGCCGCGCAGCGTCAACTCGCCGACCGTCATCTCGAGGTCGCCGATGTTGAACAGGATCATTGCCTGCACGTTGTTGATGTCGTGGATGCCCTGGTTGTCGAGCTCCAGCTTCACCACCTCCAGGAACTGGCGGTGCAGGCGCTCAACCAGAGCGATGACATCAAGATAAGCGGCGTCCATGGGTGCCCTCGGTTCTGCAGTCAAGTGGGCGAATGCTACAGGTTTATTGGTTAATGGATCGTAAGCAAAATGCATTTTGGCGAAACCCGCGAAACTGACGGAAAACATTGAGATTTCCGCAGCTTGTGCGCGCCCAACCGTTGGGCTCGCTTGCCCGAACCGCTGTACGCCCGCGTGTCAAAAATGGGGCACGCAGATCAGCGCTCGCCCTTCAGAAACCGGAACATCACCGAGAAATCCTTGGGACCGAGGCCCGACCCCGCGAGGAGCTGGTAGAGCGCCGCCGCCTCGGCTCCCAGCGGCGTGACGGCACCCGCGGTCTGGGCCGCCTGCTGCGCCAGCTTCAAGTCCTTGAGCATCATGTCCGCGGTGAAGCCCGCCTGGTAATCGCGGTTCGAGGGCGCCGCCGCCACCGGCCCCGGCACCGGGCAGTAGCTCGTCATCGCCCAGCTCTGCCCCGACGACTTCGAGCTGATGTCGTAGAGCTTCTGAATATCGAGACCGAGCCTCTCCGCGAGCTGGAAACCCTCGCAGACGCCGATCATCGCGACCGCGAGCATCATGTTGTTGCAGATCTTCGCGGCTTGTCCGTTGCCGGCGGGCCCGGCGTGGACGATCGTCTTGCCCATCCTCTCCAGGATCGGCCGCGCGCGCTCGAAACCCGAGGCGCTGCCGCCCACCATGAAGGTGAGCGTCCCCGCCGCCGCGCCGCCGACGCCGCCCGAGACCGGCGCGTCCACCATGTCGAAGCCGCGCTCGGCGGCCGCCTTGGCGACGAAACGCGCGGTCTCGACGTCGATGGTCGAACTGTCGATCAGCAGCGCGCCCGTGCGCGCATGGGGGAACACGCCGCCGTCGCCGGTGTAGGCCGCCCGCACGTGGGCGCCCGCTGGCAACATCGTGATCGCGATCTCCGCCTCGGCCACGGCCGCGGCGGCGCTCTTCGCCGCCGTGCCGCCCGCCTTCACGAAGCCGTCGAGCGCCGCCGGCACGAGATCGAAGCCGATGACCTCGTGGCCGGCCTTGAGCAGGTTGGCGGACATGGGTCCGCCCATGTTGCCGAGGCCGATGAATGCGATCTTGCTCATGACGTCCTCCCCATCATCAGTCGAATACCAGCTCCCGCTCGCCGAGGCTCTCGAAGTAGCGCGCGACCTCGTGCTCTCCGATCTCGGCGAGCGAAGCGTGCTCCCAGCGGGGCTTCTGGTCCTTGTCCACCAGGACCGCGCGGATCCCCTCGTAGAAATCCCGCGCCGCCATCACGTGCTGGGTCATGCGGTATTCCAGCGCCAAAGCCGTCTCGATGTCCATGCGGGCATCGCCGAGCCTCATTTGATGAAACGTGATCTTGAGGCTGATGGGCGAGGCCCGCTCCATGGTGTCGCGGGTCTCGCGCGCCCAGGCCGTGCCCTCTTTCGCGAGCGCCTCCAGAATCGCCTCGACGCTGGCGCCGGCGAAGCAGCGATCGATCGGCTCACGGAGCGCGGCGAGCGGCGGATCGCCCGGGCTCTCGTGGCGGCGCGCGAGCACGGCGTCCACTTGCGCGCGCTCCTCGCCCGCGAGCCAATCGATCGCCGCCAATGCGTCGGTGAGTTCCGCGACACGGGCATGGGGCACGTAGCGCGTGGCGAAGCCGCAATAGAGCATGTCCGCGGCCTTGATGCGCGCGCCCGTCAGCGCAAGATAAAGGCCGATCCTGCCGGGACAAAGATTGAGATAGCGCGTGGCGCCCACATCCGGGAACAGCCCGATGTGCACCTCGGGCATGGCGCAGAGGCTGCGCTCGGTGGCAACCCGATGCGAGCCGTTCACCGACACGCCCATGCCGCCGCCCATGGCGATGCCGTCCATCAGCGCGATATAGGGTTTGGGGAACCGGTGCACGCGCTCGATGAGCCGATACTCCTCGCGGAAGAAATCCGACTTGTAATCGCCGGGTCGGTCTTGCGGATGGGCACGCGCGTCGTAGATCGCGCGGACGTCGCCGCCCGCGCAGAACGCGCGGTCGCCGGCACCCCGCACCACGATCGCGCTCACGGCGCGATCCGCGCCCCACTCCACGAGCTTCGGATCCATCACGCGGTACATCGCAAGGCTCAGCGTATTGAGCGCTTTCGGCCGATTGAGGGTGACCACGCCAAGCGCGCCGCGGCGCTCCAGCACTATCTCGTCGGTCGCGCTCATGCTCCGAGCAGGCGCCGGGCGATGATCACGCGCATGATCTCGTTGGTGCCTTCGAGGATCTGATGCACCCGCACGTCGCGCAGATATCGCTCGATTGGGAGGTCGCGAATATATCCGTAGCCGCCGTGCAGCTGCAGCGCGTCGTTGCAGACTCGGAAGCCCACGTCGGTGGCGAAGCGCTTGGCCATGGCGCAATGGAGTGTCGCGTCGGGATGCCCCGCATCGAGGTGCGCTGCCGCGCGGTGCACCATCAGCCGCGCGGCATCGAGATCGGTCGCCATGTCCGCGAGCTTGAATTGCAGCGCCTGGAACTCAGCGAGCTTCTTGCCGAACTGCTCGCGCACGCCCATGTACTCGCGCGCGGCATCGAGGCAGGCGCGCGCGCCGCCAAGCGAGCAGGCCGCGATGTTGAGGCGCCCGCCGTCGAGGCCCATCATGGCGATCTTGAAGCCGTCGCCTTCCTCGCCCAGGCGGTTGGCGACGGGCACGCGGCAATTCTCGAACAACACCATGGCGGTCGGCTGGCTGTTCCAGCCGAGCTTCTTCTCCTTCTTTCCGAAGGAGAGGCCGGGTGTCCCTTTCTCCACCACGATGGTCGAGATGCCCTTGGGGCCGCCACCGCCCGTCCGGAGCATGCAGACGAAGACGTCGCTCGAGAGCCCGCCCGAGATGAAGGCTTTGGCGCCGTCGATGACGTAGTGCTCGCCCTCGTGTACCGCGCGCGATTTGAGATTGGCGGCATCCGAGCCCGCGCCCGGCTCGGTCAGGCAATAGCTCGCGAAGTGCTCCATGGTCGTGAGCCGAGGCAGGAACCGCTTGCGCTGCTCGGCGTTGCCGAAGCGATCGATCATCCACGCGGCCATGTTGTGGATCGAGAGATAGGCCGCGGTTGAGACGCAGCCGGTCGCGAGCTCCTCGAAGATCAGCGCGGCGTCGAGACGCGAAAGCGCGGAACCACCGACGTCATCCCTGACATAGACGCCGGCGAAACCCAGCGCCGCGGCCTCGCGCAGCGCCTCGACCGGAAAGATCTCGCGCTCGTCCCACTCGGCCGCGTGCGGGCGGAACTCGCGCTCGGCGAAATCCCGCGCCGTCGATTGGATCACGCGCTGCTCGTCGCTGAGCTCGAAGTCCATGAATCCCGAGTCTCCGCAAGGGCGCGGATGATAGCGGCGGCGGCTCTCCGCAGCAACGCGAGGCCGAGTCGCGAAGGCCGCTCGACGAAAAAACACCCGAGTCGCGGTGCCCAATGTCGAGTCGCCCGTGCTCGGGAGCATGGCATCTGGGAGACTGCTTCTATCTCTCAGTGCATGGGCCGTCATGGCAAAGGCGACGGCAAACCACAGGAGGTCTCACCCATGTTCATCCGTCATCGCCGCCTGCTCGACCAGATCACGCTGTTGCATGGTCCGCACGATCTGCTCGGGCGCTTCTTCCTCATCGCGGACACCGCGGCGCGCGACCAGGGCGTACGTTTGCGGCTCCGCGGAGATTTCGATGCGCTGGTCGCGCTCAATCGGCGCCACCGCGACAGCTGGCCTGCGCTGGCTCCCGTCTTCGATCCGGAGTTCAGCAATCTCCGTTTCGACAGCGCCTTCTGGCTCGAGGCGATCGACGAAAACAACGAAGCCGTGGCGACCCACGCCGCGCGGTTCTTCGACTGGGAGCACACCACGCTCGCGGCCGAGCTGCGCTCCATGCGGGCGTTCTATGAAGATCCCGAGCCTCGAGTGGCCGCCGGTGAATCGATCGAGGTCGAGGCTCCGTCGGCGGCGCTCATTCGAGGCCGGGTCGCTTACGGCGGCGCAGTCTGGGTGCGGCCGGATTTCCGAGGCAAAGGCCTCGCCGCGTTGATGCCGAGAATTTCCCGTGCCTATGCCTATTCTCGCTGGGATACGGCGTGCACCTGGGGACTGGTCGAGCACAAGACGCACGCCAAGGGGCTGGTGCGAGCGAACGGACCTTACGAGGTCGAGGAATCGGTGTTGCTGCGCATGGCCTTCCGCGGCGACCTGCCGCTGCTGCTGATGTGGATGGGCCGCGATGCCATGCTCTCCGACGTCGCGCGGATCGTCGATCAGGCCACCGTCGACAGCTGGCGGCGCATCGAGAGACCGAGCACGAACAGATCCGAGTTGCCGCGACGCCAGGGCATCAGCAGCCGGTCATAGCGCACCCGCAAGGTCGCGGACTGCGAGGTGCTGACGGTCGCTCGCACGCCATCGAGACGCAGGCGGCGGCGGGACAGCGCCTCGCCGTAGCTGTCAGCGACCCAATCGCCGTATTCCTTGTCGGGAACGTCGTGCGCGTCGCGCCCGACCATCTCGAAGGTCTCGCAGGGCCGCATCATCTTGATGCCGCCGCCGAAGTGCTGATAGACGAGGCGCGAGGAGTGCGGCAGCTTTCGGACCAGAACCGCGCGCTGCAAGAGATCGGTCGCGCGCAAGATCTCGTTCAATTCCGCGCTCAGATGCCCGCGGTTCGACTTCCACAGTTCGACCACCGGACTCACTTTCGCGAAGGCGGGCTGCTCCAGGGCATCGAGTTTCTTCTCCACCGCGAGCCAGCGCGGGCGCCCTGCCACAGGCTCGCCGGCCGCGAGATCCTCGGCGCGCTCCGCGAAAGAGCCGAGGCCCGTGAACATCTCGTAGGACCAATCCTCGCCCCAGAACACCGCCAGCACGATACGCCGCGGCCGCCGGTCTATGAGCGCATAGAGCGCGGCGGTCAGAGTGAGCAAACTGAACGTCCCCGAGCGGAGCGATACCCGCACGCCTTCCTCGTGATGGCGCACGTGGATAAACCCGAGATTGCGGACAGCATAGGCGGGCGCGTCGAAGTCGGGCTCTCGATAGCCGAGCCGACGCGCGAGCGCCGCCGAGTTGTCCGGCCATGGCTCACCGCAGTCGTCGATGAGTATCCCGCTGCCAACTGTGTGCATCCGCCTCGCCCTCGATCGGCCGCGGGCCCATCCGCGTACCGGGGTTCTGAACTGCTGCCTACAAAGGCTTGCCCGTGCCCTGCCTCAGTCCGCTCCCGCCGCTCAGGCACTTCGCGAGCCTGAGCATCCAGTCGCGGCCCTCCTCCGTCCCGATGCCGCGATAGTACCGCAGCAGCTTGATCTCCTTCGGCGTCAAGCCCGCGAGCTCGCCCCCCGGAGCGCGCTCCGAGAGGTCGCCGAAGAAGAACGAGATCGGTTTGCGCAAGAACTCGGCCACCGCGAGCAACCGGCTCGCGCTGAGACGATTTTCGCCGCTCTCGTACTTCTGAACCGCCTGGAAGGTCACCCCGATCCGCGCGCCGAGCTGGCTTTGGCTAAGACCCGCAAGGAGCCGCGCCTCGCGGAGCCGCCGACCGACCAGCGCGTCAACCTCGCTGCGCCCGCGCTTGCTTGGCCCCGGCGGCAGCTCAACCACCCCGCCCCACTCGGCCGGCCGAGCCAGCCGCTTAACCCTAATCATCCCCAGCCCCGTCGGTCCATCGCCCCCGGAAAAAGCATAGCAACCTTCCTTGCCGATTGCCATCCGGCCGCGAAATCATGCCCGCGTATTCTCTTGCCTGCTCGCTACTCCGCGGCTCGGCCACGCGCCTTCGCCTTGGCGGCGCGCTCGGCTTCGTGTTGATCGAACATCTTCTTGGCCGCGGCATCCCGGAGCGTCGTGAACGCCATGCGGTTCTCGTACGACCAAGCATAGGAACTCGCGCGGTGCGCGTTCGAGCCACGGACATGCGGCACGACGTACCGGGCATAAAGCTCGTAGGACTTCTTCGTCGCGTCCCAATTGGCCCAGTTATGGGCGAGCTGGAGGAAGCAGCCGAACTCGCCCTGCTTCGCGCGCAGGCGATCGATCTGAGCGATGGCATCGTCCGGGGTGCCGATCACGGCGCGGCCCGTCTCGATCAGAACGTCGACGGGGTCGCGCCCCTCAAGGTCCGAGAAGCGTGCCGGATTGATCGCCTGGTAGTAGTCCAGATACTTCTGCAGCCCGTAGCGCACATTGGCGCGCGCTTGCTCGCGGGTCTCCGCAATGTGCATGGGACCGACCAGCCGGAGCACCGCGGGATCCATGGTGCGGCCGTGCTCGGCCGCGATCTCCTGCGCCACCTTCCAATTGGTCGCCAACACGTCGAAGGCGCCCTCCACGGTCGCGGCGACGCAGAGCATGCCCAGACCATATTTCCCCGCGGCGCGCCCGCCCGATGGCGTCACCAAGCTGGCAACGGCGACCTCGGGATAGGGCCGCGTATACGGCAGCAGGTGCAGACGCGCGTCTTTGAGGGTGTACCACTCTGTCTTCTCGGTCACGGTCTCGCCGCGAAACAGGCGCAAGATCACGTCGAGCCCCTCGCTCATGCGCTCGCGCTGAGTGGAGGGATCGATGCCGAGCATCATGGCGTCGGAGGTGAGCAGGCCCGGCCCCGCGCCGAACATGACCCGCCCCATGGTCATGTGGTCGAGCTGCACGATCCGGTTCGCCACCATGAGAGGATTGTGATAGGGCAGCGACACCACGCCGGTGCCGAGCCGAATGCGCTTCGTCCGCTCGGCGGCGGCGGCTATGAGCAGCTCCGGCGAGCTGATGATCTCGAAGCCCGCCGAGTGGTGCTCGCCGATCCAGGCTTCCTCGTAGCCGAGCTTGTCGAGCCATTCGACGAGCTCGATATCGCGGCGCAGCGCGAGCGTCGGGTCCTCGTCGATCGGATGAAACGGCGCCAGGAAAATGCCGCTGCGGAGTGTCGAGCCGGCCATGAGCGATGCCCCTTTTCTTCGTTCGAACGCGCAAGCGAGCGACGGTTTCGCCTCATTCTGCCGGTTGGCGCGGCGCAGCACAATCGGAAGCGCCCCGAGCGCATGTCGGCGCCGTCTGAACCCGCGGATTGTCACCTCGCGGCACCGCTCCTATGATTACAGACCGCCATAGCGTGGAAGATCCCGTGACCCGCACTCCCTCGCAACCCCTCGGCGCTTACCCGCGCGTCCGCATGCGCCGCAACCGGCGCGACGAATGGACGCGGCGCATGGTCGCCGAGAACATCCTCACATCCGCGGACTTCATATGGCCGGTCTTCGTGCACGAGGGCCCGGCCGCGCGCTCGGCGGTGCCGTCCATGCCCCACGTCGACCGCCTTTCGATTCCGGCGCTGGTGGACGCCGCGGGCGAGGCGAAGAGCCTCGGCATTCCCTGCGTCGCGCTATTCCCGGTAACGCCGCTCGAGCGCAAGTCGGCCGATGGCGCGGAGGCCGTCAATCCCGAGAACCTCGTGTGCCGCGCCGTGCGGGCGGTCAAGGCGGCGCATCCCGATCTCGGCGTGCTCTGCGACGTCGCGCTCGATCCCTTCACGACCCACGGCCACGACGGCGTCCTCCGCGACGGCGACGTCGCCAACGACGAGAGCGTGGAAATCCTCACTCGCCAGGCATTGGTGCAAGCCGAGGCCGGCTGCGACATCATCGCGCCATCGGATATGATGGACGGGCGCGTCGGCGCGATCCGCGATGCCCTCGACGAAGCCGGGCTCGGGCGGGTCAAGATCATGTCCTATGCGGCGAAATACGCCTCGGGCTTTTACGGTCCGTTCCGCGACGCGCTCGGCTCCAAATCCAATCTCGGCAAAGCCGACAAGCGCACCTATCAGATGAACCCCGCCAATACCGACGAGGCGCTCCGCGAGGTGGCGCTCGACCTCGCCGAGGGCGCGGACATGGTGATGGTGAAGCCCGCGATGCCTTATCTCGACGTGGTGCGGCGGGTGAAGGAACGCTTCGGCGTGCCGACCTTCGCCTATCAGGTCAGCGGCGAGTACGCGATGCTGCATGCGGCGATCGAGAAAGGCTGGCTCGACGACAGCGTCATCCTAGAGAGTCTGATCGGCATGAAACGCGCGGGCGCGGACGGCATTCTCACCTACAGCGCGGTCGACGCCGCGCGCCGGATCAGGAAAGGCTGAGCGCGCGCTCGAAAAAAGCGAGAATCGCGCGGTCATGCCAAGTGCCGCCGCGGCGATCGTGGAACCCGACGTGGCCGCCCTTGGGCTGCACCATCGGCAGCAAGCGCCGATTGCGCGACCAGTCATACTCGCGATAGGGGGCGTCGGGCACGATGGGATCATCGAGCGCGTGGATCACCAGGGTCGGCACCGCGATCTCGTCGATGAAGATTTGCGAGGAATTTCGCCTGTAATAATCCTCGGCACCGGCGAAACCGTTCCTGGGCGCCGTGAACCGCTCGTCGAATTGCCATAGGTTCTGAGCGCCGAGCGCCGCGAGGCGCTCCTCCGGCGTCACTGCCGAAGCCGGTGCCAGGGCCTCGCGTTGGCACTCCCGGAGAAAATACCAGTGATAAAGCGCGTTGCGAGGCGCGGCGAGCCGGTGAGCGGTCGCCGTGAGATCGAGCGGGGCCGAGACCGTCGCGGCCGCGGAGATGACCGCGCTCGACCCGGCTTCACCGAGGTACTTCAGCAGAAGATTGCCGCCGAGGGAGAATCCCACCGCGACCATGCCGCTCCCGGTCACAGCCGAGGGGAGCGCAGCCAGCATCAACCGGAGGTCCTCGCTCTGCCCTGCGTGATAATGCAACCTGCACCGCGCCCGCGTCGGTCCCGCGCCCCGGAGATTGAGGCGCAGCACCGGAAATCCCGCGCCCAGCAGGGATGCGGCGCCGGCGCGAATGTAGACGCTGTCCTCGCATCCGGTGAGACCGTGGATTAGCACCGCGACGGGGCGACGTCCCGCAGTCTCGGTGCTCGGCTGGTGCAGGACCGCAGACGCGCGGTCGCCACTTTGGCTGTCGAGCGGCAGGACGATCCGCTCGCTCGCATAGGCTTTGAGACTGATAGCGGGTCGGCGCAGAAAGTTCCGAACCGACTGGAGGTCGCCGCCGAGCCATGGCGCCCGTTCCCTGAAGTCAGGCAACCGCAGGCTGATTGGCGCAGCCGCGCGGAGTGCGCGATGGTGGGATGCGTGATCGTAGAGGCTGTCCATGCTCGGCAATAACGTTTTAACCCGGCCGTCTCGTCCAAGCCTGGCCGATCCGACGGCACGGATATCTTTGTGATGATCAGCGGCGAAATAATGGCACCGGGAGGTTGACCGGACGCTCGCGAGCGGACGATAAATGGTCACCGATGTCGACTGCACCGACGCCCGGGGGAAATAGGATCGGCCGCATCACGAAGGGAAACCGGAGCATGAGTGCAGCTGAGACGCCGTTGGATCCGGAGCGTCGGCGCGTCTTCATCCTGTCCTCCGGCCGCTCCGGCTCCACCCTGCTCGCCTCGATCTTGGCCGACGCGGGTGCCGAGTTTGCCATGCGCACCCCCGAGCAATGGGACCCCGGCACCGGCGCTCTCGAGCATCCCGAGCTTCACCGCATGGCGGCCTGGATGGGCTATGCCTACGACCTTTCCGCGGACCGGCCGGGCATTGGGCCGCGACGATATCTGTGGGATTTCTATCGCTCGATGGGGAAGTCGCGGCTCCGCAGCCTCCTGCGCGTGGCTCGCTACATCAAAGGGGAAGGCGCGGATTTCGCCGTCCAGCCTGCGTTCAAGATGGGCTATTTCCCGACCATCATCGTGAGCTACCGCCGGTTCGAGGCCTTCGCGACCAGCAGTGGACTGATGCGCGGGCATTCCAACCTCGAGACGCTCGTCAAGTACTACAACCGCGTCAACCGCAACGCGCTGCTGTTGCTGAGGATGTTCGGCGGCTGCGTGGTGAGCTACGAGCCGTTGAGCGATGTGCATGACACGTCCTGGGCGCATCCGCTCGCAACCGCCACGGGCCTGCAGGCGGATGCATTGATCGCCGCGCGCAACCGCCGGCTCCGAGGATCCGCTCGCCGAGATGAGCCGCAGCCCCTCGATGCGACCACGTCCGAGACCTTCGCGAGCCTCGATGCATTGCGTGGCCTCGCGATTCCGCCGAGCGCCCAAGCCCTCCGATCTTGGCGCGGAAAGACCAGCCAGCCGCAGGCGCGCCCGGCGATCGGCACCGCGAGCGATGCATCTGCCATCACCTCAACCGTCACCCCGGCATCATCCAAGTGAGCTCGTGTTTGTTGTGGTGGAGATGCAGCAGCCGTGAGCCCGGGATGGCGGCGAAGCGGCGCGCGGTTTCGTGGTCGGTTGCACCTTGGAACTTTAGTGTGCAGACGAAGCGCCGGCAGGTTCCTGCGTCGAGCCAACGCTCGACCAGCCTAAGCAGCCGCGCGGGATAGCACACCACGTCCGAGAACAGCCAATCGATCGGGCCGAGCGCGCGGGGATCGAGACCGAAGGCGCTCTCGCGCCGCATTTCGACGCCGGCCATGGCTGCGATACCGGGATCGAGCGGTGCCTTGTCGACGCTGATCACCCGCGCACCCAATTTCGCGAGCACCCAGGTCCAGCCGCCGGGGCTGCTGCCGAGATCGAGGCAGAGCTCGCCGCGCTTCGGATGCGCTCCCAGCAGTGTCAGCGCCTCCCAGAGCTTGAGATAAGCGCGGCTCGGCGGCGCCTGCTTGTCCTCGACGAAGCGCGCCTCGCCGTTCGGAAACGGACTCGCGCAGCGGGCCGAGGCCAGCAGGGTGCCGGCGTCGACGAGGGTCCAGGAGCCCAGCGGCGCCGTGGGAGCGGGCGCGGGAAAGACGAGCGGCTTCGCCGACACCTTCAGCAACTTCGCCTCGATGAGCGCCGCACGCCGGTGCTGCGAACATGGGTAGAGCGCCCAGTTACGCTGGATCGCGCGCAGTCGCTTGGCGGCATCCCCGATGGAGGCGATCGGTATCTCGACGGGATCGAGCCAGCGATTGGCAACCCATGCCGCGGGCCTCGGCGCGCCCGGCGCGATCAGCAACCGCCCGTGGCATGCGCTGACCTCGCCGAGCTCGGCGCGCAACTCCTCGACGAAGCCTTCGGGCGCGAGATAGCCGGTCGCGCGCGCCTTCTCGCTCACCCCGCTCCGCCAAGCAAGAAGCCGCGCACGGCCTCGATCTGCTCTGGCGCCATCAGGGCGGGTGCATGGCCGACGCCGGGGAATTCCACCAAGCTCGCGCGCGGCCCCCGCTGAGTCATCGCCAGCGCATCGGGACGGCGCAGGAGATCGGAGTTGGCGCCGCGCAGCACCAAGGTGGGAGCAGCGATCCGATCCCACTGCGGCCAGAGATCGACATCGACGGGATCGGCTTTCTTGAACGCCTCGGCGATGCGCGGATCGTAAGCGAGGCCCAAGCTGCCATCCGGCTTGGTGCGCGCGGCGTGGGTCGCGAGATGGCGCCATTGCGCGTCCGTAAGCGCGCCGAAGCTGGCGGCGACCTCTCGCTGGTAGGCCTCGAGCGCGGCCAGATCGGCGAAGCTCGGGTCCTTGCCGACATAGGTCGCGATGCGCGCGATCCCCTCCTTGGCGAGCAAAGGCCCGATGTCGTTGATCACGAGGCGCTTGATGGGCGCTCGCGGAAGCGCCGCCGTCAGCATGCCGATGAGGCCGCCCATGGAGGTGCCGACCCAGAGCACCTCGGGCACGTCGAGGCGCGCGATGAGCTGAGCCATCGCGCCGATATAGATGGGAAAATCGTAGTCCTCGGGCTGGTCGAGCCAATCGCTCTTGCCCCGCCCGAGCACATCCGGGCAGACCACCCGGAACTCCCGCGAGAGCGCCTCCGCCAGGATATCGAAGTCACGGCCGTTGCGGGTCAGGCCGTGCACGCAGGCCACCGTCGGCGCGCCCGCCGGTCCCGCCCACTCGGTGTAGGACATCCTATAGAAGCCGTGCGGAGTCCCCACGAGCAGATTGCGGATCGACATGGCCATGAGGCGGCGTACCCTCCGAAAATGGCTCCGACCATCTCGCGAACGCCGCTTAGGGGCAAGGCACAATTGATTTCGCGATTCGCCCTGAAAAGTCCCGAAGCCCGCCCCTGGAAAGGCCCCCAAGCGAACTCCAGAAGCGACCGTGAGGGCGTCTGAACGCGGCTCCGCCGACCCTTGCAATTCCTGACCCAGCGGCGGAGAACACGCCCGTAAGGGTCGTGTAAGTCCGATCTGCGAGACTGGAGCGAGCCGCCCGCTGGCTCGGAGGCTGTGAATTGCGGCTGCTGACGATCGAAGACGAACGGGAATTGGCGGAACTCACCGCGAGCGCGCTTGGCCGCGCGGGATTCGCCGTGGACATCGCCGCGTCGCTCGCCGAGGCGGAGGAAGCCGTCGCGGTCATGACCTACGATGCCATCATCCTTGACCTCGGCCTCGGCGACGGCAACGGACTGTCGCTGCTGCGGTCGCTCCGCAGCCGGGGCGCGTCGGTACCGGTGCTGATTCTGACCGCTCGGGACGGGCTCGAGGATCGCGTGATCGGCCTCGATTCCGGCGCCGACGATTACGTCCTGAAGCCGTTCCACATGCCCGAGTTGATCTCCCGGGTTCGCGCCTTGTTGCGGCGGCCGAACGCGGCACTCGGCGTGCGGCTCGAGTTCGGGAACCTCGTGCTCGAGACCGCCCACCGGCAAGTGACCGTCGGCGGCCGCATCGTGGCACTGTCCATCCGGGAGATGGCTCTGCTCGAGCTCCTGCTCCGGCGGGCCGAGCGCGTTGTCACCCGCGAGGCGATCGAGCAAAGCCTCTACAACTTCGAAGCCGAGTTGGGCTCCAATGCGCTCGAGGTGCTGGTGCATCGGCTGCGGCGGAAGCTGCAGGACGCCGGCGCCACGGTGCAAGTTCACACGCTACGGGGAGTCGGATACCTCCTCTCGGATCAGCAACCGTGACGGTGGGGCGCGAGCAAGCAGCGCGTCGGCGGGGTCAATGGTCCCTGCAGGCCCGGCTCGCGTGGCGGCTCGCTGCGGTCATGGCGATCGCTATCGGGATGGCCGGAGCGGCGGTCGCATGGCGAGCGCTCGCGACGGTGAATTCCCTCGAGGACCAGGCACTCCAGGCGCAAGCGCGCGATATCCAGCGCAACTTGACCCTGGCATCCGACGGCACGGCGCAGCTGTCGCTGCCGCCCGATCTCGACGCCGCCTATCGCTACTCCGGGGGCGGCGACCTCTATCTCGTACTGGACCGCGCGGACCATGTCGTTGCGGCTTCTAGCTCCGAGGCCGCCGCGCTCCTCGAGCCGTTCTTGCGCGAAAAGAGCTCCACCGGCTTCTTCCGCTCCGCGCCCAGCGGTTACTATGGCTTCGCGACCTCTGGTGACGGAATTCGTATCGCCGTCGCGCAGGACGGCCATCACCGGGACGTGCTGCGCGACAGCTTGATGGCCGAGTTCTCCGTCGCGGCGCTTTGGCTCCTGGTGCCCATCGGGGCCGCCGCGGTGCTCGTGGGTGTCCTGACCATTCGGCGCGGCCTGCGTCCACTGAGCTCCGCCTCGATCGCCGCCACCGAGATCGGCCCCGAGCAGCCGACCCGGCGGCTTCCCTTGACCGGAATGCCGCGCGAGATCGAGCCGCTGGTGACGGCGGTCAATAGCGCTCTCGATCGGCTCGCCAGAGGCCTCGACGTGCAACGCCGCTTCACCGCCGACGCCGCCCATGAGCTGCGCACGCCGCTCTCGGTATTGACGGCGCGCCTCGATGCGCTTCCCGGCGGCGACATCGATGCGATGCGGCGCGACGTCGACCGAATGAATCGCCTGGTAGAGCAGCTGCTGAAGATGGCTCGTCTCGAGAGCCTGCCCCTCGACGTCGCGCAACTCGTCGATCTCAACGACGTCGTGATCGAGGCGATCAGCTTGCTCGCGCCACTCGCCATCCGACAAGGCAAGGAGCTTGTCCGGGCCGAGGTCGAGCGACCCGTGATCGTCCACGGCAATCGATCGGCCTTGGTAACGGCTCTCGTCAACCTCATCGAGAACGCGCTGGCTCATGCGCCGCCGGGCTCCGCGATCGAGGTCGAGCTCTCCGCGGACGGCAGTATCCAGGTACTCGATCGTGGTCCCGGTGTACCCGAAGCCGAGCGGGAAGCGATCTTTCGCCGATTCCATCGCGGCCGGAGCCGAGGCGTATCCGGCGCGGGACTAGGTCTGGCGATTGTGGCGGAGATCGCCACCGCTCACGGCGGCTCGGTGGCGGCCGCGAGCCGGCCCGGCGGAGGCGCGATCTTCTCTTTGGAGGTCGGCGGCGTGCGAAACGCCGGCTGATTCGGTCGCCACAGAGTTGCTGCGATCCACCGCTCGCCGACAGCGAGCCTCCCTGTAAGCGTCATGTAAGCTTCGCTTGCGAAGCTGCGCCGGCTGCTCCCCAACCTCCCGCCAAAACGGCATGGCATGATCGAAGACGGAGACATCCGGCTGCACGAGCGAACCGCGATCGGCACGAGGGATACGTCCGCCGGCGTGCGGGTGTGGGATCTCGGCATCCGTGTCTTTCACTGGGCGCTGGTCGTCGCCTTCGCCGGCGCGGGCGTGAGCCAGTGGGTCCTGCCCGAGAGTTTCCTCGGTACCCATCTCGTCTTCGGCTACATGGTCGCTGCCCTCCTGGTCTTTCGCCTGGTCTGGGGCTGGTTCGGCAGCGAATACGGCCGCTTCTCGCATCTCAAGGCGACACCGCGCGTGGCAGCCCGGTACGTACTGGATTTCCTGCACCGGCGGGCACAGCCCTATCTCGGGCACAATCCCGGTGGAGCGCTGATGATCGTGGTGCTGCTCGCCACCCTCTTCGGCGTGGTCATCACGGGCATGCTGGTGCAGGCCGGCGAGGAAAAGCAGGGGCCGTTCGCGGGGTTCGTCAGCTATGAGGTCGGCAGCACCGCGCGGGATATCCACGCCTTGCTCGTCAACATTACTTTGGGGCTGATCGCGCTGCACGTGCTGGCGGTGATCCTGCATCGCGCGATGGGGCGCGAGTCCCTGGTCGGCGCGATGGTCACGGGACGCAAGTCCTGGCATTTTCCTCCGCCGCTTTTGGCGCCGCGCAAGGCGAACCTCCTGCCGGCTACGCTGATCCTGGCCACGTTCGCGGTTGCGTGTGTCGCGATCACGCGCGCGGGCGAGCGAGTGGCGCCGCTCGGCGTGCCCGACATGCCCGTGAGCAACACCTATCGCAGCGACTGCGGCGCCTGCCACGACCCGTTCCACCCGAGCCTGCTGCCGCGGAGCTCCTGGCAGACCCTCATGGCGGAACTCGAGGACCATTTCGGCGAAGACGCCTCGTTGCCGCCGGCCGAGGCCGCGGAGATCACCCGCTATCTCACGACCTATGCCGCGGAGGCTTGGGATACCGAGGCGGGCCGGCGCATCGCGGCGGTCTCTCCGGCCGATCCCCTGCGCATCACGGCATCGCCGCATTGGCAGCGAAAGCACCACTGGCTTCCGGCCGCGGCTTTCACGGCCGAGAGCGTCAAGTCCAAGAGCCATTGCTCGGCCTGTCACAGCGACGCGGAAACCGGCAGCTTCGCCGACCAGGCGATCACCTATGACCAAGGAGTGTTCCGATGAGACCGTGGATAATCGCGTCCGCCTTGCTTTGTGTCGCGCTCACGAGCGAGGCCGCGCCGGCTGGCCGAGATTCCGTGCTTGCGATGCTGGCGACGCAGGCAAGGCAAACGACCGCCTCCTTCGCGGGCTTCTCGGCGGATCGAGGCCGCAGCTTCTGGACATCGACCCATACCGGCGGCAATCCCGACACGAGGTCCTGCACCGCCTGCCATACGCAGGATCCCCATGCCGTCGGCCAGACCCGCGCGGGCAAGTCGATCCAGCCCATGGCAGTCTCCAGCAACCCGGAGCGGTTCACCGATCCCGAGAAGGTCGAGCAGTGGTTCACGCGTAATTGCAAGACCGTCCTCGGGCGCGAATGCACGCCGGTCGAGAAGGGCGACGTCATCACCTATCTGGCGACGCAATGACGATCTTGTCCCCGTGGAGCCCGCTGATGAAAGCATCGAGCCTCTGTTCCCTTCTCATTCTCCTGTGCGCAACGTCGCTCGCCGCGCACGCGGCGCGAGTCCTGCCCACCCCCGCCGAGAAGACCACCGCGGAGCAATGCGGCGCGTGCCACATCCCCTATCCCGCGCAGATGCTGCCGGCGAGGTCCTGGCAGAAGCTGCTGTCGGACCTGTCCCACCATTTCGGCGAGGATGCGAGCCTGAGCGATCAGGACCGGGCAGCCGTCACCGGCTATTTGACGACACACGCCGGCGACGGGCTCGCGGGTGGCCGTGAGGGCGAGCGATTCATGCAGGGGCTGAGCTCGTCGGCCACGCCGCTCCGGATCACCGACACACCCTACTGGCGCCGCCGCCACAGCGAGATCCCGCAACGGCGATTCAGCGACCCCAGGGTGAAGACCGCCGCCAATTGCGGCGCCTGCCACAACGGCCGACGCGGCATCCTGTGGGGTCTGTTCGACGATGACTGATCGGGAAACGCCGATCGTGCCTACCGCATAAACCATGTCAGCCGGATTGCTCCTCCCCCGACGCCTGCGCTAGGAATGGCGCCGAACCCTCGGCATTTCCTTGCGTCAAGGTAGTCCCATGCCCGCGTCCGGCCCGCTTTCCGGCATCACCGTCGTCGATCTCTCGCGCATTCTCGCGGGACCCTATTGCACCTTCCTGATGGCGGAGCTGGGAGCTCGCGTGATCAAGGTGGAGCCGCCGGTCAAGGGCGACGATGCCCGTGAATACGGACCGTTCAAGAACGGCGTCTCCACCTATTTTTCCTCGGTCAACCGCGGCAAGGAATCGATCGCGCTCGATCTCAAGTCCGAGACCGACCGGCGCATCTTCGAGCGGCTGCTCGAGCGCGCGGACGTGATCGTCGAGAACTTCCGTCCGGGCACTATGGAGAAGCTGGGCTATGGCTGGGCGAGTCTGCACGCACGCTACCCCAAGCTCATTTATGCCGCCGCCTCCGGTTTCGGCCACACCGGCCCGTCATCCAAGGAGCCCGCCTACGACATGGTGGTGCAGGGCTTGGGCGGCATCATGAGCATCACCGGACATCCGGGCCAACCGCCGGTGCGCATCGGCATGTCCATCGGCGACATCGGCGCCGGGCTCTATACGGCGGTCGCGGTCAACGCCGCGCTGCTTCATCGCGAGAGGACCGGCGAAGCGACCAAGGTCGATATCGCGATGTTCGACTGCCAGCTGGCGCTGCTGGAGAACGCGATCATGCGCTACACCGTGACGGGCGAGGTACCGGGGCCGCTGGGCGCGCGCCATCCTTCGATCACGCCCTTCGAAGCCTTCGCGACCGCGCGCGGGAGCATCATCATCGCCGCCGGCAACGACGGCCTCTATCAGAAGCTTTGCGCCGCGATCGGGCGGCCCGACCTCGCGGCGCATCCGGACTACCGGACCAATGATCTCCGCAACCGCAACCAAGCAGTGCTCAAATCCGAGATCGAGCGAGAGCTCGAGAAGAAGCCGGCGGAAGATTGGATCGACATCATCGGCAAAGGCGGCGTGCCGTGCGGCCCCATCAACACCGTCGACCGCGCGCTTGCGCATCCGCAAGTCGAGGCGCGCAACATGCTGATCACGGTCGAGGACCCCAAGGCCGGCACCCTCAAGCTCGCGGGCAATCCGCTGAAGCTCTCCGCGTTCACCGACCCGCCCACGCGCTCCCCCGCCCCCGCCCTCGACGCCGACCGCGCGAAACTCTTGCGCGAACTCGGCTTGTAGCACCGACTGCGACGCCGGTCGGGGCTCGACCCGGACCCACGATCCTGCGGCAGTTTGAGCCGGCCCGAGGGGGCTGGCGGGCGCCTCGGGGACGTGTATAAAAGGCCTATTCGCCCGAGGCCTTAGGCCCTCCGAGCTCCATCCATCTCTAGTCCGCCCGACGGGAGGCTGCGTCCATGCTCCAAAATCGCCTGCAACCTGTGCTCGACCCGCACCAGCTCGCGCGCGAGATGTCCGGCAAGATGCTGATCGACGGCAGCATGGTGGGCTCGATCACGGGCCGCACTTTCCCGATCGTCAATCCCGCGACCCAGGAGAAGATCGGCGAGGCCGCAGACGGCGACGCCAAGGACGTCGATGCCGCGGTCAAGGTGGCAGCCAAGGCGCAAAAGAGCTGGGCGAAGCTGGTCGCTCGCGAGCGCGGGCGGATGGTCGCGGAGTGCGGACGCATCCTCAACGACCACGTCGAGGAGCTGGCGAAGCTCATCACGCTGGAGACCGGCAAGGCGATCCGCACGGAGAGCCGCGTCGAGGCGGGCGTGTTCGCGGATATCCTGACCTTCTACGGCGGCCTCGGCTCCGAGATCAAAGGCGAGAGCGTGCCATTCAAGCCCGATGCGCTCACCATCACGCTGCGCCAGCCGATCGGCGTGGTGGGCGCCATCATTCCGTGGAACGTGCCTCTGCTGTTGATGGCCCTCAAGATCGCGCCGGCGCTGGTCGCCGGCAACACTGTCGTCGTGAAATCCGCGGAGGAGGCGCCGTTCGCGGTGCTGCGAGCCTGCCAGATCATGAACCAGGTGCTGCCGCAGGGCGTGCTGAACATCCTCTCGGGCGATGGGCCGCAATGCGGCGCGCCACTGGTCGAGCACAGGGGCATCGGCAAGGTCACCTTCACCGGCTCGGTCGAGACCGGGAAGCTCGTCTACAAGATGGCATCGCAGAAGCTTATCCCGGTGACGCTCGAGCTCGGCGGCAAGAGCCCGATGATTGTCATGGGCGATGCCGACCTCGAGAAGGCGGTGGCGGGCGCGGTGGTCGGCATGCGTTTCACGCGCCAAGGACAGAGCTGCACGGCCGCGAGCCGCATCTTCGTCCATGAGTCCATCCACGACGCCTTCGTCGACAAGCTCAAGGCGAAGGTGGATGCCATGAAGATGGGCGATCCGCTTGACGAGCAGACCGACATCGGCACCATCATCTCCAAGCAGCAATTCGAGAAGGTGCGCTCCTACATCGAGCTCGGAGAGAAGAGCGCGGGCGCCACGGCGCTCAAATGCTCGAAGATGCCGAGCGATCCCAAGCTCCAGCGCGGCTACTACGTGCAGCCCGTGATCTTCACCGGCGTCGCCAACGACAACCGCATCTGCCGCGAGGAGATCTTCGGCCCCGTCACCTGCGTGATGAAATTCCGGGACTACGAGGACGCGCTCGCGCAAGCCAACGACAGCGAGTACGGACTCGCCGCCACCATCTGGACGCGCGATCTCAAGACAGCGCTCGATGCGAGCTACCGGCTCGAGGCGGGCCTGGTGCAGGTGAACCAGAACCTGGTCGTGCAGGCGAATATGTCCTATGGCGGCGTGAAGCAGTCGGGGCTCGGCAAAGAAGCCTCGCTCGAGGCGATGCTCGAGCATTTCACGCAGAAGAAGACCATCATCCTGAACCTGGGCTGATCGCAGGCAGCCGACGGGTCGGCACCGGCATGGGCCGGCGCATTCTCATCGTCCTCCTGCTTTCGCCCGTCATCGTGGCGCTGTCGGGGTTGCTCTGGCTGCATTCCGGGCTGCCCACGCTCGGGCGCTCGCGGATCGTGCAGGGCATCACCGCACCGGTGCGGATCGCGCGCGATGCCATCGGCGTGCCCACCATCGTCGCCACCAACGACCTCGATGCCGCCTTCGCGCTCGGTTACGTCCATGCCGAGGACCGTCTCTTCCAGATGGACGCACAGCGTCGCTATGGCTCCGGGCGGCTTGCCGAATGGTTCGGCGCGCGGGTGCTTGATACCGACCGGACGATGCGCACCCTGGGGCTGGCACGCGCCGCCGAGCGTCAGCTCGGCGATCTTCCCGAGCCGGTGCAGGCGGCGCTCCGAGCCTATGCGGCAGGGGTCAACGCCTACATCGTGGACCGACGGTGGGCGCTGCCGCCGGAATATTACCTATTGCGGGCGCGACCGGAGCCTTGGCGGGCCGCCGATACGCTGATCTGGGGCAAGTTGATGGCGTGGCAGCTCGCCGGGAATTATCGCGGCGAGCTCGTGCGCGCCAAGATACTCGAGCACGTGAAGCCGGAGGAAATGCCGATCCTCTATCCCGGCTATCCCAAGGAGGGCCCGGTCATCCTCGGCGCGATGGCTCCGATCTACCGCAGCTTGCCGCTCGATGCGCTGCTGGACCTCATGCCTGTGCTCGAGGAGCCGGTTCGGGCGTCCAACAACTGGGTGGTCGCGGGCAACCGCTCGGCCTCCGGCAAGCCGATCCTCGCCAACGATCCGCATCTCGGCCTCGAGATCCCCGGCGTCTGGTACCTCGTCCATATCGCGACACCCGCGCACAAGCTCGAGGGCGGCACCATGCCGGGCGCGCCAATCGTCCTCGTCGGCCACAACGAGCGCATCGCCTGGGGGCTCACGAACACCGGGAGCGATGTCTCGGACCTCTTCGTGGAGAAGCTGGATCCGGACGACCCCAGCAAATACCTGACGCCCGATGGAGCTCAGCCGTTCAAGACGCGCACCGAGACCATCATCGTGAAGGACGCGCCGCCGGTCCAGCTCACGGTCCGAGAGACGCGGCACGGACCGGTGATCTCCGACCTCGCGGGCGCTGCGCAGCAGGCGACGCAGCCCGGCTTCGCGCTGGCGCTGCAGGCGAGTTACCTCATGGACGGCGACCGGACGCCGCAGGCGCTCTGGGAAATGAACCGCGCTGTCGACTGGGAGAGCTTTCAGCGCGCGCTCGCCAATTTCGGCGCGCCGGAGCAGAACGTGATCTACGCCGACGTCGATGGCCACATCGGCTTCACGTCTCCGGCGCGGGTTCCGACGCGGGTGAGCGGCGACGGGTGGCTACCCTCGCCCGGCTGGACCGGCGAGTTCGACTGGACGGGCTGGGTCCCGTCCGACGCGATGCCTCGCGTGCTCGATCCGCCCGCTGGCCGGATCGTGACCGCCAACAACAAGCCGGTGCCCGACAATTTTCCCTATTTTCTCGGCCGGGATTGGGATGAGCCGTTCCGAGCGCAGCGCATCGCGGCGCTGATCGATCAACGGCCGCAGCAGTCCCTCGACAGCATGGCCGCCATTCAACGCGATATCTACTCGCCGATGGCCGAGCGGCTGCTGCCGCTGATGCTGACCACGACGGCCACCACGCCGCAGGCCCAGGCGGCAATCGAGCGGCTGAAGGGCTGGGACCGGCGGATGGACAAGGACAAGGTCGAGCCGCTGATCTTCACGGCGTGGCTGCGCGACTTCAACCGCATCGTGTTCGCGAACCGACTCGGTACCGCCTTCGACGACTATTGGTCGCTCCACCCGGACGCGATCGCGGGCATCCTGACGGACCACCAGGACTGGTGCGACGACCGCATCCTGACCGTGCCGAAAACCTGCAAGGAGCAGCTCTCGGCCGCGCTCCTGCTCGCGCTCGGCGATCTCAGCGCCGCCTACGGCCCCGACATGGACGAGTGGCGCTGGGGCCGCGCGCATCCGGCGGAATTCGCCACCCGGCTGTTCGCTGCGGTGCCGGTGCTCGGTCGCTACCTCGACACGTCGATCCCCGCCGACGGAGGGCTGGACACGATCAACCGCGGCGGCTTCGCCGTGCGCAGTCCGACCCGACCCTACCAAGACACGCTGGCACCGGGCTTGCGCATGGTGGTCGACATGGCCGACCCCGATCAGACGCGCTTCATGATCGTGCCCGGCGAGGCTGGCAACCCGCTCTCGGAGCACTACGTCGACCTCGTCCGCCCCTGGCGCGATGGCTACATGCTGATGATCGACACAAGAAACCCGATCGCGGTCGAGACGCTGTCGCCGCCGTGAGAGCGCGCCGCGCGACCGGCCGCGCGCGCGACTTTGACTTCGGACGGCGAGGCATGCGTCACTGAGCGGAACCGCCGCTACAGCATAGAGGGAAGCCCGCCATGGCAGAGCCGCCTCACCATCGGCAGCCCAAGGCCTACCACAACCAGCGCTTCCTCGAGAGCAAGGACGCGCGCGCCCTGCGCATTCTGTCGGAATACCTGGAGCCGCTCTCTCGGTTTCAGCGCCATCAGGTGCAGGACACCATCGTCTTCATGGGCTCCGCGCGGCTGAAGTCTCGTGAGGCCGCGCAAGCGGCGTTGGCGGAGGCCGAGCGCAGCGGTGGCGACCTCGCGGGCGCGCGCAACGCGCTCGAGCTTTCGGCCTATTACGAGGCGGCCCGCGAGCTCGCCCATCGCTTGACCGACTGGTCCAAGAAGCTCGGCGAATCCGGCCGCCGCTTCGTCGTATGCACCGGCGGCGGCCCGGGCATCATGGAAGCCGCCAACCGCGGTGCCTCCGAGGCCAAGGGCCTGAACGTCGGCCTCACCATCTCGATCCCGAACGAGGAGTTCGATAATCCCTTCGTCAGCCGCGAGCTCCACGTCCACTTCCATTATTTCTTCATGCGCAAGTTCTGGTTCGTCTACCTGGCAAAGGCCGTCGTGCTTTTCCCTGGGGGATACGGCACTCTCGACGAGCTCTTCGAGATCTTGACCCTGGTGCAGACGCGCAAGATGCGCAAACGCATGCCGCTGGTGCTCTTCGGCGCCAAGTTCTGGGATGAGGTGGTGAATTTCGACGCGCTGGCGCGCTACGGCACCATCAGTCCCGAGGACGTCAACCTCTTCCATCGCACGGACTCGGTGGAAGAGGCCTATGAGCTGATCACCCGCGGCCTCACGGAGCACGCGCTGGGCAGCCCGGGCCCGATTTTGTAGCCGAGACACATGATTAACGCTTCGCCATCGCATTCTCGGAATTGGGAATTTATGGCGCGCGGCAGGGTGTCCCAGCGTCCCGCGGGTGCAGCTAAACGGGTTCTTAACGCAAATCGCACAGGGTGGGCCGATCGCCCCACCTGCGCCGCGTCTAGACCCATGTTTCTGTTACTCGGATCAGCCATCGTCCTGGTGAGCGTGTTCGGCGGGTTTCTGCTGAACGGCGGAGAACTGCACGTCCTATTCCAGCCATTCGAGTTCATGATCATCGCTGGCGCAGCGCTGGGTGCGTTCGTGACCTCGAACCGCCTCCCCGTGCTCAAGGCCGCCGGCGGCGCCGTGCTGGGTCTGCTCAAAGGCGAGAAATACGACAAGGGCGCCTACCTCGAGCTCCTGAGCCTGCTCTATTCCGTTTTCAAGCTCGCCAAGACCAAGGGCGCGCTCGCGCTCGAGCAGCACGTGGAGAAGCCTGACGAGAGCACACTCTTCCAGCGCTTCCCGCTGTTCTACTCCAACCGGCATGCGCTCATATTCCTGTGCGACTACCTGCGCCTCCTCACCCTCGGTACCGACAACCATCACGAGATGGAGACGCTGATGGACGAGGAGATCGAGACGCACCATGGCGAGCACGAGGCGGTCTCGCACGCGATTACGCTGACCTCCGACGCATTGCCGGCACTCGGCATCGTCGCCGCCGTGCTCGGCGTGATCCACACCATGGGCTCGATCACCGAGCCGCCCGCAGTGCTCGGCCGACTGATCGCCGGCGCGCTGGTCGGCACTTTCCTGGGCGTGCTGCTGTCTTACGGCTTCGTGGGGCCGATCGCCTCGGCGGTGAAGGGCCGGGCGGAAGCGGAGACCCGCTATTATCTCTGCATCAAGTCGGCGATCCTCGCGTACATGCAGGGCTACGCGCCGTCGGTCGCCGTCGAATTCGCACGCAAGGCGCTCAACTCCGATGTGCGGCCGACCTTCTACGAGGTCGAGGAAGCCGTCGACAATCTGCCATCGGTGGCGGCCTAGGGCGGGCGCATCATGGCCAAGGGCAGCAACGTCCCGCTCATCATCAAGAAGGTCAAGAAATCCAGGGGCGAGGCTCATCATGGCGGCGCCTGGAAAGTCGCCTACGCCGATTTCGTGACCGCGATGATGTCGTTCTTCCTGCTGCTCTGGCTCCTCAACGTCACCACCGATATTCAGAAGCGCGGCATCGCCGATTATTTCGAGCCGACCATCGCGTCCAAGTCGCAGAGCGGAGCGGGAGGCGTGCTGGGCGGCCTCACCATGGGCCAACAGGGCGCGCAGGACGTGACGGCATCGCCGCCGGGCTTCCAGCTGGCGGTAGCGGCGCTCCGCCAGCCCGACGAAGGCGACGAGGGCAACCTCGCGGGATCATCGGGCCAGGGCGACGTCGGAGACAAGGTCGCCGGCACCACGGCCGCCAAAGAGACCGGCGGTACCACGCCCACCGACCAGACCGGCGGCGCCACCGCCAATGCCAAGAAGCCGGTCGAGCAGATGACCGAGATGGAGTTGCAGAAGCGCGTCGAGGAGCGCGAAGAGAAGCAGTTCGCCGCCGCCGAGTTCGCGCTGCGCCAGGCCATCCAGGATGTGCCCGAACTCAAGAACCTCGCGGACAACTTGCTCATCGACCGCACGCCCGAGGGTCTGCGCATCCAGATCATCGATCAGGAGAAGCGCTCGATGTTTCCGTTGGGCTCGGCGCAAATGGCGGACAACGCACAGAAGCTGATGGCGCTGGTGGCGCTTGTCGTGCAGAAGCTGCCCAACAAGGTCTCCATCACCGGCCACACCGACGCCGCGCCTTATGCCTTCGGCCGCTACTACACCAACTGGGAGCTCTCCGCGGACCGGGCCAATGCGAGTCGGCGCGAGCTCGTAACCGACGGCGTCCCGGCCGACCGCATCGAAAAGGTCGTGGGGCTCGCCGACCGGGATCTCCTGGTCCCCGCCGACCCTCGTGCGCCCAGCAATCGCCGCATCAGCATCGTCCTGCTGCGCGAGGCCAGGATCGTGACCGCGGCAGCCAGCGAGCCCCGCACTCCCACGTCGCTTGCCGGACCCTGAACCTTCGCCGATACTTTCGGCCCTCCGGCGAGCGACGGCGGTGAGCGGGCAACAGTCGACAACGAGATGCAGGACCTCTCCTGGACCGGCGACCCGCCGGAACCCTTCGCCGCGCCGGAATACTACCGGGGCATCCTGGCGCGACGCGTGCTCGCCTATTGGGTCGATCTCTTCTGCATCGCGATGCTGGCCGCGCTTGCTTGGCTCGTGCTTTGGGTCCTGACCATCGCGAGCCTAGGGCTGCTGTCTCCGCTCCTGCTCGTTTTGGCGGCGATCCCTCTGCTCTATCACACGCTCTCGATCGGCGGACCGCGCTCGGCGACGCCGGGAATGCGGCTCACCGGCATTGAGGTCCGCAGCTGGACAGGCGAGCGTCCCAGCTACCTGCAGGCGTTCGTCCAAACCGTTCTGTTCTATGTCACGGTTTATCCGACCTGGTCGCTCGTGCTCCTGGTCGCGCTGTTCAATCAGCGCCGGCGCACGCTGCATGACATTCTCGCGGGGACGCTGGTCATCCGACAGTCGCCCGCGGCGGAGGTCCTGGCGGTTCGATGAGGCTGGCGCAGGGGTACCGGGTTCGCACATAATGTGACTATGACAGTGCCGCGCACTGCAACCGAGGGACCGCGATGCGGGTGAAGGTGGAGCAGGATGTGCCGGACGGCAACGGCAGCAGCCTTCTGCGCGGCAGGGAAGCCGCGCCGGGACTGCCGCCGGTGGCATCCGCGCTGCGGCCGTTCTACCGCACGGCGTCGCTGCCCTGCCCTTATCTCGATGGACAGACCGAGCGAAAGCTGATCACCGAGATCGCCGGGCGCGATTCCTACGCTTTTTACAACGAGCTGTCCCGCGCCGGCTTCCGCCGGAGCCACCATCTGGCCTACCGGCCGGCCTGCGCGGGCTGCGCCGCCTGCCTTCCCGTTCGCGTCGATGTCGATAATTTCGAAACCACCCGGTCGCTGCGGCGCACACTGAACGCCAATCGCGACATCTCCACTCGGCTCGTGCCCGCGCGGGCCACCACGGAGCAATACCGGGTCTTTGCCCGCTATCAGCGTTCCCGCCACGCCGAGAGCGACATGGCTTCGATGACCTTTGGCGACTACCGCGCGATGGTGGAGGACAGCCCGGTCATGACCGTGCTGCTCGAGCATCGCAAGGCCGACGGCACCCTGGTCGCGGCGTGCCTGGCCGATCTCCTCGACGATGGACTCTCGGCCGTCTACAGCTTTTTCGACCCCACCGAGGCTGCCCGCAGCCCCGGCACCGCCATGATTCTGGCCTTGATCGCCGAAGCCCGACAGCGCGCGCTTCCCTACGTCTATCTCGGCTACTGGATCGGCGCGAGCCGCAAGATGGCATACAAGACGCGCTTCCGGCCCCTCGAGGCTCTGACGTCCCAGGGCTGGGCGCCCATCTCGCAATAGCGCCGAACCCGCTCTCGATCCGACAGATGCCGCCCCGCGGATCCGCCGAGCGCGACCCCGCCATCGCCACCAACCATCCGATCGCGGACGAGGTGAAGTTTACGACGTGCTACATGTGCGCCTGCCGCTGCGGCATCAAGGTACACTTGAAGGACGGCGGTATCCGCTACATCGAAGGCAACCGCAATCATCCCGTTAACCACGGCGTGCTCTGCGCCAAGGGCTCCGCCGGCATCATGCAGCACACCTCGCCGGCGCGGCTGCGCAAACCGCTGCTGCGCGTGGGCGAGCGCGGCCGCGGCGAGTTCCGCGAGATCGAGTGGGAGGAGGCGCTCGGGACGGCCGTCGACTGGCTCGGCGCGATTCGGGCGCGCGATCCCAAGCAGCTCGCGTTCTTCACGGGCCGCGACCAGAGCCAAGCCTTGACGGGCTGGTGGGCGCAGCAGTTCGGCACGCTCAACTACGCCGCCCACGGCGGATTCTGCTCCGTCAACATGGCGGCCGCCGGGCTCTACACCATCGGCGGCTCGTTCTGGGAATTCGGCGAGCCCGACTGGGAGCGCACCAAATATTTCCTGCTGTTCGGCGTCGCCGAGGATCACGATTCAAACCCAATCAAGATCGGCCTCGGCAAGCTCAAGACGCGAGGCGCCAAGGTCGTCTCGATCAACCCGATCCGCACCGGCTATTCCGCGATCGCCGACGAGTGGATCGGCATTCGGCCGGGCACCGACGGTCTCCTGGTGCTGTCGCTGATCCACGAGCTGCTGCGCGCGGGCAAGATCGACGCCGATTTCCTCGCGCGCTACACCAACGCGCCCTGGCTGGTGATCGACGACGAGGGCGCCGCCGATCACGGCCTCTTCGCGCGCGGCAGCGACGGCCAGCCGCTGATCTGGGACCGCAAGCGACACGGGCTGATCAGCGCGAGCGATCCGGACGCGCTGCCCGCGCTCAGCGAAGGGCGCGCTCTCCCCGACGGACGACGCGCCGCGCCCGCCTTCGAGCTCACGGCGCGGCGCTGCCTCGATCCCCGCTACGCGCCCGACGCGGTCGCGCCCGAAACCGGTGTCGCCGCCGCCACGATCAAGCGCCTCGCGGCGGAGCTCGCGCATGTCGCCTTCGAGGAGGCGATCGTGCTCGACCAACCCTGGACCGACTGCCATGGCCGCCACCACGCTCGAATGATCGGCCGGCCCATCGCGATGCATGCGATGCGCGGCATCTCCGCGCACTCGAACGGTTTCCACACGTGCCGCGCGCTCCATCTGCTGCAGATGCTGCTGGGCGCGGTGGATACACCCGGCAGCTTCCGCTACGAGCCACCCTTTCCCCGGCCCATTCCGCCTGCGGGCAAACCCGCGAGACCCGTGCAGGCAAACTCGCCGCTCTCGGGACCGCCGCTCGGTTTTCCGCTGGGACCGGAAGACCTGCTCGTGGACAACGCCGGTAAGCCCCTGCGCATCGACAAAGCGTTCTCCTGGGAAGCGCCGCTCGCCGCCCATGGCTTGCTGCATCTCGTCATCACGAACGCCTGCAGGGGCGATCCCTACCCGATCGACACGCTCTTCCTCTACATGGCGAACATGAGCTGGAACTCCGCGATGAACACCGCGGGGACCATGGCCATGCTCACCGAGCGCGATCCCGCCACCGGCGAATACCGAATACCCCGCATCATCTATTCCGATGCCTACTACTCGGAGATGGTGGCCTACGCCGACCTCGTGCTGCCGGACACGACCTATCTGGAACGCTACGATTGCATCTCGCTGATGGACCGGCCCATAAGCAACGCCGACTCCGCGGCCGACGCGATCCGCCAGCCCGTGGTGAAGCCCGACCGCGACGTGCGCCCGTTCCAGGACGTGCTGATCGACTTGGGCGCGCGACTGAAACTGCCGGGATTCGTAACCCGCGACGGCTCGCCGAAATATCCCGGCCTCTATGCCGATTACATCGTGAACCACGAGCGCAAACCGGGCTTCGGGCCATTGGCGGGCTGGCGCGGCACCGATGGCGGGCAGGATGGCATCGGCGCCGTCAATCCGCGGCAGCTGGAGCGCTACATCGAGAACGAGTGCTTCTGGCGCGGCGAGATCCCTCCGGAGGGCCGGTACTACAAATTCGCCAACCGCGCCTATCTCGAGTGGTCGCAGGCCATGGGATTTCGCGACCACGTGGAGCCGGTGGTGCTGCAGCTCTATAGCGAGCTGCTACAGAAATTCCGCCTCGCCGCGCAAGGCCACGGCCCCCTGCAACCGCCCGCCGAGCACCGCGAGCGGATCGCGAGATATTTCGACCCGCTGCCGCTCTGGTATCCGCCGTTCGAAAGCGAGAGCGACGGCTATCCTCTGCACGCGATCACCCAACGGCCGATGGCGATGTACCACAGCTGGGGCTCGCAGAATGCCTGGCTCCGTCAGATCCACGGCGAGAACCTTCTGCACATTCATCGCGAGCGCGCCGCCGAGCTCGGCATTTCCGACGGTGACTGGGTGACGGTCACCAGCCCGCACGGTCGCATCACCGTGCCGGCGAAGCTCATGGACGGCGTCAACCGCGATACCGTCTGGACCTGGAACGCGATCGGCAAACGCCGAGGCGCGTGGAACCTGGCGCCGGGCGCGCACGAGACCACGCGCGGCTTCCTGCTCAATCACCTCATCAGCGAGCTGCTGCCCGCGCGCGAGGGCGGCTATCGCTACGCCAATGCCGATCCGGTGACGGGACAAGCGGCTTGGTACGATCTGCGGGTCAAGATCGAGAAGGCACCGGCATCGGCGGATCAATCCGAGCCCGCCTTCGCCGCGCTGGGGGCGCCGCCGCTCCCAGCGCGCCCCTCGGTGCTTCGCTACGGCGCCAAGTACCGGCCGCCGAGGACCGGTGCATGACCAGCCTGCCGGCGCATCCCCAGGCGAAGCGGCTGGGCCTGGTCATCGATCTCGACATCTGCGTCGGCTGTCACGCCTGCGCGGTCAACTGCAAGCAATGGAACAGCGGCGGCGTGGCGGCGCCGCTTACGGATCTCGAGCCCTATGGCGCCGATCCCCTGGGCGTCTGGTTCAATCGCGTGCACACCTTCGAGGTCGGCGAGGGCGAGGCCGGCCGCACCGTGCATTTCCCGCGCTCGTGCCTGCATTGCGCGGAGCCCGCCTGCGTCACCGTCTGTCCGACCGGCGCCAGCTACAAGCGCGCCGAGGACGGCATCGTGCTGGTGAACGAGGATCTCTGCATCGGCTGCAAGCTCTGCTCCTGGGCCTGCCCCTACGGCGCGCGCGAATACGACTATGACGCCGGCGTGATGAAGAAATGCACGCTCTGTATCGACAAGATCTACAACGAGACCCTCGAGGAGGCGAGCCGCGTGCCCGCCTGCGTCTCGACCTGTCCGGCCTCGGCGCGGCACTTCGGCGATCTCGGCGATCCCGGCTCCGCGGTCTCCCAGCTGATGCGCGAGCGCGGCGGCTATGACCTGATGCCGGAGCTCGGCTACGCGCCCACGAACAAATACCTGCCACCGCGCCCGCGCCGGACCGTCGCGAAGGACGTCGGCGCGTCTGCGGAACTGGCACCCGCGGTCCCCGCAGGAAGCGGCGGTTTCCTCGCGTGGGTCGACCGGCTGCTCTCCGGCTGAGCCATGCACCCCGCGCTCTCGGTCATCGTGTTCACCACCAGCTCGGGCGCGGGCTATGGCTTGCTGGCCTGGCTCGGCGTCTGGGCCGTGGCGGGCTGGCTGCCGGCCAATCGCGGCCTGGCTGCCGCCTCGCTCGGGCTCTCGCTCGGCGCCATCACCGTCGGGCTGCTGTCATCAACCCTTCACTTGGGGCATCCAGAGCGCGCCTGGCGCGCGTTCTCGCAATGGCGGAGCTCGTGGCTCTCGCGCGAGGGCGTGTCGTCCGCCGCGACCTACGTGCCGGCGCTGCTCTTCGCGCTCGGCTGGCTCGTGATCGGCAGCACCAGCGGGATCTGGGCACTTTTCGGAGCGCTCTCGGCGGTGGGTGCCGTCGCGACCGTCGTTTGCACCGCCTTCATCTATCAGTCCCTGAAGCCGATCCAGCGCTGGAGCAACGGCTGGGTACTGCCGAATTACCTCGCGCTGTCGGCGATGACGGGCGTGCTCTGGCTGATTGCGGTCCTGTCTTTGTTCGGCATGATGGACGATTATCTCATCCTCGCAGCCTTCCTCTGCATACCGCTCGCAGGCTTTCTCAAAGTGCGCTATTGGCGCTTCATCGACCGCACGGCGAGCCTGAGCGATGCGGGTACCGCCACCGGGCTCGGAGCGCTCGGCCGCGTCCGACTATTCGAGGCACCGCACACCTCCGAGAACTATCTTATGAAAGAGATGGGCTTCCGCATCGCGCGCAAACACGCGGCAAAGCTCCGGATCATCGCGCTTGTCGCGGCGTTCTTTCTTCCGCAGCTGTTGACACTCACCGGCTTGCTGATACCGGAAGCACTCCTCCCGCTCTGCGCCATTGCCGCTGCCGTTATCGCGACCATCGGCGTTCTGATCGAGCGCTGGCTCTTCTTCGCCGAGGCAAAGCACACGGTGACGCTCTACTACGGCGCCGAGCGCGCGTGAGATCTACTCCGCCGCCGCGCCCCTCGCGCCCAGCGCCCGCAGGCAGTGGTCGACCCAGAGCTTGGTGAGCTTTTCCTCGACCGAGTTCTGGCCGAGGCGCGTGCGCAGGTTGGCGAAATCCACGGCGTCCATGTCCTGGTCTTGGTTGAAGCACGAGAACACGGTGGTCTCCACGCCGGTCTCGGGATCGCGGTGCACCTGGAGGCACTGGGCGCAGATCTCCTTCATCATGCATTGCATGGGCGAGTTGATGGAGGCGATCGCGCGGTGTTTCGGCTTGAGGAACGACGCCAGCACGCCGTGTCTCGCCCTCGCCACCGCCGCCATCATGCCATCGGAGCCGATGGCGACCACGCGATCGACGTTGCTGAGCTTGATGTCGACGGGTCCCAGCCGACCTTCGGCGTAGGCGACCATGGCGCCGACGATGTTCGCGACCACGGTCTTGTCCTTTTGGCGGCTCGGCGAGAAACCCGGCGCCTCGTCGCAACACCAGACCACCGCATCCGCGGCCTTCTCGATTTCCTCGACCTTGTAGCGATCCTCGCGCCGCTTGTAGCCCGCGAAATAAAGCACGCGCGAGCCCGCGGCGCGCAGGCCTTGGCCGATGGAAAACAGCACGGCGTTGCCGAGGCCGCCGCCCGCAAGCAGAACGGTCTCGCCCTTCGGCAGCTCCGTCGGCGTCCCCGTCGGCCCCATGAGGATCACGGGCTCGCCCGGTTGCAGCAACGTGCAGAGGTCCGAGGAGCCGCCCATCTCCAGCACGATCGTCGAGAGCAAGCCGCGCGCGCGGTTGACCGCGGCGCCGGTGAGCGCCAAGCCCTCCATGCCCAGCGTCGTGCCGTCGGTCTTGGCGGCGAGCGTCTCGTAATTCTGCAGGCGATAGAATTGGCCCGGCTGGAAGACGCGCGCGGCCATGGGCGCATGCACGACCACCTCGACGATTTGCGGCGTCAGCCGGTGCACGGCGTGCACGGTCGCGCGCAGCTCGTCGTCGAGCCGGCGCACCAGCTCGCCCGGAGGGGGCCGTGAGGGCGCGCTGCGCGCCAGCATGCGGCTTACCAGCGGATAGCCCTGCTTGGCGCTCGCCATGGCCTTGACGACATTGCCGGCGAAAGACGGGTGCAGGTCGCCGAAGAAGCTGATCGCGCAGCCGTCGGTTTGGATGCTCGTTAGAATCTGCGGCACCGAGGGCTTCGCGACCCGCTCCGGCGTCACCGGCGCACCACTCTCGTCCACGGCCTGGAAATACCGGCCATCGATCTTGACGTGCCCGGGATCCTCGCGCTGCAACACCGTGTTGGGCTGCGTACCCGCGGCCACCAGGATGCTGCGCGCCGGCAGCGTCACGCGCTCGCCCATACTTTGCGACAGCACCAGCGCCTTGGCGGCACCGAACTCGTCGAGTTCCACTTCTTCCGGCGTCAGGCCTTCGGCGAAGCGGATGCCCTCCTCCATCGCCTTTGCGACTTCCTCGTGGTTGAGCGTGTAGCTCGGCGCGTCGATCAGCCGCCGCCGGTAGGCGATGGTGACACCACCCCAGCTGTCGAGCAGATCGATGAAGCGCGGCGGGCGCTCTTCGCGGCGCGCCGCCTCGCGCTCGGCCCGGATCGCACGGGCATGAGCCAGGAACTCGGCGGCGATCGCCGCATCCTCCGGCCGCCACTCGGCCTGCACGGCCGCCTCGCCACGCTCGCCAACCAGAACCTCGTAACGGGCCAGGAATTTCTCGACCTGGACCACGTAGTAGGCGAGCGATTCCGTCGCGGTATCGATGGCGGTGAGGCCGCCGCCGATCACCACGACGGGCAGCCGCACCTGCAGATTGGCGAGGCTCTCGGTCTTGGCGGCGCCCGTGAGCTGCAGCGCCATCAAGAAATCCGAAGCCTGCCGTACGCCGCGCGCAAGCCCGTTCTTCATGGCGATCACCGTGGGCTTGCCGGCGCCCGCGCAGAGCGCGATGTGATCGAAGCCCAGCGCGAACGCGCTCTCCACCGTGAGCGTGCCGCCGAAGCGGACTCCGCCGTACATGGTGAACTCGCTCCGCCGCTCCAGCAGCAAGCGGATCAATTTTAGAAAATTCTTGTCCCAGCGGACGGTGATGCCGTATTCCGCGACGCCGCCGAAGCCCGCCATGGTTCGCGAACCCAAGGGCTCGCGGAGCTCCTCGACGTCGCGGATCGGCCGGAAGGCGTGGCGCTTGCCGTGCGCGTCGATGCCCGAGATCTCCGGCGGCAGCGGCTCGATCTTGAGCCCATCGATGCCGACCACGGCATGGCCGTCGTTCATGAGGTGATGCCCGAGCGTGAAGCCCGCGGGCCCGAGCCCCACCACCAGCACCTTGTAGCCGCTCGCGGGCTTCGGCAGCGGGCGGCGGATGTCGAGCGGGTTCCAGCGCGTCAGCAGGCTGTAGATTTCGAAACCCCAAGGGAGGCTCAGCACGTCCTTAAGCGTGCGTGTCTCGATCTGCGGGATGTCGACGGGGTCTTGCTTCTGGTAGATGCAGGCCTTCATGCAATCGTTGCAGATGCGGTGCCCGGTCGCCGCCATCATGGGATTGTCGATGGCCGCGACGGCAAGGCCGCCGATGCTGAAACCCTCGGCCTTGACCGTGTTGAGCTCGGAGACCTTTTCCTCCAGCGGGCAGCCCGCCAGCGTCACGCCGAACACGGTCTTCTGGAAGGCACCGGATTTTTTGTCCTTGAGACCGCGCGAGCAGCTGTCCTTGCCCTGGTTGTGGCACCAGATGCAGTAGTTCGCATGATCGAGGGCGGCCGTGAGATCCATGCCGACATCCGTGAGCGCGAAACCGTCGCGTGCGCGCTCATGCTCGGGACCGAGACGGAGCATGGTGACGCCGTGCTCCACCACCGTTTGCACGGGGATGAGATGCGTCATCTCGACCTTGTGGGGCACCTTGAAGACGACGCCGCGGCCGTGCCGAGCCTGGCCTTCCGGCGAGAGCGTCACCCAGGCCGCGTAGCGCGCCGCGAGATCAAGCGCGGGGCCGTGCTCGGCTTCCGCCGCCATCCAGCGGGAGACGTGGGCGGCATAGGTCGGCTCGGTGAGCGCTTCGCCGATCAGGGCTTCGAGATCGCGGCCGAGCGCGGGACCATCGAGCGCCGTCGCCTTCTCCGGTGTCATGCCCTTGACCGCGCGGCGCTGCACGAAGAGGCGCTTCACGGCGTAGAGCGGTGCCAGCGCATGATGCCGTGCCTGGAGCGCGCGCACCTCGGCCTCGATGCCGAAGAGGTCGCCGATGAAATCCTCGAGATGCGGCGCGAGATCGATCAGGAGCTGCGAGTGCGCCTTGTGATCGAGCGCATCGGGATCGCGTCGCGCCGTCACCAGGCGATTGTGCAGGCCGGCATCGGCCGAGGCGAGCCACGCCACGAACGCCGCATCGAGGTGCGCAAGACCTTCGCGGCCGTACAAGTCCTCGAAGCCGAGACCGTGCTTGAGTTGGAGATCGCGCGTCGTCACCGGACATCCCAGATCGAATGGGCCCGCACCTTCGGAAGGCGCAGGCCCGTGAGGCGGGTCAATTACCGCAAAGTCGCGCCGCTTGTATATGATTTTACCGCCGCGGCGCTATGCGCGGATCGCCGCACAACCTCTCAGAATCCCTAGGTTTTCTCGGGGTATTGCAACCGCCCTATGATTTCTTGGGGCTATCGCCGCCCACGTTGGCCCGGTCCAGCACGGCATTCAGCAGAACGGCACAGCCCATGGCGAGATCCTCGGGCTTGGCATCCTCGATCTCGTTGTGGCTGATGCCGCCGACGCAGGGCACGAAGATCATCGCGGTGGGCGCGACGCGCGCCATGTAGACGGCGTCGTGGCCGGCGCCGCTGATAATGTCCATGTGCGGATAGCCCAGCGTCTCCGTCGCCTTGCGCACGCTCTCGACGCAGGACTTGTCGAAGGGCGTGGGCGGGAAATACCAGAACTCCTTGACCTCGGCCGCGAGGCCGATCGCGCCGGCGACCTCGGCGCACGCCGCGCGCAGCTCCTTATCCATCTGGGTGAGCACGGCGTCCTCGGGATGACGAAAATCCACCGTGAAGAATACGCGGCCTGGAATCGTATTCCGCGAATTCGGGCTCACCTGCACGAAGCCCACCGTCGCGCAGGCGTGGGGCGAGTGCGCGAGCCCGATGCGGTTGACGGCGTCGATCATGCGAGCGCTGCCCACCAGAGCATCCCGGCGCTTTCGCATGGGCGTCGGACCCGCATGCGCCTCCTGCCCGGTCACGGTGATCTCGTACCAGCGCTGGCCCTGCGCGCCCGTGACGATGCCCACGGGCTTCTGCTGATCCTCCAGGATCGGACCCTGCTCGATATGCGCCTCGAAATAGGCCGCGACCTCTCGACCGCCCATCGGCGCCGGACCCGAGAAGCCGATGCGCTCGAGCTCGGCGCCGAGCTTGACGCCGCTGACATTGTCGGGCCGCTCCAGCCCGTAAGCGAGATCGAACACGCCCGCGAACACGCCGGAGCCCACCATCGGCGGCGAGAAGCGCGAGCCCTCCTCGTTGGTCCAGCACACGACCTCGACGGGCGCCTCGGTCTGGTAATCGAGATCGTTGAGCGTGCGGATCACCTCGAGCCCCGCGAGCACGCCGTAGACGCCGTCGAACCGGCCGCCGGTCGGCTGCGTGTCGAGATGGCTGCCGGCGAGCACGGGTGCGAGCTTCGGATTCCGCCCGGCCCGCCGCGCGAAAATATTACCCATGCGGTCGACGCTCACGGTGCAGCCGGCCTGCTCGCACCAGCGGATGAAGAGCTCCCGCCCTGCCTTGTCGAGATCGCTCAGCGCCAGACGGCAGACCCCGCCTTTCTCGGTGGCGCCGATCTTCGCCATTTCCATCAGCGACTGCCAGAGGCGATCGCCGTTGATGCCAAGATTGCGCATTCTCCGCTCCCGCCCGGATCTAGAGCCGCCCGCCGTCCACGGCGAGCGTCTGCCCCGTCACCATCGCCGCGCTTGTGCAGAGGAAGAAGATCACTTCAGCGATATCACCCGGCGTCGCCGCCCGGCGCAGCATGGTACGCTCGGTGTAGTCCGTCTTCCGGTTGTCCGGCCACGGTTTGGTCCAAGGCGAATCCACCAGTCCGGGCGCCACGGCATTGCAGCGCGCTTCCGGCGCCAGCACGCGCGCCAGCGCGATCGTGAGATTGATGAGGCCGGCCTTGCTCGCGCCATAAGCGATGCTGCTCCCGATGCTGCCGAGCCCGGCGATGGAGGCGGTGTTGCAGACCGCGCCCCGCGACGCCTTGAGGGCGGCCATGGCCGCGCGCGTGCACCGGAACGGCCCGATCAGATTGGTGTTGAGGATGGCGCTCCAGAACTCCTCGGTCATGGCGTCGAGGTTGGCGAGGTCGATGGGCGCCGTCGTGCCAGGACCGGGCGTGCCCGCGTTGTTAACGAGGTAATCGAGCCGGCCCAGCCGGTCGATCGCCGCCGCGATCATGCGCTCGGCCTCGCCGGGCTTGGAGACGTTGCCCGGCGCCGAGAAGATGCGACGGCCCGCGGACTGCAGCCGCCTTACCTCCTGCTCGCCCCGCGGGTCCTCCGCGAGGTGGTTGATCGCCACCGTGGCGCCGGCACGAGAGAACAGCTCGACCGCGGCGAGACCGATCCCCGAGGCGCCTCCGGTCACGAGCGCGGTCTTGCCGGTGAGATCGATCGTGATCATGGTCGCGGCCCCCTTAGTACCCGAGCGCGCAGCCGTCCTTGCGCGGGTCCGAACCGCCCAGCAGGACGCCGCGCGCATGATCGATCCAGATCGCCTGGCTCCCGCCATGCGGCTTGACCAGCCGGTCGAGCTTGTGCCCGCGCCGCTCCAGATTGGCGGCGACCTCGGCATCGATCGTGGCCTCGAGCTGCAGCATCCCGTTGAGGGCAAAGCTGCGCGGCTGCTCGATCGCGGCTTGCAGGTCCAAGCCGCGATCGAGCACATGCATCAGCAGCATCGCATGCCCGGTCGCCTGATAATTTCCGCCCATGACGCCGAACGGCATCACCGTGCGATCATCCTTCATCAGCAAGCCCGGTATGATGGTGTGCAACGGCCGCTTGCGCGGCCCGATCGCGTTGGGGTGACCGGGTATGGTCCGAAACATGAAGCCGCGGCTGTGCAGCAAGACGCCGCTCTTCGGCGCCGTGATGCCGGAGCCGAAATCATGGAACAGAGAGTTGATGAACGAGATCGCATTGCGATCGCGATCGACCACACAAAGATAGACGGTGTCCTTGTGCTCGGGCTCGTCCCAGTCGACCGGCGCCGACGCACGATCGAGCCGGATCCGCGCGCGGGTGCGCTCGGCGCGGGCGTCCGACAGGAATTCCTCGACCGGGACCGTCATGGCCCGGGGATCCCCGAAGAACGCGTCGCGCGCGCGATAAGCGGCCTTCGTGGCTTCGGCGAGGAGGTGATGGCGGTCGGCCTCGCTCCAGCGGCTGTCGCCGAGCGCATAGGCCTCGAGCGTGCGCAGGATCATCAATGCCGTCAGGCCCTGGCCGTTGGGCGGGCATTCGTAGAGTCGATGGCCACGATAGGGCGCCGAGATCGGCGTCACGTACTCGCCCTGCGCCGACGCGAAATCCTCTTCCGTGTGGAGGCCGCCGCGCTCGCGCAACCTCGACACCATGTCGGCGGCAATGGCGCCCTGATAGAAGGCCGACGGTCCGTCCTGCGCGATCTTGCGCAGAGTGGCCGCCAAGAGCGGCTGCCGGTGCAAGTCGCCGATGCCCGGCGGCTTGCCACCCGGCAGGAAAACGGCCGACGTGACCGGATCGCCCCTCAGCTTCTCCGCGCCGATGCCCCAATCGAAAGCGACCCGTGGAGTGACCCGCATGCCCTCCTCCGCGGCTCGGATCGCCGGCCGGAGCAGCTCCGCCATGTCCTTGGTGCCGTGGTCCCGCAGCAGCCGGAACCATGCCTCGATCGCGCCGGGCACGGTGACGGAGTGCGGAGACTGGATGGGGATCTCGGAGAAATTCCGGTCGCGGTACCAACCGAGCTCCGCCGCCTTGGGCGTCCGGCCGGAGCCGTTGTAGGCGATGGGAACGCCCGCCTTCGGCGCGTAGAGCACGAAGCAATCGCCGCCGATGCCGGTCATCGCCGGCTCCAAGACGCCCAGTACCGCGACGGCCGCGATCGCGGCATCGACGGCATTGCCGCCCGCTTTCAGCGTCTCGATCGCCGTCAGAGTGGCGAGGGGATGCGAGGTCGCCGCCATGGCTTCGCCCGCCACCGCCAGCGAGCGGTTGGGATAGTGGAAATGCCGCATCAACGAGCCCATTTTCGGGGAAGACGAAGCAGACAACGCGCTTGTCGCGTACTGTCGCATTGTCCTACCTTGCCGGTCAATCATTGGCCGGCGCCCGCCGCAGGCCGCGTATCAAAGGATCCCGCAGCCATGACCAACGCCTACATCTATGACGGCTTGCGCACCCCGTTCGGCCGCCACGCCGGCGCGCTGGCGCCGATCCGGCCGGATGACCTCCTCGCGGGCGTTATCAAGACGCTGGTGGCTCGCAATCCCTTCAAGCCCGAGGCGTATGAAGACTCCGTCATGGGCTGCACCAACCAAGCCGGCGAGGACGCGCGCAACGTCGCCCGCCACGCCGCGCTGCTTGCGGGCTTGCCGACCTCGATCGGTGGGATCACGGTCAACCGTCTCTGCGGCAGCGGGCTGGCCGCGATCTGCGACGCCGCGCGCGCCGTGAGCAGCGGTCAGGGCGAGCTCTTCATCGCCGGCGGCGTCGAGAGCATGAGCCGCGCGCCCTTCGTGATGGCGAAGAGCGAGGGTGCCTACGCGCGCGAGGTCCGGGTGTTCGATTCCACCATCGGTGCGCGCTTCCCCAATCCCAAGATCGGCAAGAGCTTCGGTCAGGACACCATGCCCGAGACCGCCGACAACGTCGGACGCGATCTCGGCATAGGCCGGGACTCCTCGGACCGCTTCGCGCTGGGATCGCAGGAGAAATACGCAAAGGCGAAATCCGCCGGTTTCTTCGAGGCCGAAATCGCGCCCGTGAGCGTGCCCGGCACCAAGAAGGGCACCGAGACCGTGGTCGCGCTCGACGAGCATCCGCGTCCCAACACCACGCTCGACCGCCTGCAGGAGCTGAAACCGCTGTTCGCCAATGGCGTCGTGACCGCCGGCAACGCGTCCGGCATCAACGACGGCGCCGGCGCGCTGATCGTCGGGACCCGAGAGATCGGCGAGAGAGCCGGCAAGGCGCCGGTGGCGCGTGTCGTTTCCGCGGCGATCGCGGGCGTCGAGCCGCGCGTCATGGGCTTGGGCCCCGTACCCGCCGCGAAGAAGGCGCTGCAGCGCGCGGGGCTCGCGCTCAAGGACATCGATGTGATCGAGATCAACGAGGCCTTCGCGACCCAGGTGCTCGGCTGCCTCAAATTGCTGGAGCTTCCCGAGGACGACGCGCGCGTCAATCCCAATGGCGGCGCCATCGCCGTCGGCCATCCGCTCGGCGCCTCGGGAGCGCGCGTCGCGCTCACCGCGATCCGCGAGCTGCACCGCCGCCAGGCCCGCTACGCGCTCGTCTCCATGTGCATCGGTGTCGGCCAAGGCATTGCCGCCATCATCGAGCGCGTGTAATCGGCGCGGCAGATCGAAGAACCCATGAGCCCGCACGACGGCAGCAACGCCGCGCTGAGCTTTCCGCATTCGGCGCCGCCGGCGCCGGGAACGGTCTCCGCTGTCGCGCCCGGCATCAAATGGCTACGCATGCCGCTCCCGTTTGCGCTCGACCACATCAATCTTTGGCTCCTCGAGGCGCGCGAGGGCTGGGTGATCGTCGACAGCGGGCTCAACACCGGGGAGACGAAGCGATATTGGAACGAGATCCTCGGGCAGGCGCTCGGCGGCAAGCCCGTGACGTCCGTCGTCGTCACGCATTTCCATCCCGATCACATAGGGCTCGCGGGCTGGCTCACGGAAAAGCTGATGGTGCCGCTCTGGTGCACCGAGACCGAGTGGTTGTTCGCGCGCATGCTGTGTCTCGACGACACGCAGGATTTCATCGCGAACGCGCTCGATTTCTACCGGCGCACGGGCGCCGACGAGACGACCCGCTCGCTCTTCGCGGGCCGCGGCAATCCCTACCGCAAGCGCGTGAGCCCGGTACCGCACCGCTTTCACCGCTTGAGCGATGGCGCCCCGATGCCGGTCGGGGGCCGCGATTGGCGCGTGATCGTGGGGCGCGGCCACGCGCCGGAGCACGCATGCCTCTATTCCCGCGACCTCGACGTGCTGATCGCCGGCGACCAGGTCTTGCCGAAGATCTCTCCCAACGTGAGCCTTTGGCCGCAGGAGCCCGAAGCGGATCCGCTTGCGCTCTTCCTGGCCTCGCTCGAGAAGATCAAGCGCGAGGTGCCCGCGAGCGCTTTCGTGCTGCCCTCGCACGGCCTGCCTTTCCACGGCCTGCATACCCGCATCGACCAGCTCGCTCGGCACCACGAGGCCCGCCTCGCCGAGCTCGAGGCTGCTTGTGCCGAGCCCCGCACCTGCGCCGAGATCGTGCCCGTGCTGTTCCGCCGCAAACTCGACGCACATCAGCTCGGCTTCGCCATCGGCGAGACGCTCGCGCACCTGCACTACCTCGCGAACAAAGGCCGCATGACCCGCGCCGAGCGCGCCGACGGCGTCTACACCTATCGCCGGGCGATTTCCTGAATACCGGACTCTGCTTTAAGATCGCGCCGAACCGGATCGCGGTTGACCGATGTCCGACTCCCGACCAGAGCGCCGCCTAGCCGCCATCCTCGCCACCGACGTGGCGGGCTACTCGCGCCTGATGGGCAGCAACGAGGAAGCCACGCTTGCCCGGCTCAACACGCTGAACAGGGGCGTGATCGAGCCCACGATCGAGGAATTCCGCGGCCGCATCGTCAAGACCATGGGTGACGGACTCCTGGCGGAGTTCGCGAGCGCTGTCGATGCCGTTCGCGCCGCGGTCAAAATCCAGCGCGGCACACGCTCGTTCAACGCGGACATCCCCGAGCCAGAGCAGCTTCGCCTGCGGATCGGGGTCAACATCGGCGACCTGATCTATCAGGGCTCCGACGTCTTCGGCGACGGCGTGAACATCGCGGCACGGCTGCAGAGCATCGCCGAGCTCGACGGCATCTTCGTCTCGCAGACCGTGCGGGACTACGTCCGCGAGGAAGCCAGCTTCATCTTCGACGATCTCGGCGCCCGCTCGCTCAAGAACATCGACCGGCCGGTGCGCATCTTCCGCGTGCGCCAAACCGGCGACGGGCCGGCGCCGCGTGCCCGCGGAAGAGCCAGGACGTGGACGCTCGCCCTGGGGAGCATCGCGATCGCGGCCGTGCTCGTGGGCGGATTCGCGTGGTGGGCTCGTCATGAGCCCGGGCCGCGCGGGCGCATGCAGCCACTCGTCACGGCATCGGCACCCGCCACGCCCGCTCCGGCGCCGCCGTCCAAGCTCACCGCCTCGGCCCCCGCCCAGCAGACCGCGGCCTTGCCCGCCCTAACCGCACCGGCACAACCATCCGCGCCCGCCCCTGCCGGAGCGCTCGCGATTCCCGCCGAGCCTCGCTTCTCCATCGTCGTGCTGCCGCTCCGCAATTTGAGCGGCGAGCCCAAGGACCGGTATTTCCCCGATGCCGTCGCCGATCGCTTGACCACCGCCCTCGGCCGGCTGCCGGGCGGCTTGGTGATCGCCCGCGAGACCGGCTTTCTCTACCGCGGGCGCGCCGCCGAGGCGAAAGCCATCGCCGCAGAGCTGGGAGTTCGCTACCTCCTCGAAGGCGCCGTCACCCGCGAGAGTACGCAGACCCGCGTGCAAGCGCGCCTCGTCGACGGCCAGTCCGGCGGCACGGCGTGGCAGGGCCGCTTCGAGAAGGAGCGGATCGCGTTGCCGGCGCTCGAGAGCGAGCTCGTCGCCAGCCTCGGCGCTGCCCTTGGAGCCGCCCCGGAGGGCGTGAAGCAAGCGGCAGGCGCATTCTCGCCCGTCGCCAACGCCGATGCGGACGACCTCGCCATGGAGGGCTGGGAGGCGGCCTATCGTCCCGCGACCATAGAGTCCACGGACGAGGCCGAGGCGCTGTTCACGAAAGCCCTCGCCGCCGACGCAAACAGCCGGGAAGCCAAAATCGGCCTCGCCCATACGCTGCTCCGTGGCCTCGTGCTTCGTCCCGTCGGCGATCGCCGCGCGCGCGTCCAGCGGGCCGATGAGATCGTGACGCCGCTGCTCGCCGGCAGCCCCGATCTGCCGCTGGCCCATCTCATGAAAGCACAGGTGCTCCTGCAGAGCGGTCAGGCCGACCGCGCGCTGCAGCTCATCGAGGAAGCGCTCGCTCTCAATCCGAGCCTGGCGGACGCCTGGGGGCTTTTGGGCACTGCGGAGAACCGGCTCGGGCGCGAGGCCGATAGCCTGCCGCACCTCCGACAGGCGATCCGGTTGAGTCCCCGAGACCCGCTGCTGAGCTTTTGGCTCACCGCGATCGCCGCCGGCGAGTTCGCGGCAGGTGCCGAAGCGCCGGCGCTCGAGGATCTCAAGAAAGCGACCACGGTCAATGCGCGCTTCCCGGCACCCTATCTTTGGATCGCCGCGATCTCAGCGCGGCAAGGGGATCTCGCGGGCGCACAGGCGGCGTTAAGCGAGTATGATAAGCGCGACGCCGGCATGACGCTGACGCGCTTGCGCCAGCCCGGCAGCACTGCCCTCCGCATCACGGATCCGGTGCTCGAGGGATTGCGCAAGGCCGGCATGAAGGAGCAGTAGCGCTCAGCGCGGACGGAGCTAGTCTGGCGCGGGCAGCAATGCACGTGATACGCGTGGGCAATGCGGCGTAGAGCCGCACTCGCGCGAGACAGCCGTGCTAAGGGCTCTTTAGGGTTCTTCGATGAATCTAGCGTCCAGATTCAAACTCGGAGTGCTCCCAATGAAGACGTTATTCACCGTTCTCTTCCTCGGCGCGAGCGTCGCCTTTGCACAAGGCGCTTTGGCTGCCGGGCAAGCCACGCCGGATGAGGCGAAGGCGATGGCGATTAGAGCCGCCGATTACCTCAAGGCGAATGGTCCTGAAAAGGCCTGGGCCGCCTTCAACGCCGCCGGCGGCGATTTCCATGATCGCGACCTCTACGTCACTGCGCAGGGCAACAACTGTGACATCTTGGCGCACGGCGCGAGCCCCGCATTGATCGGCAAGAGCCTGTGCTCGCTCAAGGACGTAGACGGGAAGGCCTTCGTCAAGGAATTCTCCGACGTGAAGGATCAGGCGTGGATCGACTACAAGTGGCAGAACCCCAGCAGCAAAGCCGTTGAGCCGAAGACGGCCTACGTCGTGCGCGTCGGCGACTATGTTGTCGCTGTCGGCGCCTACAAGTAAGGGCTTAGTCACGCCCCGGCGGGTCACGCGGGTCACCAAGAAAGAAAAAGGAGCGCAAATCTGATGCCTCATTTCCAGAATGCATCAATCGGCATCAAATCCTTGATTGCCCCGCTGGTGAGCGCGGTCGCCATCGTCGCCATCGCGATCTTGCTCGCCTTCGCGTATAGCTCGATCGCGTCCTCCACCGCGGAAAAGAACGCCGCGAACCGGCTCGTGGAGCAGGTGCGGGCGGCGCAACTCGATTTGACCGCCGGTCATGCGGCGCTCTATCGCGCCGTGAGCCTGAAATCCCAGGGCGTTGAGAACGCCATCGTCCGGGTTGCGAAGAACGAGGCTCTCGACGGCGCGCACCGCGGCGCAAGCAATCTCAAGACACTCGATGCCGCCAGCGCCGGACTCGACGCTCAAGTTTCCAAGGAAGCTGCCACGGCAGCGGATACCTACGAGGGTGCCGCCAAGGCGGCCGCCGATATCGTCGAGGCGGATGCCTTCAGCGCGACCATGTTCATGACCGACGCGGAACAGAAATTCGCCGCGACAAGCAAGCTTGTAACCGCGTTGTCCTCGACTGTCGCCACGCAGCGCGACACATTGGAAACACGCGCCGCGGCCACTCTGCGCGGCGCCGCCGTGCAGATCGGTATCGCGGCGCTGCTCGCCATCGTGCTGTCCCTCGGCGCGGCCGTGGTGTTCGGCCGGATGATCTCGGTACCGATCAAGGCTATGACCGCGACCATGGGCCGCCTCGCCGCGGGCGATCTCGCCGTCGAGCTGCCGGCCACCGACCGCGGTGATGAAGTCGGTGCCATGGCCAAGGCCGTCCAGGTGTTCCGAGACAATGCAGTCGCCGCGCGCGACCTGGCGCAGCAGCAAGCAGCTGAACAAGCCGCAAAAGCCACCCGCGCTCAGCGCCTCGAGGAGCTCGTGCATCGTTTCGAGGCCGAGATCGGCACCGTCGTGGAGCGGCTCTCCAGCGCCTCCTCCGGCATGAAAAGTGCGGCCGCTGTCATGACGGAGACCGCCGCCGAGGCGAACCAGCGCAGCACGACGGTGGCTGCCGCCTCGGAAGAGGCATTCGCCAACGTGCAGACCGTCGCGTCGGCCGCGGAGGAGCTCGCAAGCTCCGTGCGCGAGATCAGCAGGCAGGTCCAGCAATCCACGGACATTGCCCGCCGTGCCGTGGAAAAGGCCGATAGCACGTCGGCAATCGTCTCCGCGCTCTCGCAGGGGGTGCAGAAGATCGGCGAGGTGACCGACCTCATCAACAACATCGCCGCGCAAACCAATCTCCTGGCGCTCAACGCGACGATCGAGGCCGCGCGCGCCGGCGAGGCCGGCCGTGGATTCGCGGTCGTCGCCAGCGAGGTGAAGGGCCTTGCCACCCAGACCGCGAAGGCGACCGAGGACATCACCGAGCAGATCTCGGCGATCCAGACTTCGACCCGCAGCGCCGTCACCGCGATCGAGGAAATCGGCGCGGTCATCAAGGAGATCAGCGGAATTGCTTCCGGCATCGCGGCGGCCGTGGAGGAGCAAGGCGCCGCCACCAACGAGATCGCGCGCAACGTCCAGCAAGCCGCAATGGGTACCCATCAGGTATCGGAGAACATCTCTGGCGTATCCGCCACCGTGGGGCGCAGCAGCAAGGTCGCGGAGCAGGTGAAGGGAGCCGCCGAGGAAGTCGCGGCGCAGTCGGACGGATTGCGCGGCGAGGTCGGCGCGTTCGTAGCGAAGGTGAAGGCGGCCTGACTAGAATTGCCTCGAAGCTCGTTGCCCGCTGACGGGCGCTACGCCCGGTCCGCCGGCGGCAGCCTCGTGATCACCGCGAGCCCGCAGGCAAACCGCTCCACGAAGGCCTGCGCGAGCCTGATGTCTGCGAAATAGAAATACGCGGCGTCGACGCCGAGGTCGTTGGGCGCGGCCTGGATGCTGAACCGGCCGCGGCCCGCGTGCAAATTGAGCCAGCCGTACATCTCGTCGAGCTGGCGCCCGAAACCGCCGGCCGGGACCGCAATGCGGACGCGGACGGGGAAATACCGCTCCGCCAGAATTCTGTCGGGAGTCGAGCGGCGCACCAATCGGCACCAGTTCGCTGTTTGTTCCAATCAGCTTAGCGGCCTCCCCGGCGAGGTCAAGCTGCGACATCAAACGGGCCCGCGGCCGCGCAACCCACCGGTTGGGTTATGGTTTGCGGTTTATTAAGCAATGCCGAATAGCCTGGGCGCCCCATCGCGTTAAAGCGCGAGCTACGGCGGGAAAAGTCTTGGATATTCGGCTGACAGCGACGTCGTTTCTGATGCCGGGCAACGGCGCGTGGCGCTCGCTCGGCGACGCTCATGGCTTGGATTTCGGTGCGTTCGGCGACTGGCCGCACGTGCTCTCCGATCCCAGCCTCCAGGCGGCCGTCGCCTGGGTGGTGTTCCTCGACGACGTCGCCGACCCGGAAGCCTCGGACGGCGCCGATTTGGACGCGCTCCTTGCGAGCGTGCTCGGCCCGCTGGACGCCCGGATCGACCGCGCGTCGCAGCAGCCCATGATCGTCGCCTGGGCATCGCCCGCCTCGAGCTCCGTGATCGAGGCGGCCCGCACGCCCTCGGCCTCGCGCCGCCTCGCCTCCCGCTTCGAGACGGCGCTCTACGAGCGGGCACAGCACGCACCGGCGCTGCATGTCATTCCGCTCGATCAGGTGTTCGCAAAATCGGGCCGCGACCGCTGCTTCGACAGCCGCAACTACTACGCCGCGCACTGCCGTCTCTCGGTTGCCGGCCTCGGTAGCCTCGCGGGCGCGCTCGGCGAGGTGCTTCATCGCCTGACCGCGCCCGCCCGCAAGGTGCTGGTGCTCGACTGCGACAACACGCTCTGGGGCGGCGTTGTCGGCGAGGATGGCGTCGGCGGGCTGACCCTCGGCCAGGATGGCACCGGCAGCGCCTACGTCGATTTTCAGCGCGCCATCCGGCGCCTCGCCGGGCGGGGTACGGTGCTGGCCCTAGCCTCCAAGAACGAGGAAGCCGACGTCTGGTCGGTGTTCGACAGCCACCCCGGTATGGCGCTCAAGCGCCAGGACATCGCGGCCTGGCGCATAAATTGGAGCGAGAAATCCGACAATATCGCCGCGCTTGCCGAAGAGCTCGGAATCGGCCTCGACAGCATGGCGTTCTGGGACGACAACCCGATCGAGCGCGATACCGTGCGCACCGCGATGCCGCAGGTTCATGTATTCGATTGCCCCAAGCATGTGATCGACTGGCCGAAGGCTCTGCTTGAGTGCGCAGACTTCGCGCGCTTCGAGGTCACGGCCGAGGACCGCCGCAAGACCGCGCTCTACAAGGCGCGCGCTGAATTCGTGACCGAGCTGACCGGCCGGACCGACCGCGTGAGTTTCCTCCGGTCGATCCAGTTGCGGCCGGAGGCGCTGGCGATCGAGCCGGCCTCGCTGGCTCGCGCCACGCAGCTCTGCGCCAAGACTAACCAGTTCAACCTGCGCGCCGCGCGGCACAGCGCGACCGATCTGACCGAGATCGCCCGCACCGACGGCGCCATCGCGTTGCTCGCCCGCCTGTCCGATCGCTTCGGTGATCATGGGATCGTCGGGCTCGCGATCGCGCGCCCGACCTCGGATCCCGCGGTCGCCTTTCTCGATACCTTCCTGCTGAGCTGCCGCGTGCTGGGCCGGCATCTGGAGGCCTGGATGCTCGATGCCTGCGTCCGACCGCTGCGCGAGCGCGGGGTACGTTTCCTGGCGGGCGAGTTCATTCCGAGAGAGCGCAACGCCATGGCCGCAGGCTTCCTCGGCGAGCACGGCTTCGCCGCGTTGGATGCGCTTTCCGCCGGCGATCGCGATCAAGTGGCGACGGCGATCGGGGGCCTCGCTCATGGCGGCAAGCTCTATGTCGCCGACCTCAAGACCCTCGATATCCCTCATCTCGAGATTTACTCCGATGAAAAAGTCGCTGCCTGAGCTGCTGCGCGAGGTCTTTCCGAAGGCGCAGTTCGACGCCGCCGATCCCAAGCTCGGGGTCGAATCCTTCCCGGAATGGGACTCGCTCGGCCATTTCAATTTCATGCTTCAGGTGGAAGAGCATTTCGGCGTGCAATTCACCGTCGAGGAGATGTCCGAGCTGAAGGCGCTGCCGGAGATCAAGGCGGCGCTGGCGTCGCGGGGCGTCGCCGCGTGACCGCAACGGGACCGCTCGGCCCCGAGCACATCGTAGCGGCGCTCGGCGCCTGCGGGATCGGGCCGGGCGACACGCTGATGCTGCACAGCGACGCCGGGGTCGCTGCTCAATTCCGGAGCGTCGCGCCCGAGCGGCGCCTGGATCTCGTGCTCGACGCGGTGCTGGCGGCGCTCGGCCCCGAGGGCACGCTGGTCGTGCCGACCTTCACCTACAGCTTCACCAAGGGCGAAGTCTTCGATCCCGATCTCTCGCCCAGCACCGTCGGCCAGCTCACCGAGCATTTTCGCCGACGGGCCGGCGTGCTCCGCTCCGGGCATCCGCTGTTCAGCGTCGCCGCCTACGGTCCGCTCGCCGGCGCCTTCGCGGCCTCGGCGACGGGAGATTGCTTCGGAGCCGGCACGGCCTTCGATCTGCTCTACCGGCACGGTGGAAAAATCGCCTGCCTCGGCTGCGGCTTCGACCGCATCACCTTCGTGCACTACGTGGAGCAGCGCGCGGGCGTCGACTACCGCTACCCCAAGCGCTTCGACGGCGTGATCCGCCGCAAGGGCGCGGACGAAGTGGCCTCCGTCAGCTACCTCGTGCGCGATCTCGCGCGCGACACGCCCTGCGAGCTCGGCCGGTTGAAGCGCCGGCTTCAGGAAACAGGCAAGTTGCGCTCAGCCGCGGTCGGACGCGTCGGCCTCCTGGCGGTCACGGCGCACGACTTCCTGGAAGCCGCGAACGCGCTTCTCGCCGAGGACCCGGCCGCGCTCATCCACGAAGGCGCCGGGCGCACATGATCTTCGACCACATCGGGCTCTTCGTCCGCGACATCGAGGCCGGGCGACGCCAGCTCGGCGCCCTGCTGCCGATCGAACACTGGACCGAGGTGGTCGACGATCCCCTGATGAACGTCCGCGTGCAGTTTGGCCGCGACCGCTCGGGCATCCGCTACGAGCTGGTGGCACCGCTAGGCGAGCCCAACCCCGTCGCGCGGGCGCTTGATGAAGGCAAGAACATCCTGAACCACGTCGCCTATCGCTGCGCCGATTTCGAAAGCGCCTGTGCCAGCTTGCGCCGCGAAGGCGCCGTGCCCCTCGGTCGGCCGCAGGCCGCCGCCGCCTTCGATGGTGCCCGGGTCGCGTTCTACCTGACCCCGCTCCGCTTCATCGTCGAGCTCGTAGAGGACCGAACCCGAGGGTCCGTCCCGATTCAAGGAGCCGCAGCCCCATGACGCACCTGAGCCCCGCCCGCGAGCTCTCGGCCCAGACCATCGATCCCATGTATGAGTGGGCGCGTGACCTGTTTCCGGTCTGCCGCAGCATCACGGGCGCCGGCACGCGCGCGACCCTCGCCTACATCAGGGAGCGCCTGCCCGGACTCCGGATCGAGAGCATCGCCAGCGGTGCCAAGGCGTTCGATTGGACGGTTCCCGACGAGTGGAACATCCGCGACGCCGCGCTCTTCGACGAGGCGGGACGCCGCCTGATCGATTTCCGCGCCAGCAACTTGCACGTGGTCGGATACTCCGAGCCGGTCGACCTTTGGCTCGACCTCGAGGCGCTGCAGCCGCACCTCTACTCATTGCCGGAGCAGCCCGACGCCATTCCCTACATCACGTCCTATTACAAACGCCGCTGGGGGTTCTGCCTCACCGACCGGCAGCGCCGCGCCCTGAAGCCCGGTCGCTACCGCGCCATGATCGACAGCAGCCTGGCACCGGGCGTGCTGAGTTACGGCGAATGCATCCTGCCGGGCGCGAGCTCGCGGGAGGTCTTGCTCTCGTCCTATGTGTGCCATCCCTCCATGGGAAACAACGAGCTTTCGGGACCGGTGGTGACGCTCGCGATCGCGCGCTGGCTCGCCTCGCTGCCGGAGCGCCGCTACAGCTATCGCATCGTGTTCATCCCCGAGACCATCGGCTCGATCGTCTACTTGAGCCGCAATCTCGAGACAATGCGGAAGCGCACCGTCGCGGGCTTCGTGGTGACCTGCGCCGGCGACGAGCGCGCCTATTCCTTCATGCCGTCGCGCACGGGCGAGACGCTGGCGGATCGAGTCGCGCTCCACGTGATGCGGCAGCTGCCCGAGGGCTTCAAGCGCTACAGCTTCCTCGAGCGCGGCAGCGACGAGCGGCAATACTGCAGCCCCCTCGCCGATCTGCCCGTCGCTTCGATCATGCGATCGAAATACGGAACCTATCCCGAGTACCACACGTCGCTCGACGATCTCTCTCTGATCACCCAGGCGGGCCTCGAGGGCAGCTTCCGCGTGCTCCGCGATTGCCTCACGGTGCTGGAAGCGAACCGGCACTGGCGCGCGGTGGTGCCCTGCGAGCCGCAGTTGGGGCCGCGTGGCCTCTACCCCACCCTCAGCACGCGCGAGAGCGGCCTCCAGGTGCGCGACATGATGAACCTGCTGGCCTACGCCGACGGCAAGAGCGATCTCCTTCAGATCGCCGAGACCATCGGCGTGCCCGCGCTCCGGGTCGCGGAGATCGCGAAGACTCTCGCCGCAGCGTCGCTCCTCGAGGATGTGTCGCCGGCCTAGAGCGGCTCCCGTTTAGATCGAAGCGCCCCCTCACCCCAACCCTCTCCCCGAGGGGAGAGGGAGCAATTGCTCGCTCCGCTCTGATCCCTCGCCCCAACGGGGAGAGGGTTGCGGAGGCTTAGCGAGCGAAGCGAGCTTAGCCGAAGCTGGGTGAGGGGGTTGCTTCCATCTGCGCGGACCTTGCCTTGGCGCCCGTCAGCTTCCGATCGGCTGCCAGCTCTGCTCGGCCACGCGCAGCATGTTGCCGCCGAGGATTTTTCCCACGTCAGCTTCGCGATATTGGCGTGCGAGCAACGCCTCGGTGATCTCCGGGAAGCGCTCCGGCGGCACGATCTTCATGTCGCCATAGAGGGATTTCCCGTACTCGTTGCCGGGCGGCCACCACTGCTCGCGGTCAAGGCCCGGCGGATCGTCATTGGCGGCGCGATCGAAGACGTAGTCGAGTCCGATGCCGACATGGTCGATCCCGACGCGCTCGGCGACGTAGTCGATGTGGCGGATCAGCGTCTCCGTGCTGATGTCGTTGGCGCCCAGGAAGATGCCGATGCCGCTCACGCAGACCACCCCGCCGGTGCGCGCGCAGGCGTCGATCTGGTCGTCCCTGACGTTGCGGGCGTGGTTCTTCAGAGCCTTGGGATTGGAGTGCGAGAACACCACCGGCCGCTTGGACCGCTCCATCACGTCCATGCTGGTGCGATAGCCCGAGTGCGAGCAATCCATGATCAGGCCCACGCGGTTGATCTCGTCAACCACCTGCCGTCCGAAGGGCGTCAGGGGCACGTCCGCGCCGTGGCAGCCACCGCCCACGGAATTGTCGCGATTGTAGGCGAGATGAATCTGCCGCACGCCGAGGTCGCGGTAGAGCCGCAGCATCGAGAGATCGTCGTCGAGCATGACCGAGCCCTCGAGATCGAACGCCACAGCGACTTTTCCCTCGCGCTTGGCGCGCCGGATGTCCTCGACGCTCTCGGGCAGCAGGTAGTGCTCGGAGTGCTCGGCAATCCACGCCCGAAACGCCGCAATCACGCGCATGATCGTCGGGGTCGGATTGAAGTCCATGCCCACGTTGATCGAGACATAGCTGACGCCCGCGGCGCGGTGCTGCTCCAGTGCCGCCATGCTCTGGCCCGGCAGCAGCGGCAGGCAGGCGTGCGCATCCCAGACGAGGCTCCGCGTGTGCAGGGCCTGCGCCCGATCTGAGACGCCCCAATTCATGGCTTGGTCGTTCATGTTCTACTCCGCGGGTTGCGCGTGGACCGGGAGCACCTCGAGCTCCTCCGGCCGATGCGGGAACAAGAGCGCCCCCGCAAAGACCATGGAGCCGAACGCCGCCAGCACCAGGAACGTCACAGTGAAGCCACCGGTGCGATCATACAAGAGCGCCACCAGCGGGATCGCGCAGGCGCCGGCCGTAAAGGAGACGACATAGCGGAAGGCATAGGCGCGCGCACGCCAGGCGTGATCGGTGTAGCGCGCGACCATGGCGTCATTGATGGTCACCTGGCCGAAGATGCCGAAGGTGATCGCGACGGCAAGGGCCAGAATGGCCCAGTCCTGCGCCCAAGCGGCGAGCAGCAGACACGGCCCCTGGATCAGCGAGAGCGGCAGGAACACGGTGCGCAGGGGGTGGCGGTCGACGAAATGTCCGACGATGAGCTGCGCCATGGCGCCGATCACGTAGACGACGGCGACCAGAACGCCGATCCGGAACGGCGAGCCCGCGAGCAGCGAGAAGCGCTCGTCGAACACTTTCGGCATCGAGTTGGTGACCGCCTGGAAGACGACGCTGCCGGACGCCGCCACCAGGACCAGGACCGAGAAGGCATGCACGATCACGCTCCGCGGCAAGGCTGCGCCTTTGCGCGCCGCGGATTTCTTGTGCGCGGTCTGGCTCGGAACCATCAGGTGGAAGGCGATCCCGAGCGCGAGCGCGGCGAGACCCGGCACCACGAACGCCCACTGCCAACCGAGATATTGCGTCAGGGTTCCCGCGGTAATCGCGGCGGCCGCGACGCCCATGTTTCCCCAGACACCGTTGACGCCGATCGTGCGGCCGAGCTTCTCCGTGTTCGCCACCAGCATCGCCGTCCCCACGGGGTGATAGATCGCGGCGAAGAGACCGAGCAGGGTCACGCTCGCGGCCAGCATGAAGGGCGTCGTGCTCATCGCCACCAGCAGCGCGGCCACGCCGACGCCGATGAAGAACAGCGTCATCATGTTGCGTTGGCTCCAGTGGTCGCCGAGCCAGCCCGCCGGCAACGAGCCCGCGCCGAACGCGATCGCGCCGCCCACGGAGAGCGCCAGCAGCTCGCCGTAGGAACCGCCGAAACTCGCGCTCATCCCGAGCACCGCCGTCGGAAAGATCAGCACCATCAGGTGATCGAGGGCGTGCGCGATATTGATGAAGCGCACGACGCGGGCCGATGAATTCATCGGGCTCTCCGGGCAGCCGAGCAACGTAGGGTGGACAAGATAGCGTGGCGGGACCAAACTGTCCTGTCAGATTCTATCGAGATTCTGCCAATGCCCACCCGCAGCACCAATCGCGACGACTACCAGCGCGTGCCGCGTCCCGTGGCCGCGATGGCCAAGGACTTTCCGAGTGGCTTCGTGATCCCCCCGCATAGCCATCCGCGCGCGCAACTGATCTATGCCGCCGACGGCGTCATGCGAGTGATCTCGCCGCTGGGCGCCTGGGTGGTGCCGCCGCTCCGCGCGGTGTGGATTCCCGCGGGCGTGGAGCACGAGGTGCGCATGAGCGGCGCCGTCGCCATGCGCACGCTCTATATAGACCCGAAGGCGGCACCGCCCGCGCTCGGGTCCTGCACCGTCATCGAAGTGACGCCGTTGCTGCGCGCCCTCATCCTGCGCGCCGTCGAGGAGCCCATCGAGTACGACGAAGCCGGCGCCGCCGGGCTGGTGATGGGGTTGATCCTGGCGGAGCTCGCGCGCGCGACGGCGGTGCCGCTTCGCATCCCCCTGCCCTCGGACACAAGGCTCGCGGCGCTCTGCCGGGCGCTCCTCGATGATCCCGCGGAAGCCGATACGCTCGACCGCTGGGCCGAGCGCGTCGGCGCCAGTGCTCGCACGCTGGCTCGGCTGTTCCAGCGCGAGACCGGAATGGGGTTCACGCAGTGGCGGCAGCAGGTGCGGCTCGCCGAGGCGGTCGGCAGGCTTGCCAAGGGCGACCCCGTGGCGCGGGTCGCGGAAAGCCTCGGCTACGGTAGCGCGAGCGCCTTCACCGCCATGTTCCGCCGCACGCTCGGCGCCACGCCCCGGCACTATCTCGGCCGAAATCGCCGAGAGACTGACCATGCGAGCGATGTCTACGCCTGACGCCCTCCCCGCCACCGCGGCGCTGTTGATCATCGATCTCCAGAAGGCGATCGACGCGCCCTATTGGGGGCCGCGCAACAATCCGGACTGCGAGCGGAACGTCGCCATCCTCCTGGAGCGCTGGCGTACGACGCGGCGGCCGATCTATCACATCAAGCACGACTCCACTGAGCCGCAATCGGCCTATCGGCCGGGCCAGCCCGGCAACGACTTCAAGGACGAGGTCAAGCCGCAACCGGGCGAGCCGATGATCGCCAAGAGCGTCAACAGCGCCTTCATCGGCACCGACCTCGAGACGATTCTCAAGGACGCGGGCCACAATCCGCTCATCGTCGTGGGCGTGCTCACCCACAACTCGGTGGAGGCCACCGTGCGCATGGGTGGGAATCTCGGGTTCGAGATCTACGTGGTGAGCGACGGCTGCTTCGCGGTCGACAAGAAAACGCTCGATGGCAGGGCCTTTCCGGCCGAGGACGTGCACGCGCTCTCGCTCGCGAATATGAGCGGCGAGTACGCGACCGTCGTCGACACGAGCTGGGCGCTCGCTCGGACGTGACTACGCCGGTTTCGCCGCCTCCGGCGCAACCGGCGCGCCGTAGAGCTTGCGCGCGCGGGCCTCGAAGGCGGAGACCATTCGCCTGACTGCCTCATTGAAGAGCACCTCGATGATCTTCTGCAGCATGCGCGAGCGAAATTCGAAGTCGACGAAGAAATCGATGACGCAGCCGCCATCGGCCTGCGGCAGGAAGCTCCAGTGGTTGTTGAGGTATCGGAACGGGCCCTCGCTGTATGCGACGTCGATGCCCTTGGGACGGTCGAGCACCACGCGCGAGGTGAAGCGCTCGCGGATCATGCGGTAGCCGATGATGAGATCGGCGACGATCTCGTTGCCCTTGCGCTGGCGGATGCGCGCGCCGACGCACCAGGGCAGGAACTCCGGATAGCGCTCAACGTCGGCGACGAGGTCGAAGAGCTGCTCGGCCGTATAGGGGAGCCGCCGGCGTTCGGCGTGCGTCGCCATCAGCCGGTCGGGCTCACGCGCCGGCCGCGAGCTTCGCCGCGCGCGCGGCGCGCAGCTTCTCGAAATCGTCGCCCGCGAAATAGGAGGAGCGCGTCAAGGGCGAAGCCGACACCATCAGGAAGCCCTTGCCGAGCGCCATGCGCTTCAAGCCCTCGAACTCGTCTGGCGGCACGAAACGCACGACCGCGTGGTGCTTCGGCGTCGGCTGCAGATACTGTCCGATGGTCAGAAAATCCACGTCGGCGGCGCGCAGATCGTCCATGACCTGGAGCACTTCGCCCCGCTCCTCGCCCAGACCCACCATCAGCCCCGACTTCGTGAACATCGAGGGATCGAGCCGCTTCACCGTGTCGAGCAGGCGCAGCGACTGGAAATACCGCGCGCCCGGCCGAACCTCCGGATAGAGCCGCGGCACCGTCTCGAGATTGTGATTGAAGACGTCGGGCTTCGCGGCCACCACGCGCTCGATGGCACCGGGCTTGTGCAGGAAGTCCGGCGTCAGCACCTCGATGGTCGTGGCCGGTGCGCGCCGGCGGACCGCCTCGATCACCCGGACGAACTGCTGGGCGCCGCCGTCATCGAGATCGTCGCGGTCGACCGAGGTCACCACGATATGGGCGAGGCCCAGCGCCGCCGTCGCCTCGGCGACGTGCTCGGGCTCGTGCGGGTCGAGCTGGTCGGGCTTGCCGGTCGCGACGTTGCAGAACGCGCAGGCGCGCGTGCAGACGCTGCCCAGGATCATCACCGTCGCGTGCTTCTGCTTCCAGCACTCGCCGATGTTCGGGCAGGCCGCCTCCTCGCAGACCGTATTGAGGCTGAGCGCGCGCATGAGCCTGCGCGTCTCGTGGTACTCGCGCGAGACCGGCGCCTTGACGCGGATCCAGTCGGGCTTGCGCGCGACGGGATTGTCGGGCTTGTGCGCCTTCTCGGGATGGCGGAGCTTAGTGTCGGACATTGATTGGTCGGTACTCTCTAAGGTCTGCGATAACGCCTAAGGAGCGGCTCAAAATACAGTTTCCGGCCGCTCCACAGGAGCAATATCGAGCCCCACCACTATCTTCTCGTCGTCGCTGCGAACGACCACCAGATCGAGTGTCTCGCGGCCATCGAGATTTAGCTCCTGATGCGGCACGTACGGAGCGAAATAGACGAAATCACCTGGGCCGATCTCTGTCGCAAATTCGAGCCTATCTCCCCATCGTATTTGGCTTCGACCCCTGACGACGTAGATGGCGACCTCGTGCCGGCCGTGGTGATGCGGTCCGGTGTTCGCGTTCGGCCGCAGCGTCACTGCGCCGACCCAAGTTTCCTTTCCGCCGACGCCGGCGAAATTAAACGCGGTTGCGCGCCCATTCCCAGCCGGCGCGCGCATGACGCCGTCTAGCGACCTACCGCGCACGACCGTTACACCGTCGGCACGCCAGTCTTTCTTTTCACTCATCGTCAAGCTCATAGCGAAAATTCTCCAGCAACTCCTTACATGTGGAGAACCCGGCCGTAGGCGTCAAGCACGGCTTCGTGCATCGTCTCCGACAGCGTCGGGTGCGGGAAGATCGTCTCGATGAGCTCGCTCTCGGTGCTCTCGAGCGTCTTGGCGACCGTGTAACCCTGGATGAGCTCGGTCACCTCGGCGCCCACCATGTGCGCACCCAGGAGCTCGCCGGTCTTGGCGTCGAACACGGTCTTGACGAGGCCCTCGGGCTCGCCCAGCGCGATCGCCTTGCCGTTGCCGATATAAGGGAACTTGCCAACGCGGACCTGGTACCCCGCCGCCTTGGCGGCGGCCTCGGTCAAGCCAACGCTCGCGACCTGCGGCCGGCAATAGGTGCAGCCGGGGATATTGCGGACATTGAGGGGATGCACGTTGTTGAGGCCGGCGATGTGCTCGACACAGAGCACGCCCTCGTGGCTCGCCTTATGCGCGAGCCACGGCGGACCCACGAGGTCGCCGATGGCGTAGAGCCCGAGCTCGCCGGTCTCGCACCACTGGTTCACCACCACATGGGTCTTTTCGACCTTCGCCTTGGTCTTTTCGAGGCCGATGGTCTCGACATTGCCGACGATGCCGACCGCGAGGATCACCCGATCCGCCGTCACTTCCGTCGTCTTGTCGCCGGCCTGGAGCGTGGCGGTGACGCTGTCTGCGCCCTTCTTGAGCGCCTTCACGGTCGTGCCGACATGGATCTTCATGCCCTGCTTCGTGAAGGCTTTCTGGGCAAAGGCCGAGATCTCCTCGTCCTCGACCGGCAAGACCCGCGGCAGCACCTCGACCACGGTCACCTCGGCGCCGAGGTCCCGGTAGAAGCTCGCGAACTCGATGCCGATCGCGCCCGAGCCCACCACGAGCAGCGATTTCGGCAACCGGTCCGGTATCATGGCCTCCTTGTAGGTCCACACGAGCTTGCCGTCGGGCTCGAGGCCCGGCAGCGAGCGCGCCCGCGCGCCGGTCGCGAGAATGATATGCTTCGCCGCGAGATCCGCGACCGGCTTGCCGTCCTTGGCGACGCCGAGCTTGCCGCCGCCCTTCAGCGTGGCGTGCCCGTCGAGCACCGTGATCTTGTTCTTCTTCATCAGGAAGCCGACGCCGTTCGAGAGCTGCTTCGCCACCTTGCGCGACCGCTCGACGATCTTCTTGAGGTCGAAGCTGACGTCCTTGGCGGAGAACCCGTAGTCGCCGAGATGCTGCAGGAGGTGATTGATCTCCGACGTCCGCAGCAACGCCTTGGTGGGAATGCAGCCCCAGTTGAGACAGATCCCGCCGAGGTGCTCGCGCTCCACCACCGCGGTCTTCATGCCGAGCTGCGCGGCCCGGATCGCCGCGACGTATCCGCCGGGTCCGCCGCCCACGATGACGAGATCGAAGGATGTCTCGGCCAAGTTGCTCTCCTAATTCTCGCTCCTCACTCGATCCATTCCCTCTCCGCCCCTCGGGGGCGGAGAGGTTAGGTGAGGTGGGGGGGCGCCGTTGCGTCAATCGAAAGTGTGTGCGTCTGACCTGCCTCGGGTGGCGCGACATGTTGCAAGCGCCGGAGGTTCCCCCACCTCACCTTGCCTCTCCGCCCCCAAGGGCGGAGAGGGATCAGAGGGAGGCACCGGCGCATTGCGAACAACAGACTACAGCAGCATCGTCACGGGAGACTCGATGTATTTCTTGAAGGCGTTCATGAATTTCGCGGAGGTGGCGCCGTCGACCACGCGGTGGTCGCAGGAGATCGTGCAGCGCATGACGGTGGCGATCGCGACCACCCCGTCGCGCACCACCGGCTGCTGCACGCCCGCAGCGACCGCGAGGATGCAGGATTGCGGCGGGTTTATGACGGCGGTGAACTCGCTCACGCCGAACATGCCGAGGTTCGAGATCGAGAAGGTGCCGCCCTGGAACTCCTCGAGCCTGAGCTTGTTGGCTTTCGCGCGGGTGGCGAGGTCCTTCATCTCCGCCGAGATCTGCGCCAAGCCCTTCTGGTCGGCGGTGCGGATGATCGGCGTGATGAGGCCGTCATCGAGTGCGACCGCGACCGAGACGTCGACGCCGGTCCAGCGCAGCACCGCGTCCTCGCTCCAGGACGCATTCACCGCGGGCACCTTCTTGAGCGCCAACGCCGCCGCCTTGATCACGAAGTCGTTGACGGAGATCTTGGACTCCGCCTGCGCGTTGACGTCGGCCCGCGCCTTGAGCAGCGCATCGATCTCGCAATCGACGGTGAGATAGAAAACGGGGACGCTCTGCTGCACCTCGGTGAGCCGCCGCGCGATGGTGCGCCGCATGGTCGTATGCGGGATCGGCGTATAGGGCGCGTTCCCCGCGAGCGCCGCCACCTGGGCCATGCTGGGCGTCGCCGCCATCGGCGGGGCTTTCGGCGCCACGGCGGCAGTGGCCGTGCTCGGCGCGCGTGGCGGCGCGCCGCCCTGGAACGCGGCATCGATATCGGCCTTCACGATCCGCCCGTGGGGACCGCTGCCCCTAAGCCGCGCGATGTCGACACCCGCCTGCGCCGCCATGCGGCGCGCGAGCGGGCTCGCGAACACGCGATCGGCGCCATTCGCCGCGAGATCCCCCGCTGGTGTGGGAGCGAGAGCCGATGATGGCTTTGCCTGCGCCGGCTGAGGCGCGGGAGCCGCTGCCTGCGGCTTCGGCGCCGGCGCGGGAGCGGCCTTGGGCTCCGGCTTTGTCGCACTCTTCAGCGCCGCCTTGTCCTCGCCCTCGCCCAGCAAGCGCGCGATCACCGCGTTCACCTTCACGCCCTGCGCGCCTTCGGGCACCACGAGCTCGCCTACCACGCCCTCGTCTACCGCCTCCACTTCCATGGTGGCCTTGTCGGTCTCGATCTCAGCGATGAGGTCGCCGGCCTTGACGGCGTCGCCGACCTTCTTGTGCCATTTGGCGAGATTGCCCTCCGTCATGGTCGGCGAGAGCGCGGGCATCAGGACCTCGATGGGCATCGGTCTTCCTCTTGTTCTCAGACGGGTCCGGCTCGGGTCAGCGGTAGGTCGCGGCTTTCGCCGCGGCGACGACATCGGCGATTTGCGGCAACGCCAGGCGCTCGAGATTGGCCGCGTAGGGCAGCGGCACGTCCTTGCCGCAGACCCGCGCCACCGGCGCATCGAGCCAATCGAAGGCGTGTTCCATCATCTGCGCCGCGATCTCCGAGCCGATGCCCGCGAAGGGCCAGCCCTCCTCGACCGAGACGATGCGGTTGGTCTTCTTGACCGAGGCAAGAATGGTCTCGATGTCGAGCGGGCGGATAGTCCGGAGGTCGATGACCTCCGCCGAGATGCCCTCGCCCGCGAGTGCCTCCGCGGCGGCGAGGGCCACCTCCACCATGCGCGAGTGCGCCACCAGCGTCACGCCGTCGCCCGCGCGCAGCACGCGCGCCTTGCCGATCGGCACGATCCAGTCGTCGTGCACCGGGACCGGCGAGCTATGGCCGTAGAGCAGCTCGTTCTCGAGGATGATCACGGGATTGGGGTCGCGGATCGCCGATTTGAGCAACCCCTTGTGATCGGCCGCGCTGAACGGCGAGACCACCTTGAGGCTCGGCACGTGCGCGAACCAGCTCGCGTAATCCTGGGAATGCTGAGCCGCGACCCGCGAGGCCGCGCCGTTGGGGCCGCGGAACACGATCGGGCAGCCCATCTGCCCGCCCGACATGTAGCGCGTCTTGCTGGCGGAATTGATGATCTGGTCCATCGCCTGCATGGCGAAATTCCAGGTCA
>DATNIT010000220.1:0-33447 GCA_035604335.1 Allostellaceae bacterium | reverse complement strand
TTTCCCGCCGAGGCGGCGGATCGTGACGGCGCGGGTCTCGGCCTCGCGCTTCCCCACCACCAGGAGCGCCGGCACCTTGGCGAGGCTGTGCTCGCGCACCTTGTAAGTGATCTTCTCGTTGCGCAGGTCGGCCTCGACCCGGAGCCCCGCTTCCGCCGCGACATCCGCGACCTCCCGGGCATAGGCGTCGGCGTCGCTGGTGATGGTGAGCACCGTTGCCTGCACCGGCGCGAGCCAGAGCGGGAAGCGACCCGAGTATTGCTCGATCAGGATCGCGATGAAGCGCTCCATCGAGCCCAGGATCGCGCGATGCAGCATCACCGGACGATGGCGCTGGCCGTCCTCGCCGATATAGCTGGCGTCGAGCCGCTCCGGCAGCACGAAATCCACCTGCAGCGTGCCGCATTGCCAGTCGCGGCCGATGGCGTCGCGCAGCACGAACTCGAGCTTGGGTCCGTAGAAGGCGCCCTCGCCGGGGTTGATCGTGTAGGGGAGCCCCGCGGCTTCCGTCGCCTCGCGGAGCGCCTTCTCCGCCTTGTCCCAGGTCTCGTCCGAGCCGGCGCGGACGGGCGGCCGATCGGAGAACTTGACCACGACGTCCTCGAAGCCGAAGTCCTTGTAGATCGAGCGCAGGAGATCGCAGAACTTGATGCTCTCGGCGTTGATCTGGTCCTCGGTGCAGAAGATGTGGCCGTCGTCCTGGGTGAAGGCGCGCACGCGCATGATGCCGTGGAGCGCGCCCGAGGGCTCATTGCGATGGCACGATCCGAACTCGGCGAGTCGCAGCGGCAGATCGCGGTAGCTCTTGAGCCCCTGGCGGAAGATCTGCACGGCGCCGGGGCAGTTCATCGGCTTCAAGGCGAGGATGCGCTCGCGGCCCTCGTCCTCGTCCCGCACGGTGAACATGTTCTGGCGGAATTTTTCCCAGTGCCCCGACGCTTCCCAGAGCGCGCGGTCGAGCAGCTGCGGCGTCTTCACCTCGACATAGCCGTCGGCCTCGAGCCGGCCGCGAACGTAGCGCTCGATCACGCGGTAGAGCGTCCAGCCCTTGGGATGCCAGAACACGCTGCCGACCGCCTCTTCCTGCTGATGGAAGAGGTCGAGCTCGCGGCCCAGGCGTCGGTGATCCCGCTTCTCCGCCTCCTCGAGTTGATGGAGATAGGCGTCGAGCTGCTTCTGTTCCGCAAACGCCGTGCCGTAAACGCGCTGCAGCTGCTGATTCTTGGCATCGCCGCGCCAATAGGCGCCCGCCACCTTCATCACCTTGAAGGCGTGGCCGAGCTTCCTCGTCGAGGGCAGGTGCGGGCCCGTGCAGAGGTCGACGAACTTGCCCTGCTTGTAGATGGAGATCTCCTCGTCCTTCGGGATCTCCTGGATCCATTCGGCCTTGTACTTCTCGCCGATCGACTGGAAGAAGCGCACGGCGTCATCGCGCGACCAGACCTCGCGCGTGATCGGCTCGTCGCGGTCGACGATCTCGTGCATGCGCTGCTCGAGCTTGGCGAGGTCCTCGGGCGTGAAGGGATGGTCGCGGGCGAAGTCGTAGTAGAAGCCGGTCTCGGTCGCGGGACCGAAGGTCACCTGGACGTCCGGAAACAGCTCCTTGGCGGCCTCCGCCATCACGTGAGCGGCGTCGTGGCGCAGCAGCTCCAGCGCCTCCGGCGAGGTCCGCGTGACGATGGCGACCTTGGCGTCATGGTCGATGACGGCGGCGAGGTCCTTGGCCGCGCCGTCGATCTTCAGGGCGAGCGCCGCCTTGGCGAGGCCGGGCCCAATCGCCTTCGCGAGCTCGGCGCCCGAGACGGGGCCCGGAAATGCGCGCACGGAGCCATCCGGCAGCGTGACGGCCACGGGCGCGGAGGTATCGGGCGGCATGGTGGGCGGGTCCAAAGCCTTGGTCGTATACGAGGGGCTTGGGTTTAGCCGAAGGCGAGCGTCGCGGCAACCTCCTCCACCCCGAGACCGCCTAGGCTCGGACGATGCAGGGCGCGAACCCGCGGTCCGCGGGGCGCGGTGAGGGCGGGATCGGAGGCCGAGGAATAAAGCACCGTCGCCGGTGCCCCTGCGGCCACGAGCAGGTGCATGGGGCCGGTATCGTTCCCGACGGCCCAGAGCGCTCGGCGGCCCAGCGCCGCCACCTCGGCGAGGTCGGTCTCGCCGGCGAGATCGCGCGCCGCGGGGCATGCCGCGCGGATCGCGGCGCCGAGCCCGCGCTCGACCGGCCCACCCACCACCACCGGCACCACACCCCGGGAAACGAGGATCGCGGCGAGCGCCGAATAGCGCTCAACCGGCCAGCGCTTCTCCGGCCGATGCGGAGCGCCTCCGGGCACCAGTACGGCGAACCGCTCGGGCATGCGGAAGCGCTCGAGATCAGCCCGGACCCAGCTCAAATCGGGCGGCGGCACGTCGATGACGCCGGCGGCTCGGAGCTGATCGGCTTGCCGATCGAGGGTGTGCATGGAATTGCGCTTGGGATTGTCGTGCGGGTGCGAGGCGCCGCGCGCAATCCCCGACCATTCCGGCCGTCGGCGCGGGTCCAGAAAACGAAAATACCAATTCGAGCGCGTCGAGGTCTGCAAGTCGTAGACGCGCGAGAAAGCCGCCTCGCGGAGACGCCGGCGCAACCGCCAGAGGCCCGCGAGAGCGAGCGGGCCGGGGCGCTCGTCGATCCAGACTGTATCGAAATAGGGTGCCTCACGCAGGAAACGCGCGAACGGCGCGGTGGTGAGCAGCACGATCTCCGCGTCCGAATGGTGCCGGCGGATTGCCGCCGCCGGACCCAAGGCTTGCACGATATCCCCGAGCGCGCCCAGCTTGATCACGAGTATCCGGGGCCGGCCCGTCACGCCGGCACCGTCATGCCGATGCCGCTTGCGCCGCCCGGATCGCCGCCGCCGCGGGAAACAGCACCTCCTCGTAAACGTCGAGCGTGCGCGCGGCCATGGTCGCGGTGTCGAAATTCCGCCGGACATGATCGATAGCGCGCGCGGCGTGGGAGGCGCGCTCCTCCGGCCCGAGCCTCAGGGCCTCGGCCGCGGCGTCGGCCAGCGCCCGCGCGTCGCCGGGCGGCACCAGCCAGCCCGTGCTGCCGGGAACCACGGTCTCGCGCGAACCGCCATGGTTGGTCGCCACCACCGGCCGGCCCATCGCCTGCGCTTCCACCACGACGCGGCCGAAGCCTTCGGGCGACGTCGAGGCCGAGACGACCACGTCGGCCAGCATGTAGGCCGCCGGCATGTCGCGGCATTCGTCGACGATCCGTACCGCGGCGCCGAGGCCGAGCTTGGCGGCATGCGCCTCGAGCTCGCGGCGATAGCGTTCGTCTCCAGAGCCAACGAAGAGGCAGCAGATGTCGGTGCGCCCCAGCAGCGCCAGCGCTTCGATCATCACGAGCTGGCCTTTCCACCGCGTCAACCGGCCCGGCAGCATCACGACAGGAACGTCGTCCGGCAGCCGCCATTGCTGGGCCAGACTCACAAGCCGCTGCGCGCCGATATGCTCGGGCGTGAACCGCTGGAAATCGACACCGCGCGGCACCACGCGCAACCGATCGGAGGTAACGCCGTAGACCTGCGCCACGTGCGCGCCCACGAACTCGGAGATCGCGATCACGCGCTCGCCCTTCGCCATCACCGAATTGTAGATGTGCTTCAAGCGCGAGCCCGCGCCGTAGGCGTTGTGGAACGTGGTGACGAAGTGCCGGCCGGTGCGGCGCGCCGCCCAGAGCGCGCTCCAGGCGGGCGCGCGGCTGCGCGCATGGACGATATCGATGGTGTGGCGCTCGATCACGTCGACCAGACGCGCGATGTTCGCGCGCACGACCAGCGGATTCTTGGAAGCGAGCGGCAATGTGACGTGCCGCGCACCCGCGCGTTCGATCTCGCGCGCGAGCGGCCCGCCGGAAGACGCCACCACCGCCTGCCAGCCGGCCGCCACCAGAGCCTGCGCCATCTCGATCGTGCCACGCTCCACGCCGCCGGTTACCAGACTCGGCAGCACTTGGAGCACGGCCGGCGGACGGCTTCTCGGCTCGGCGGAGCCGGTGCTAGTGTCGGCGATGACTGCGGTCATTTCGTGAGAATGCGACGGTGACAAAGCAAATGTCCATGCCTTCAACAAATCAGGATACGTCGCTGCCGCAAACATTGACGCGTGAGGACGGCGCCACCGTCGCCTACCGGCGGCGGCCGGGCCGCTCGCCCGGCGTGGTGTTCCTGGGCGGATTTATGTCGGATATGACCGGCACCAAGGCCCAGGCGCTCGACCGCTTTTGCGCCGGGCGCGACCAAGCCTTTCTTCGCTTCGACTATTTCGGCCACGGCGCCTCGTCGGGAGCGTTCAAGGACGCCACGGTCGGGCGCTGGAAAGCCGACGCCCTCGCGGTCCTCGACGCGCTCACGGAAGGCCCGCAGGTGTTGGTGGGCTCCAGCCTCGGCGGCTGGGTCATGCTGCTGGCGGCGCTGGCACGGCCCGAGCGGATACGCGCGCTCGTCGGCATCGCCGCGGCACCGGATGCGACCGAGGACCTCATGTGGGCCGAGCTCGGCGCGGAGCAGCGCGCGGCCCTTCTGCGCGACGGCTTCCTGCGCCTGCCATCCGAGTACAATCCGGAGGGCTACATCTACACGCAGGCCTTGATCGAGGAAGGCCGCCATCACCTCGTGATGCGCGCCCCCATCCCGCTCGCCTGTCCGGTTCGCCTGCTCCACGGCATACGCGACTCCGATGTGCCCTGGAAAACCAGTCTCGCGCTGGCGGAGACGCTGCAAAGCCGCGACGTCGCGGTCACGCTGGTCAAGGATGGCGACCACCGACTCTCCACCGACGGCGATCTCACGCTCCTGATGCGGACGCTGGAGCCGCTGCTCACGCCTTGAGGAGCGCCGCGAGCCCGTCGCGGTAACTGGGATAGAGCAGGCTCACGCCGAGCTCCTCCTTGATCCGCCGGTTGGAGACGCGCTTGTTGTCGGCATAGAAGCTGCGCGCCAGCTCCGAGAGCTCGGCCTGCTCGATCGGAACGGGAGGCGGCGGTGACACGCCGAGCAGGGTGCAGGCAAGGGCGATGACCTCGTCGGGCGGCGCGGGATCGTCGTCGCAGACGTTGTAGATCGCACCGGGCTTGGGCCTTGCCATGGATGCACGCAGCACCTGCACGATATCCGCGACGTAAATGCGCGAGAACACTTGGCCCGGCTTGATCACGCGCCGTGCGCGGCCCGAGCGTACGGCGTCGAGCGCGCTGCGCCCGGGCCCATAGATTCCCGCCAAGCGAAACACGTGCACGGGCGAGCCGTGGCGGCGCTGGAGCTCGAGCCAGCGCGCTTCCGCGGCGACCCGGCGGCGGCCGCGCTCGCCCGTTGGCCGGAGCGGCGCCGCCTCGTCCACCCAGCCGCCGGCTCGGTCGCCGTAGACGCCGGTGGTGGATAGATAGCCGATCCATCGAAGCCCGCGAGCGGCGGCGATGTCCTCGCCATGCAGATCGAGGACGGGATCGCCCGCCTCGTCCGGCGGCACCGAGCTCAGGAGATGCGTCGCCCCCGCGAGGAGCGCACGCACGTCGGCGAGCGGGCGCGCGCGATGGAAGGCGCGCATCTCGATGCCCTCCGACGCCGCCTCAAGGCGCGCATCGGCCGTCCGGCCCGTGCCGAGCACGCGCCAACCTTCGGCCTTGAGCGCCTGCGCCAGAAAGCCCGCGGTGTATCCGAGACCAAAACAGAAGAGCGTGGGCGTGGTCTCGGAGGCAATGCTCACGCGACTAATCCGCGGGCGCGCCTTGCGGCGTCGCCTCCAGCGCCGCCGCCATCGGGCCCCGGTGCCAGCGAGCCCAGGCCCAAAGTAAGACCGCGAGCGCCGCGCCTCCGGCGAGCGGCAGACGCAGGCCCAGCTGCGAGGAAAGCAAGCCGATCAGCAGCGAATTCAACGCCGGTCCGCCTCGAAAGATCATGCCATAGAGCCCCATGATCCGACCGCGCATGGTGGGATCGACGGCGCTCTGGACCAGTGTCTGCGCGCTGACGCCGGTGATCACCAAACCGGCGCCCGCGACGAACAGGCAGGGCAAGGCGAGCCAGAACTCGGTGGTCGCGGTGAAGGCCAGGAGCGCCACCGAGAGCAGGAGCATGTGCATCACCAGCAGGTCGGTGAGTCCCTCGATGCCACTTCGCCAGACCATCCAGGTGCCGCCGAGCATGGCGCCCAAGCCGGCCGTCGCGACCATCCAGGCCAATCCCTGGGGTCCACGGTGGAACACGCTGTCGGCGAAGCCCGGCAGCATCTCGATGAAGCCGCGGCAAATCACCGAGCTCAACGCGAACATGGCGAGCATCGGTCCGATGCCCGGGTGCCTCGCAGCGTAGAGATAGCCCTCCAACGTCTCGTTGAGCATGCGGCGGTGGGCGCCGCCGATGCTGCGCTCCGGCGCCACCGCGACACGGGAGAGACACACAGAGAAGGCAATGTAGGACAGCGCATTCAGCGCGAAGCTGAGGGATACCGAGCCTTGCGCGATGGCGACGCCGGCGATCGCGGGCCCCACGAACCGCGCATTGTTGAACACGATCGAGTTGATAGCCACCGCGGATGGCAAGGACTCCCGATCGACCAGATTCGGGATCAGCGCCAGGCGCGCCGGTTGCGCCACGGCATTGGCGGCGCCAAGCACGAGGGTCAGCAGGAACAAGGGCCAGATCGTGATGACCCCTGTGTAGGTCAGCACCGCCAGCAGGAGGGCCTGGCTGATCGCCACGATCTGCGTCATCCGGATCACCCAGACGCGATCGCGCCGGTCGGCGAGCGCTCCCGCGATGGGGCTCAGAAACACCACCGGCGCCAGATCGGCGAACGCCACGAGGCCGAGCCAAATGCCGGAATGCGTGAGCTGCCACGCGAGCCAACCCACCGCGACCCGCTGCAGCCAAATCCCGATCAGAGAGATCGCATTTCCGAGCGTATAGATGCGGTAATTGCGGATGCTGAGCGCGCGCACCACGTTGCCGAAGCCGCCCGTGGAAGACTCCGTCCGCACTGCTCGACCAGGCTCCTCGATCCATCGACCCGGGCACGGCGCCCGAGATGCGGGAATGCCGGCTAGGGACTGCCACCAACTGGGCACTCCCACGACCGCCTTTGCCGGGATCCCGCGGCGAAAGCGCGCCTGGAGCACGCGCCGGCGCCAACACGCGCGAATGTTACCAGAGCAACCCCGCCGCAGGATTGATTAATTGGCACCGGACAGCTATGCGTCTCAGTGGACGCGCAACAACCGGGCCGGCAGCGGGAATCGGCCACCCGGAGCGGAAATCGTGCCGTTAATCTTTATGTGTATAATGCAGCCTGCCCGTTACGAGGAGCCGACCGGGACCCTGGGCCGGGTCTCGGCGAAGCGGTATCTCTAGATGAAGCGCGTGACCATTGCGGTGGCGTTTGTGGCGGTGGTGGCCGCCGGCGGCATCGCCTATCAGACCTTTGTCCTGAAGGCCGCGGAGCCGCCGCGACCGGCCAATGCCGCGCCGGCGGTGCCCGTCTTGATCGCGCCCGTCGCCCGCAAGCCGATGCCCGTGCGCATCGATGCCATCGGTACGGTGCAGCCGATCGCCACCGTCGCGGTCAAGTCTCGGGTCGACGGCGAGATCGCCGAAGTGAAGATCAGCGACGGCCAGGCCGTGAAGACCGGGGACGTGCTGTTCGTGCTCGACACAAGAGCCGCGGAGGCGCAGCTCAAGCTCGCCGAGGCCTCGCTCGCGAAGGACCGGGCTCAGCTCGAGAACGCCAAGCGCGACGTCGCACGGTTCAAGCCGCTCACCGAGAAGGAATTCGTCTCGCACCAGCAATTCGATACGGCGCAGACCACCGCGGCATCGCTCGAAGCGACGGTGCTCGGCGACCAGGCGACGGTCGACAACTTCAAGATCTTGCTCACCTATTACACGATCCGCTCGCCCATGGACGGGCGCGTCGGCACCATCGCGCTGAAGACCGGCAATGCCGTCAAGGCGCAGGACACCATCTCGCTGGTCACCATCAACCAGATCAGGCCGATCTATGCGAGCTACGCGGTGCCGCAGCGCGAGCTGCCGGGTATCCGCGCCGCGGTCGGGGCGGGCACGGTGCCCGTGCTGGCGACTGTGCCCGGCGACCCCGGCGGGCCGATTACCGGTAAGATCTTCTTCTTCGACAACCAGATCGATCCCACCACCGGCACCATCTCGCTCAAGGCGATCTTCGACAATGCCGATGAGCGCTTGTGGCCCGGCGAGTTCGTAAATGTATCGAGCACGCTGCGCGTCGAGGCGGATTCGGTCACGGTTCCGAGCAGCGCCGTGCAGGTCGGCCAGAACGGCAGCTACGTGTTCGTGGTGAAGCAAGACAATACGGTCGAGCTGCGGCCGGTGACGGTCAGCCGGACCGTCGACAATGAGAGCGTCATCTCCAAGGGCCTAAACGGCGACGAGCGCGTCGTGACCGACGGGCAGCTGCGACTGACCAACGGCAGCCGGGTCGAGATCCGCACCAGCAACGCCGCGAGCGCCGTCGCGGAGATCCGCGCATGACATTGCCGGAGACGTGTATCCGTCGTCCGGTCATGACGACGCTGCTGATGATGGCGTTCGTCATATTCGGCCTGTTCAGCTATCGCCTGCTGCCGGTCGCGGCGCTGCCGCGCGTCGACTTCCCGACCATCGTGGTCAACGCCAACCTTCCGGGCGCGAGCCCGGAAAGCATGGCCTCGTCCGTCGCCACGCCCCTCGAGCGGCAATTCTCGAACATCGCGGGCCTCGCCTCCGTCGTATCGATCAGCGGCCAAGGCGTCACGTCGATCACGCTGCAATTCGATCTCAACCGCAATATCGACGGCGCGGCGCTCGACGTGCAGGCGGCGCTGACGGCGGCCGCGCGCAAGCTCCCCATCGAGATGACCACGCCGCCGTCGTTCCAGAAGGTCAATCCGGCGGATTTCCCCGTGCTGTTCGCGGTACTCTCCTCTGCAACCCAGCCCCTGTCGGCGGTGGACGAATACGCCGAGACCCTGATGGCGCAGCGCATCTCGCAGCTCTCGGGCGTCGCGCAGGTGAACGTGTTCGGAGCGCAGAAATATGCGGTGCGCATCCAGGCCAATCCCGAGGCGCTGGCCTCGAAGGGAATCAGCATCGACGACCTGAAGAATGCCGTAGCGGCGGCCAATTCGAACACGCCCGTGGGCCAGCTTTCTGGGCCCGCGCAGAGCTTTACCCTGCAGGCTTCCAGTCAGCTCGGCGCCGCCAAGCTCTATGAGTCCTTGATCGTCGCCTATCGCAACGGCGCGCCGGTGCGGCTCGGCGAAGTCGCGAAGGCGGTGGACAGCGTCGAGAACAACAAGGTGGCGGGTTGGCTCAACGGCACCCGGTCAATCATCCTGGCGGTGCAACGCCAGCCCGATGCGAATACTGTCGAGGTGGTCGACAGCATCCGCGCTCTGCTGCCGGTGTTCCAGGCCCAAATTCCACCGTCCATCGAGCTCAAGGTCCTGAACGACCGGTCCGTCTCGATCCGGCAATCCGTCGCCGACGTGCGCTTCACCCTACTGCTCACCGTGGCGCTGGTGGTGATGGTGATCTTCATATTCCTGCGCAACGTCACCGCCACGATCATTCCAGCGCTGGCCTTGCCGGTGTCGGTGATCGGTACTTTCGCGGGCATGTACGTGTTCGGCTACTCGATCGACAACCTGTCGCTGCTGGCGCTCACGCTCTCCGTGGGGTTCGTGGTCGACGACGCCATCGTGATGCTCGAGAACATCGTGCGCCACATCGAGAACGGCGAGCGGCCGTTCGAGGCGGCGCTCAAGGGCTCACGCGAGATCGGCTTTACCATCATTTCGATCACGCTCTCCCTGGTCGCGGTGTTCATCCCGGTCCTCTTCATGGGCGGCGTGGTCGGTCGCGTGTTCCGCGAGTTCGCGGTCACCATCAGCATGACCATCCTGATCTCGGGCCTGGTGTCGCTGACGCTCACGCCGATGCTGTGCTCGCGGCTGCTCAAGAGCCACACCGGTCAAGAAAAGCACAACGCGCTCTACCGCGCCTCGGAAGCCGGCTTCCAGGCGATGATCAAGTTCTACGGCTGGTCGCTCGGGCACGTTCTCAATCGCAAATTCCTGACGCTCCTCATCACCGTCGCGACCATCGTGGTGAGCGGCTTATGCTACAAGTACATACCGAAAGGCTTTTTCCCGATCGAGGACACCGGCCTCGTCTTCGCCACCACGGAGGGTGCGCAAGACATCTCGTTCGAGTCGATGGGCGCGCATCAACGGGAGGCGGCTGCGATCGTCAAAGCCAACCCCAACGTCGACAACGTCAATTCCTTCGTAGGCGCTACCGGCTTCAGCCCGGCGCTCAACACCGGCCGCATGTTCATTGCCCTGAAGCCGCTCAGCGAGCGCAAGGATTCAATCCTCGCCGTGATCCAACAGCTTCGCCGCGAGACCGCGCGCGTGCCGGGCCTCAATGTGTTCTTCCAGCCGATTCAGAATATTCAGCTCGGCGGCCGGCTGGCGAAAAGCCAATATCAGTACACGCTTCAAGACGGCGATCTCGACGAGCTCTATCGCGCGGCGCCGCTGATGCTCGACAAGATATCGAAATTGCCGGGATTCCAGGATGTCACCTCGGACCTGCAGCTGCAGAACCGGCAAGCCCTGGTGAATTTCGACCGGGACAAGATGGCGCAATTCGGGATCACCGCGGACACGGCGCGCAATGCGCTCTACAGCGCCTTCGGGACCCGGCAGATCTCGACCATCTATGCACCCTCGAACGACTACGAGGTCATCCTGGAGATCGATCCGGCCTATCAGGAGGATCCCTCGGCGCTCTCGAAAATCTACGTCCGCGCCAGCAACGGGCCGAGCGGCAGCGCCGGCCAGATGGTGCCGCTCGACTCCTTTGCGAGCATTGTGCCCGGCGTGGGTCCGGTCACGGTCAATCACCAGGGACAGCTGCCCTCAGTCACCATCTCGTTCAATCTCGTAGGGACCTCACTCGGCGAGGCCGAGAGCGCGATCGAGCGGGTCGAGCGCGAGGCGAACCTGCCGGTTACGGTCGCGACTGGCTTCCAGGGCACCGCCCAGGTCTTCCAGGATTCCCTCAAGGGCCAGGGCCTGCTGCTGATCGCCGCCGTGACGGTGATCTACATGGTGCTGGGCGTTCTCTACGAGAGCTTCATCCACCCGATCACCATCCTCTCCGGCCTGCCCGCGGCGGGCCTGGGCGCGCTGCTGACTCTCATGCTGTTCGGACAGGACCTCAGCGTGATTGCCATCATCGGCATCGTCATGCTGATCGGCATCGTGAAGAAGAACGCGATCATGATGATCGACTTCGCGATCGAGCGGCAGCGATCCGGCGACACCACGGCGGAAAAGGCAATCTTCGACGCTTGCTTGCTGCGCTTCCGCCCGATCATGATGACCACCATGGCCGCAATCATGGGCTCGCTACCGATCGCGCTCGGCTCCGGCGCCGGCTCCGAGCTGCGCCGGCCGCTCGGACTCGCCGTCGTGGGCGGTCTCATCGTCTCCCAGACGCTCACGCTCTACATCACGCCCGTCATCTATGTTTATCTCGAGCGCTTGCGGCATGCGTTTGCCGCGCCTGCCGCCGCGGCGGCGGGGCCCGAGCCGGTGACGGCGCTCGCCGATCGTCATGTTCCAGCCGCTCCGGGCGAATAGCGGCTCCAGCGCGCGAGTCTCTACCGTGGGTGCACTGGTGCTTGCGGCGCTCGCGCTCACGCTCGATCCGGCCGTCGCTCAACGCAAGCCCGCCCCCAACCCCACTACCGCCGATCCCGCGACGGCCTACGATCGCTGCATGAGTCTCGCCGACACGCAGCCGGCCGAAGCTCAGCGGCAAGCCATGCAGTGGCGCACGAAGGGCGGCGGCTATGCCGCCGAGCATTGCGAGGCCACGGCGCTGCTCAATCTCAAGCAATACGACGAGGCGGCCAAGCGCTTCCACGACGTGGCCGAAGGCACGACCGCCGAGGAGTCGAGCCTTCGCGCGGAGGCTTACGACCAGGCGGCGGAAGCCTGGCTCATGGCGCAGAAGCCGCAAAACGCGCGGACCGAGCTCGATGCGGGTCTGAAGCTCGCGCCCAAGGACGTCCGTCTGCTGATGGACCGCGCCCAGGCCGAGGGGCTCGCGCACGATTTCTGGGCGGCGCTCGACGACTTGAATGCCGCGCTCGATATCGAGCCGAACCGCGTCGAGGCGCTGGTGTTGCGAGCCGCGGCCTATCGTCAGGTCGATGCGACCGACCTCGCGGTCGACGACGTCGCGCGCGCGCTCGCGCTGCAGCCGCAATTCCCCGACGCCTATCTCGAGCGCGGCACCCTCCGCGCCATAAAAGGCGACTACACTGGCGCCCGCGAGGATTGGAACCGGGTCAAGCAGCTCGCGCCCGACACCTTTTCCGCGGACTTGGCGCAGAAGGATCTCGCCAAACTCGATGCATTCGTGGCCAAGGCCCCGAAGCCGGCGAAGCCCGCCAAGCCCTGAGACACGGGCGTCCAGGCCGATTCGTCAGAAATCCAGATCGGCGTAGTGCTTGGGCGGCGGCGCGCCCGGGATGTGATCCGCCAACAGCGGGCGGAAGCTCGGCCGCGACTTGATCCGCGCATACCATTCCTTGGCGGGCTCGTGCGTGTCCCACGGCACGTCGCCGAGATAATCGAGCGCCGAGAGATGCGCAGCGGCGCTGATGTCGGCCAGCGAAAAATGGTCGCCCGCCAGCCACCGCCGGCGCTCCACCAGGAAGGTGATGTAGTCGAGGTGATAGCCGAGGTTCGCCTTGCCGGCGCGGATCGCGCTGGAATTGGGCTCGCCGAGCCCCAAGAACCGCTTCATCATCTTCTCGCCGACCAGCGGCTCCGTGACCTCGCGGTTGAGCTTGCCGTCGAACCATTGGGTGAGCCTGCGCACCTCGGCACGGTCGAGCGCATTGATGCCGATGAGCAGCTTGTCGCGATAGACCTCGTCCAAGTACTCCGCGATGGCGTTGGCCTCGGCGAGCACGGTGCCGTCGGGCTCGATCAAGACGGGCACGTCGCCGGCCGGGTTGAGCGCCAGGAACTCCGGCCGCCGCTCCCAGGTCTTCTCCACCTTCATGGTGAAATCGAGATTCTTCTCCTTCAGCACCACGCGGATCTTGCGCGAGAAGGGCGACAGCCAGAGGTGGTAAAGGAGCCGCATGCAACCCGCAGTCTAGCAAAGCTGCGGGCATTGCGCGAACCGAGGCGCTAGGCGAGGTATTTCTTGAAGAATCCGATTGTGCGGCTCCAGGCGAGGTCGGAGGCTTCCTTGTTGTAGCGGGCTTCGTTGGTGTCGTTGTTGAAGGCGTGGTTCACATTCGGATACATGAAAATCTCGTAGGTCGTGCCGGCCTGCTTGAGCGCCGCCTCGTAAACGGGGATGCCGGCATCGATGCGCTCGTCGAGGCCGGCGTAATGCAGCAGCAAGGCCGCCTTGATCGAGGGCACCTTGTCCGCGCTCGGCTGCCGGCCGTAATAGGAGACGGCGGCGGCGAGGCCGGGCTCCGCCACGGCGAGATCGTTGATGCCGCCTCCACCCCAGCAGAAGCCAACGGCGCCCACCTTACCGGTGGCGTCCAGACGCGCCTTCAGCGCGGCGACGGCCGCGCGCGCGTCCGCCACCACGTCCTCGGGCTTCAGCGTGGCGATCATGGCGGCCGCCTTGTCCGCGTCCTCGGGCGTGCCGCCCATCGGGCTCAGGCAGTCGACCGCAAGCGCTGTAAACCCCTCAACGCCGACCCGGCGCGCGACGTCCCTGATGTGCGGATTGAGGCCGCGGTTCTCGTGGGTCACAACCACGCCCGCGTGCCTGTCGCCGGATTTGGGCGTCACGAGATATCCCGTGAGCCCGGCGACGCCCGGGATCGACACGGTCTCGGTCGCGATGCGTGGGTCGGCCTCGGCGATCGTCTCGGCCCGCGCGTAGTTGTTCTCCAGGAGCGGCAGCAGCAGGCTTGCCGCGGCGGCGCCCCCCGCGAGCGTGGAGAGGCGGTCGAGGAACGCCCGGCGGCTCATGCCGCCATGGGTGTAGCGGTCGAACAACTCGATGAAGCGTTGGTCCATGAGATTCCTTCTCGTTCTCGGCCGCCGCTGGGGGCTCGGGCAAGAACCTAGCGCGAAGGCACCGATACCGGGAGCCGGGCACATTTCACATTTTCGTGGACGGTCTCTTGGCTCGGCCTTATCCGCTCAGTCGTCGTCACCGGTGCCCGCGCGCTTCTCCTCGAGGTTGAGCGGCTCCGCGAGGCGCGGCAGCATTTCCTTCGGCACGACCTGCCAGAAGCGCTTCACCTCGCGCTCCCAGTCCACCAGGATCTGCTCGGCAAAGCGCGATTGGGTCTCGCGCACGTGCTCCTCGATCAGTGCCTTGAGCAGGTCCGCCCAATAGGGCGCGGCGATGCGTTGCCAGGTCACGGTCTCCGGGTTGACCCGGCGCGGAAACTCGTCGGCGGCGTCATAGACGAAGGCCATGCCGCCGGTCATGCCGGCGCCGAAATTGTCGCCGATGGGGCCCAGGATCGCGACAGTGCCGCCGGTCATGTACTCGCAGCCGTTGGAGCCGCAGCCCTCCACCACCACCTGGGCGCCGGAGTTGCGGACCGCGAAGCGCTCGCCGGCCTGGCCCGCCGCGAACAGCCGGCCGGACGTGGCGCCATAGAGCACGGTATTGCCGATGATGGTGTTCTTGTGGCTCTGAAGCGGCGACGACGTCATCGGACGCACCACGATGGTGCCGCCGGAGAGGCCCTTGCCGACGTAATCGTTCGCCTCGCCGAACACCTCGAGCTTCAGGCCCTGCACCGCGAAGGCGCCGAGCGACTGGCCAGCGGAGCCGCGCAGACGCACGGTGATGTGGCCGGGCTGCAGGCCCGTCATGCCGAAGCGCCGCGTCACCATGGCGGAAAAGCGCGTGCCGACAGCGCGATGAATGTTCCGGACGTTGTAGGTGAGCTGCATCTTCTCGCCGACATCGAAGAGCGCCTTTGCGTCCTTGATCATCTGGGCGTCGAGCGTGTCGGGCACCTCGTTGCGGCCCTCGAGCGTGCAGTAGCGCGTGTACTCGCCGGGATCGGCCTGGGCCAGGATCGGGTTGAGGTCGAGGTCGTCGAGGTGATGACCGCCGCGGCTCACCTGGGCCAGCAGGTCGGTGCGCCCGATCACCTCGTTGAGGTTGCGTGCGCCCAGCGAGGCCAGGATCTCGCGGACCTCCTCGGCGACGAAGCTGAAGAGGTTCACCACCTTCTCGGGGGTGCCCGCGAACTTGGCGCGCAGCTTCTCGTCCTGGGTGCAGATGCCGACCGGGCAGGTGTTGGAATGGCATTGCCGCACCAGGATGCAGCCCATGGCGACCAGCGAGGCGGTGCCCAGGCCATATTCCTCGGCGCCGAGGATCGCCGCGATCACGACATCGCGGCCGCTCTTGATGCCGCCGTCGACGCGCAGCCGAACGCGGTGCCGGAGCCGGTTCAGGACCAGTACCTGATGCACTTCCGAAAGCCCCATCTCCCAGGGGATGCCGGCATACTTGATGGAGGATTGCGGGCTCGCCCCCGTGCCGCCTGCGTGGCCGGAGATCAGGATCACGTCGGCGCGCGCCTTGGCGACGCCCGCGGCCACCGTGCCGATGCCCGAGCGCGCCACCAGCTTCACGCAGACCTTGGCGTCCGGATTGATCTGCTTCAGGTCGTAGATGAGCTGCGCCAGGTCCTCGATCGAATAGATGTCGTGGTGCGGCGGCGGCGAGACCAGCGTGACGCCCGGCTGCGAGTGCCGGAGCCGCGCCAGCATCTCCGTCACCTTGAAGCCCGGGAGCTGGCCGCCCTCGCCGGGCTTGGCGCCCTGGGCGATCTTGATCTCGATCTCGCGGCAATTGAGCAGATACTCGGCGGTGACGCCGAACCGGCCCGAGGCGATCTGCTTGATCGCCGAGGACGCGTTGTCGCCGTTCCGGCGCGGGATGTGGCGGGCGGGGTCCTCGCCGCCCTCGCCGCTGTCCGACTTGGCGCCGATGCGGTTCATCGCGATCGAGAGCGTCTCGTGCGCCTCGGGGCCGAGCGCGCCCAGCGAGATGCCGGGCGCCACCAGCCGCTTGCGGATCTCCGTGATCGACTCGACCTCGTCGGCGGAGATCCCGGCGCCCTTGGGATTGAACTCGAGGAGATCGCGGAGATTGATCGGCGGCAGCTTGCGCAACCCCTCGCTGTAGCGCCGAAAGGTGCCGTAGGAGTCGTTGGCGACCGCGGTTTGCAGCGTGTGCACCAGCGTACCCTCGAATCCGTGCTGCTCGCCGCCGCGGCGGTAGCGGTAGAAGCCGCCCACCGGCAGCGCCAGGAAATCCTCGGCATAGGCGCGGGCGTGCATCTCCAGCACCTTCTGCTGGATGCCGGAGAGACCGAGCCCGGAGAGCCGCGAGGTCATGCCGGGAAGGAAGTCCGCCACCAGCGTGCGCGAGAGACCCACCGCTTCGAAGTTGTAAGCGCCGCGATAGGAGGAGATCACGGAAATGCCCATCTTCGACATCACCTTGAGGAGCCCGTCATCCACCGCCTTCTTGTAGCGGGCGATGCAGGCCTCGAGGCTCGCGCCCGGGAACAGGCCGCGGCGATGCCGGTCGGCGATCGTCTCTTGCGCGAGATAGGCGTTGATCGTGGTGCCGCCGACGCCGATCAGCACCGCGAAATAGTGCACGTCCAAGCACTCGCCCGAGCGCACGTTCAGCGAAATGAAGGTCCGGAGCTGCTGGCGCACAAGGTGCGAATGAACGGCGCCGGTGGCGAGAATCATCGGGATCGCCGCGCGCTTCCCATCCATCGCCGCGTCCGACAGGATCACGTGGGCGCAGCCACGGCGCACCGCTTCCTCCGCCTCCTGGCGGATCCGCCGGATCGCCTCTCGGAGCGCGCTCTCGCTGCCCTCGGCGTCGAAGGTGCAATCGATCTCGGCGGCGGTTTCGCCCATGTAGGCGCGCATCGCCTTGAACTCGGCGTTCGAGAGCACCGGCGAGTCCAGCTGCAGCAGCTGGCACTGGCTCGCATCCTCGTCGAGAATGTTGCCGAGATTGCCGAGCCGGGTCTTGAGCGTCATGACCCGGCGCTCGCGCAGGCTGTCGATCGGCGGGTTGGTGACCTGGCTGAAGTTCTGGCGGAAGAAATGGTGCAGGCCGCGGTAGTGCTCGGAGAGCACCGCCAAGGGCGTGTCGTCGCCCATGGAGCCCACAGCCTCCTTGGCCTCCTCCGCCATCGGCTGCAGGATCAACTCGAGGTCCTCGAGGCTCCAACCGAAAGCGACCTGACGCCGGCGCAGCTCCTCGCGGCCGAGCTCGACCGTCTCCGCCCGCGATTTGACGATGCTGTCGATCACCGTGATGTTCTTCACCCACTCGGAATAATCCCGACGGGAGGCAAACAGGTCCTTGATCTCCCGGTCTCGGTAGAGCCGACCTGCAGCCAGGTCGACGCCGATCATCTGCCCAGGCCCGAGCCGGCCCTTCTCGACGAGCTCCTGCTCGTTGAGCCGCACCATGCCGGCCTCCGAGCCCGCGACGATGAGGCCGTCACCGGTGATCGCGTAGCGCATGGGGCGGAGCCCGTTGCGATCCATCGCCGCCATCACCCAGCGACCGTCGGTGAGTGCGAGCGCCGCCGGCCCGTCCCAGGGCTCCATCACCGAGTTGCAATAGCTGTACATGTCGCGATGCGCGTGCGGCATCAGGCTGCCGTCGCCGATCGCCTCCGGCACCATCATGATCTTCGCCATCGGGAGCGCGCGGCCGGCGCGCACCAGCACCTCGAAGACGCCGTCGAGCGCCGCGGAATCCGAGCCGCCGACCTGGATCACCGGCTTGATGTCCTCGATCGTCTCGCCGAAGGTCTCGCTGGCCATCCGCGTCTCGTGGCTTTTCATCCAATTGATGTTGCCGCGGAGCGTGTTGATCTCGCCGTTGTGCGCGAGGATGCGAAAGGGCTGGGCGAGCTGCCAGGTCGGGAAGGTATTCGTCGAATAGCGCTGGTGATAGACGGCGAAGCTCGAGACGAACCGCTCGTCCAGCAGATCTGGATAGAACGCGGTCAGCTGCTCCGCCAGGAACATGCCCTTGTAGATGATCGAGCGGCAGCTCAAGGAGCAGATGTAGAAGTCTTTCACCTGATCGGCGATGACGCGCTTTTCGATCCGCCGGCGGATCACGTAGAGGTCGAGCTCGAAGCGCTCGGCCGCGTGGCCGCGCGTGTTCGCGATCATGATCTGCTCGATCTCCGGCCGTGTCGCGTTCGCCTTCTCACCGATCACGCCGATGTTCACGGGCACCTGGCGCCAGCCATAGATCGAATAGCCGGAGTTCAGGATCTCGGTTTCCACGATGGAACGGCAGCGCTCCTGGCCATCGAGGTCGGTGCGCGGCAGGAAAATCATGCCGACCGCGAGCTGGCCCGGACCGGGCTCGTGCCCCGTGTGCTTGATGTGCTCGCGGAAGAAGTTCTGCGGGATCTCCACGTGGATGCCCGCGCCGTCGCCGGTCTTGCCGTCGGCATCGACGGCACCGCGGTGCCAGACGGCCTTGAGCGCATTGATCCCGGCCTCGACCACCGCGCGGCGCGGCTTGCCGTCGATCGCGGCGACGAAGCCCACGCCGCAGGCGTCATGCTCCTCGGCGGGATCGTAGAGACCAGCGGTCTCCAGATGCGCCGCATTCGCACGGTAGGCATCGACGAAGGCTTGGCCGGAAATCTTCGGATGCGAGGTCATTCTGAGCCTCCGTTCAATCCGCCGCGGCCGCGCGGGCGGCCGTGGTCTTGGCGGCGATGTAGCGATGCATCTGCTCGGCGGCGTCGCGGCCGTCGCGGATGCCCCACACCACCAGCGAGGCGCCGCGGACGATGTCGCCCGCGGCGAACACGCCCTCGAGCGAGGTCATCATGGTGCGGAAGTCGACCGCGAGCGCGCCCCAGCGGGTGACCGTCAGATCGGCCGCGCCGAAGAGTCCGGGCACATCCTCGGGATCGAAGCCGAGCGCCATGATCGCGAGATCGCAAGGCAGATCGAAGTGGCTATCTTCGAGAGGCTGCGGCACCTGGCGGCCGGTGGAATCGGCGACGCCGAGATGCATCCGGTGCGCGCGAACCGCCCGCACCGACCCGTCACCGAGGAAGGCTTCGGGCGCCGAGAGCCAGACGAACTCGACGCCCTCCTCCTCCGCGTGCTGCACCTCGCGCTGCGAGCCGGGCATGTTCTTGCGGTCGCGGCGATAGAGGCAGCGCACCGACTTGGCGCCCTGGCGCACGGCAGTGCGCACGCAATCCATCGCGGTGTCGCCGCCGCCCACCACGACGACGTGCTTGCCCTCGGCATCGAGCGCGCCGCTGTCGAACGCGGGCACCGCATCGCCGAGGCCCTTGCGGTTGGAGGCCGTGAGATAGTCGAGCGCCGCGACAATATTGCCGAGGCCGACGCCGGGGCAGCTCATGTCGCGAGCCTTGTAGACGCCGGTGGCAATCAGCACGGCGTCATGGCGCCGCTGGAGATCCGCGAGACTGACATCGCGACCGATATCGGTATTGAGGTGGAAGCGAATGCCGCCTGCGGCCAAGATCTCGTGCCGGCGCGCCACCACCGTCTTCTCGAGTTTGAAATTCGGAATGCCGTAGACGAGGAGGCCGCCCACGCGGTCGTAACGGTCGTAGACCTCGATCTGGTGACCGCGCCGGCGCAGCTGCTCGGCGGCGGCGAGGCCGGCCGGGCCGGCGCCGATGATGCCGACGGAGCTCGCGAGCTCGCGCGACGGCTTCGGCGGCTTCACCCAGCCGTTCTGAAACGCCGTCTCGGTGATGTATTTCTCGACCGACCCGATCGTGACGGAGTCGAAGCCCTTCTCGATGACGCAGTTGCCTTCGCAGAGGCGATCCTGCGGACAGATCCGGCCGCACACCTCTGGCATGTTGTTGGTGGCGGAGGCCACCTCATAAGCCTCCTCGAGCCGGCCCTGCGCCGTCAGCTGCAGCCAATCCGGGATGTTGTTGTTGAGCGGGCAATGGATCTGACAAAAGGGAATCCCGCACTGCGAGCAGCGGCCGGCCTGCGCCTCCGCTTTGGTCCGCTCGAACTCGCCGAAGATCTCGCGGAAGTCGCGTGTCCGCTCGGCCGCTTGCCGCTTCTCCGGCATGGCTTTCTCGACCGAGACGAACTTCAGCAGCTTCTGAACCACGGGTGCTTCCTCGCTCTGCTGGTCGGCCGACCCGTGACGCAGCCGACCCCTTGCCCTCAAGCCATGGCTCAGGTTATGCAAGCAGATGCGCTGAAATAGGTCAATTGTTTTTACTAATTATTTCCAATCTGACCTTGTGCCGGTCGGAACGAGGACTCCATCCCATGAAGTGCGCCAAATTAGTCCTGAATTAGTACTATTGTAGAATTCATTTGGAATTACAATGAGGTCGTCGTCACCTGGCGAAAAATTGGGTTCGTTTCGCAAAATTCATGATCCGCGTCGGACGGTGGGCCGAACGCTTTTTGACCCAAAAATCGAACGCTCCTAGCGTACACCGTCGGCGCCGCATGGTCAAGCGTCAAGGACGGGCGGTTGTCCGTCAGACCGCCGGGCGCAACGTCGCGCGGCCGCCGCGGTGAAACCGAGTGAGATAAGTCGGGAGAATGAGCTTGAGCGCGGTCGGGGTGACGCCGAGCTGGGCAAGGCCGGGTGCGCCCGGCGTCACGACCGTATCCTTCTGCAGCAGCTTGACCTGGTCGGGGGTCAGCAGCGGCTTGGGCATGAACTGCATGAAGACCGCGGCTGCGCTCGCGAGCCCGGAGGGGAGCGTCACGAGGACGCGCCGGCGGCCGATCTCCCTGAGCAACAGCTCCATGAGTCCCCGGAAGCTCAGGATCGCGGGCCCGCCGAGCTCGTAGAGCTTGCCCTGAGCCTCCGGCCGCTCCAGCGCCGCCATCACCGCATCCGCGACGTCGCCCACATAAACCGGCTGGAAGCGCGTGGCACCGCCGCCCACCAGCGGCAAAGCCCAGCTCAGCCGCGCCAGTCCGGCAAACCGGTTGAAAAAATCATCTTCCGGCCCGAACACCAGGGAGGGACGCAGAATTGTTGCAGTGGGGAAAGCCGCTTTGACCGCGGCCTCTCCGGCGGCCTTGCTGCGGGCATAGGCGGAGACCGACTGCGCATCGGCGGAGAGCGCGGAGATGTGCACGAAATGCTTGGCGCCGGCCGCGGCTGCGAGGCGGGCGGCCCGTGCGGGACCGTCGACGTGGAGCGCCTGGAACCGCTGCCGACCACGCTCATAGAGGATGCCGACGGACGACACCACCGCACTCGAGCCCGCGAGCGCCGCGGCGAGCCTGGCCTCGTCGTCGAGGCCGGCGTCGATCAGCGCAATCTGGCCGACGTCGCCCATCGGCTTCAGGAATTGCGCTTCCGTGGCGTGCCGGCTCACCACGGTGACCACGGCCCCGCGCTCGGCAAGCCGCTTCACCACGTAGCGGCCGATGAAACCGGAGCCCCCGATCACGCAGACGCGCCGATTTCGCATGGTGATCGCCCCTCTTTAGCATTTGCCCGCGTCGAGCCAGGCGCGCGCCTCTATACAACAAGCGGCCGGCATCTGGCGAGGGCGTGCGCCATCGCGTCGCTCAAGGCGGCGATACGCTCGTTGCGGCTTCATGCTGAGCGGAGCGCATGGATAGCAGCCGCGCCGCAGCAGCGCCGGCTGCGTCGGCATAACTGGGATCGCGATGAATCAGGATTTGAGTCACCGCGCCGTCGAACAGAATCATGACCTGCCGAGCGAGGCTCGCTGCGTCGGCGGTTCCCTCGGCGATGAGCAGTTCCGCAAGCCAGCTCTCGAACCGCTTCTTGTGCCGCGAGGCGGCGACGCGGGCAGGGTGGCCGGGAGATCCCGCGAACTCGGCCGCGGCGCGCACGAAGCTGCATCCTCTCCAGCGTGGACTCTTGGCGCTCGCCTTGAGGTGCTCGAAAATTCGACGCACCCGCTGCACGACCGGTTCGGCGGAATCCGCGATCAGCTCCTGGTAGCGACCGAGCGTTGGCACGTCGCGGCCGTCCAGATAGGCGGCAACCAGGTCGTCCTTGCTGGCGAAGTGGTAGTAGAGCGTCCGTTTCGTTACGCCGGCTTTCTGCGCAACGGCATCGACGCCGACGGACCGAATGCCGTCGCCGTAAAACAGCGCGTCCGCCGCCGCGAGGAGACGGCGCCGCGTCTCAGTCGAGTCCCTGGGCATCGGGAAAGTATACCGACAAGTGAGTATACAATGAAACCCGTTTCGCCCACGCTGCCCATCGTCGAAAGTTGAGCCGGTGCCGGGAGATGCCACGCATGAGCGGGAAAGCGAGCATGCGATCGGAGAGCGTCATGCTGGGCGTCCTCGCGATCGTATTGACCGTGTTCGCCATGTCGACGGCCGATGCAATCGTGAAGTACGTCAGCTCCGCCTTTCCACTATGGCAGATCTACGTGGTGCGCTCGCTCGTCGTGATCCCGATACTCGCGGCCGTCTCGGTTCTCGGCCCTCAGCCGGTGCGCATCGGACCAAAATCGAAGGGCTGGACGATTCTGCGCAGCCTTTTGCTCGCCTTCATGTACATCGGGATCTACGCGGCCGCGCCGGTCCTGAGCCTGTCCGTCATCGCGACCTCGCTTTACACTGGGCCCCTCTTTATCGCGCTGTTCTCGGCGCTTCTGATCCGCGAGCCCGTCGGGCCCCGGCGCTGGACCGCGATCGTCATGGGCTTCTCAGGCGTTCTGGTGATCCTGAGGCCTGGAGCGGACGGGTTTTCCCTCCTGGCGCTGATTCCGATCGGCGCTGCATTGCTATACGCGCTGGCCGCGATCGTCACCCGAACCAAGTGCCGCGAGGAATCCCCGATGGTGCTTGCGCTCGCCCTGAACTATTCCCTCATGGCGGTTGGGGTCCTGGCGACGGCGGCCATCTCCCTATGGCGACCGAGCGCGCTTGAGACGTCGGCCTATCCTTTCCTGCTCGGTCATTGGGTCGCCATGGGTCCGCGGGAGTGGGGGGTCATCTCGCTGCTGGCGGCTCTGATGGTCGGCATCAGTGTCGGTCTCGCCAAGGCATATCAATCCGCCCCGCCGACGATCATTGCGACGTTCGACTACACATACCTGCTGTTTGCCGCGTTCTGGAGTTTCGCTCTGTTTGCTCAAGTGCCGGATGCCGCGACCGTCGTTGGCATGCTGATGATTGCCGCTGCCGGTGTCCTGATCGTGGGAAGAGCCGCGACCGCTTGATCTGCCTTCGTGGGAGCCGCCGGTCCATGCCCGCGCCTCCACTGCGGCATTGACACAAACGGGGCGCGCCCCTTATCCAGTCCCGGCCTGCCCAGATGGCGGAATTGGTAGACGCGCAGGTTTCAGGTACCTGTGGCCGAAAGGCTGTGGAGGTTCGAGTCCTCTTCTGGGCACCAGTCTCTTCCGCGCGCATCGAGCCGCGACACCAACCCTCGATGCGCGCGTAGAGGTTACTTTCCGCGGGTCGTGAGCCGTCACGCCAACCCTCGCAACCCGTCTTATGGAGCGCGGCTTCCTTGAGCATCCATCTCCATCGCGGCGATCTGCCTTCCGGCCTCATTTGGGGCAATGCGGTCGCCGTCGATACCGAGACCATGGGCCTGCACCCCGGCCGCGACCGGCTTTGCCTGGTGCAGCTCTCCGCCGGCGATGGCGTCTGCCATTTGGTGCAGATCGCACCGAGGCAGACCGAGGCGCCGCGCCTGACGGCGCTGCTGACCGATCCCAAGGTGCTCAAGCTCTTCCACTTCGCCCGATTCGACCTCGGCATCCTCAAGCATGCGCTGGGGGTCGGGGTGGCGCCGGTCTACTGCACCAAGATCGCCTCGCGCTTGGCCCGCACCTTCTCCGACCGGCATGGTCTCAAGGACCTCGCCAAGGACCTGCTGAACGTCGAGCTTTCCAAGCAGCAGCAATCCTCGGATTGGGGGGCATCCGACCTCAGCACCGAGCAACTCAAGTACGCGGCCGCCGACGTCCTGCACCTCCACCGCCTTAAGGAGCGGCTCGACGAGATGCTGGCGCGGGAAGGCCGGGCGGAGCTCGCCCAGGCCTGTTTCGACTTCCTGCCGACCCGGGTCGACCTCGACCTCAGGGGCTGGGCGGCGGACGACATATTCGCTCATTAAGCCATTGAAACGATGGGCCTTAGAGGCGCGGCGTTTGGGCGCATTCGGTCGACTTTGATTGACTTTTAGGGATGGGGGGCCATAGTGGCCGCCTAAGATGCCGTAAGGCCGCAACTTTTTGGGGCTAATGCGGGGAGAACGGACGAGGGGCTCGCGCCGACCGCAAGCCCCTTCCGAACGCAGCTATGGCGCCTTTGACCGATTTGTCAGCTCCCGCCCGCGATGACCAGCGCGATATCGAGGCCGCGCGGCGCGTGCTCGCGACGGAGATCGCTGGGCTGAGCGCGCTCGCCAAGAGCCTGGACCGGGCCTTCGTCGAGGCGATCGACATGCTCGGCCGCGTCAAGGGCCGGGTCATCGTCACGGGCATGGGCAAGAGCGGCCATATCGCGCGCAAGATTGCCTCCACCCTCGCCTCAACCGGCACCCCCGCGCTTTTCGTGCACCCGGGCGAGGCGAGCCACGGCGACCTCGGCATGATCGCGCCGGGCGACGCCGTGATCGCGCTCTCGAATTCCGGCGATACGGCGGAGCTCGACGACGTGCTCGCCTATACGCGCCGTTTCCGGATCCCGCTGGTCGCCTTGACCCGGCGCTCGGAAAGCGCGCTCGCCGATGCCGCGGACGTGGCGCTGGTGCTGCCGGCGAGCGCGGAGGCGTGCACGCTCGGACTGGCGCCGACGACCTCGACCACGATGATGCTGGCGCTCGGCGATGCGATCGCGGTGGCGCTCCTGGAGCGCAAGGGATTCTCCGTCGACGACTTCCAAGCCCTGCATCCCGGCGGCCAGCTCGGCCTGCAACTCCTGCGGGTCGCCGACATCATGCACGAGGGTGCCGCGGTGCCGCTGGTGAAACGCGGCGCCAGCATGGCGGACACCATCCTGATCATCACGGCCAAGAGCTTCGGCTGCGCCGGGGTGATCGACGATGCCGGGCGCTTGATCGGCATCATCACCGACGGCGACCTCCGCCGGCACATGGGGAGCGCTCTGCTCGCGGAGCGGGTCGAGACCGTGATGACGGCGACCCCCAAGACGATCCGGCCGCAAGCGCTCGCCGCCGAGGCGGTCGGGCAAATGAATGCCCAGGCGATCACCAGCCTGTTCGTGGTGGACGACGCCTGGCATCCGCTGGGCATCCTGCATATCCACGATTGCCTGCGCGCGGGGGTGGCATGACCGTCGGTCCGGACATCGCCGACGCCGGGCCCGTCACCGAGCGCCCGTTCGGGCCGAGCAGCAGCCTCCAGCGGCGCACGCGGGCGACCTGGCCGATCCACCGCTATAGCCGCTTCGTCGCCTGGATGAAGCTGGCGCTCCCCGCGGCTGCCGTGGCCTTGCTGCTGCTGGTCGCGGCTTGGCCGCGCATCCAATCCGCGGTCGAGCACCTGCAGAAATTGCCGCGGATCGACCTCAGCCAGGCCCGCGATCTCCGCATGGTGAACCTGCACTATTCCGGCACCGACCGGCACGACCGGCCGTTCACGGTGACGGCTGACGCCGCGCGCCAGCGTCCGGAAGTGGACGACCTTGTCGAGCTCGAGGGTCCCAAGGCCGACATGACGACCCAAAGCGACACGTGGCTCGCGCTCACCGCCTATAGCGGACTCTATCGCCCGCAATCCCAGCTGCTCGACCTCTTCGGCGATGTCGAGCTGTTCCAAGATAAGGGCAACGAGTTCAAGACCGACAGCGCGCACATCGACATGGCCAAGGGCAGCGCCGAGGGCGACGATCCGATCGAGGGCCACGGCTCTTTCGGTACGATCGAGGCTCAGGGCTTCCGCATCGAGAACCAGGGCGACGTCATCATCTTCACGGGCAAGACGCGGCTGTTGCTGGAGCCCCACGAGGCGAAAGAGCAGCCGTGACGCGTTTTGGGGCCAGCGTTTTCGCTGGAGTTGCCTTGGTCTGGCTGATCGCGCCGGCGATTGCGCAACCGCCGACGCAGCAGAAACCGCCGCCCACCGCCTCGAGCGACCGCTCGGCCTCGCCGCTCGGTTTCGACCTCGGCGGCGATTCCAAGAAGCCGATCTCGATCGAGGCCGATCAAGGCATCGAGTGGCAGCAGAACAACCATGTCTACATCGCGCGCGGCCATGCCACGGCGAAGCGCGGCAATGCGACGGTGACCGCCGATACGCTCACGGCGCATTACCGGCCCGCGGCACAGGCGCAGCCCGGATCCAAGCAGACGGACGCGAGCAAGAGCGACATGATCGATAGCGGCTCGCAGATCTACCTCGTCGAGGCCGACGGCCACGTCGAGCTCTCCGGCGAGACGCAGCACGCCTACGGCGACCACGGCGTCTACGACGTCGATGCCGGAACCATGGTGCTCACCGGCAATAACCTCAGGCTGGTCACCAAGGATGATACCGTGACCGCGCGCGACAGCCTGGAGTGGCATGACAAGGAGCAGGTCGCGGTGGCGCGGGGCGATGCCGTCGCGCTCCGCGAGAACAAGCGGCTCCGTTCCGACGTCATGACCGCCGAGGTGACCCGCGACGACAAGGGCGCCCAGCACATCAGCCGCATCGATGCCGAGGGCGACGTCACCGTCAGCTCGCAGGACCAGACGGGCCGCGGCGACTCCGGCGTCTACAACGTGACCACCGGCATCACCACGCTGATCGGGCACGTCAGGTTGACCCGCGGCCAGAACGAGCTGCGTGGCCAGTATGCGGTGGTGGACATGAACAAGAGCATTTACCGCTTGCTCAGCGCGCCGCCGAGCGAGACACTGACCTCGAGCCGGCCGACGCGCGTCGAGGGGCTGTTCGTGCCGCGCCAGCAGGAACCCGCCCAATCGCAAGGCAAGCCATAGGACGGGGGGACCGGATGACTGCGCCCGACAGCAAGCCGGAGATCGGCGCGGACGAGACGCAAGCCGAGCATGGGCCGCGCCTGGTCGCCGACAACACCGGCCTCGTCGCCACCAATCTCGGCAAGAGCTTCAAGCAGCGGCCTGTGCTGCGCGACGTCACTGTCTCCGTGCAGAGAGGCGAGGCGGTCGGGTTGCTCGGGCCGAACGGCGCCGGCAAGACCACTTGCTTCTACATCATCACCGGCCTGATCGCGCCCGACGTCGGCACGATCGAGCTCGACGGCCAGAACATCACGGAGCTGCCGATGTACCGCCGGGCGCGGCTCGGCATCGGCTATCTCCCGCAGGAAGCCTCGATCTTCCGCGGGCTCTCGGTGGAGAACAACATCCGCGCCGTGCTCGAGGTGGTCGAGCCCGTGCACGAGGCGCGGGAGTCCATGCTGGACGAGCTGATGGCGGAGTTCCGCATCTCGCACCTGCGCCGCGCTCCCGCGCTCGCGCTCTCCGGCGGCGAGCGGCGGCGCGTCGAGATTGCCCGGGCGCTGGCGGCGCAGCCGCATTTCATCCTGCTCGACGAGCCGCTCGCCGGCATCGACCCGATCGCCGTCGCCGACATCCGTGACCTCGTCGCCCACCTCAAGGACCGCGGCATCGGCGTGCTGATCACCGATCACAACGTCCGCGAGACCCTGGAGATCGTCGACCGCGCCTACATCCTCCACGAGGGCCGCGTGCTCATGGAGGGCGCACCCCGGGAGATCGTCGCCGACGAGAGCGTCCGCCGCGTCTATCTCGGCGAGAAGTTCAGCCTGTAAGCGAGCTCCCGGGATAGCGGCGCCGGCGCCTCCGACAAGCGGTCACAGGGCCCCTAAGCGGCAGAAATAGCGCCTAGTTTCTGCCTCCTTAACCCTGCGTCAATCAGTTGGCCCGATATTTGCTTTCATGATCGGCTCCTGGCGATAGACTGCCGCCATGGCAGTGACCCAACGGCTCGACCTGCGCCAGGCGCAAACCCTGGTGATGACGCCGCAGCTGCAGCAGGCGATCAAGCTGCTGCAGCTCTCGCAGACCGAGCTCAGCGCCTTCGTGGATCAGGAGCTCGAGGGCAACCCGCTGCTGGAGCGCGACGAGGCGCCGGTCGACGGTCCGGCTGTCGAGCCGCCGCAGCAGGACGCGGAGCCGGAGCCGGCGGCCGAGACCAGCCTCGCCGCCGAGGCGCGCGAGCAGTGGGAGGACGTCGCCGGCAGCGAGGGCGAGGGCAATCTCGATCTCGCGGGCGACCCCGCGGCCTGGCAGTCGACCTCTTCGCGGCGGCCCGCCGACGAGAACTTCCCCGGCCTCGACCAGACGCTGACGCGCGCGCGCACGCTGCGCGATCACCTGATGGACCAGATCAGCGTGGACGTGCCGGCGCCGGCGGATCGGCTGATCGCGCACCACCTGCTCGATCTCGTGGACGAGGCGGGCTACGTCCAGGGCGCGCTCGAGGACGTCGCGGAGCGGCTGGGCGCCGAGCGCGCCGACGTCGAGCGCGTGCTGCTCCGCCTTCAGCACATGGACCCGCCCGGCGTGTTCGCGCGCAATCTTTCGGAATGCCTCGCGCTGCAGCTTCGCGAGCGCGACCGGCTCGATCCCGCGATGCAGGCGCTGCTCGATCACCTGCCGCTGCTCGCGAGCCGCAACCTCGCCGAGCTCGTTCAGGTCTGCGGCGTCGACGCCGAGGACATCCAGGACATGGCGGCAGAGATCCGCACCCTCGACCCTAAGCCCGGTCTCGCCTTCGATCCCGCGATCGCGGATCCTGTGATCCCCGACGTGCTGATGCGGAGCGACGGCGAGGGCGGCTGGATCGTCGAGCTCAACTCCGAATCGCTGCCGCGCGTGCTGGTCAACAACGCCTATTACGCCCAGGTCTCGCGAGGCGCGCGCGGCAAACCCGACCGCGAATACCTGAGCGAGCGCTTCCAGGCGGCGAACTGGCTGGTCAAGGCACTGCACCAGCGCGCGACCACGATCCTCAAGGTCGCGCGCGAGATCGTGCGCCAGCAGGACGGGTTTTTCCGGCACGGCATTCAGCACCTGCGACCGCTGGTGCTCCGCGACATCGCGGCCGCCATCAGCATGCACGAAAGCACCGTGAGCCGCGTCACCAGCAACAAATTCATGTCCACCCCACGCGGCATGTTCGAGCTCAAATATTTCTTCACCTCGTCGATCGCCGCGACCAACGGCAGCGCCGCGCTCTCGGCCGAGACGGTGCGCTTCCGCATCAAGGCGCTCATCGACTCCGAGCGCAACGACGGCGTGCTGTCCGACGATCAGATCGTCGACATCCTGATCAAGGACGGCGTCGATATCGCGCGGCGCACGGTGGCGAAATATCGCGAGGCCATGCGCATTCCGTCCTCGGTGCAGCGGCGGCGCGAGAAGACGCTGCGCATCTGAGTCCAAGACGTTCGCACGCGCGGGAGGGCCTGCTTGACTCGCTGTGGGCTCGCTCCTAAGGTCTGCCGCCTCGGACGACCGGCAAGACGTTGAAGCAAGAATTCTCGCGTGGTTGGAACCGGTTAAGGTCCTTTATGCACATCACTGTGACCGGCAAGCAGATCGACGTGGGCGATGCGTTGCGCCGTCGCACGCAAGCGGCGCTCGAAGACATCGCAGAAAAATATTTCGCCAACGCCCTCGAGGCTCATGTGGTGTTCTCGCGCGAGGCTCATCTCATCCAATGCGACGTGCAGGTTCATGTCGGGCGCGGCATCCTCGTCCGCAGCGAGGCGGACGGCGGCGAAGCCTATGCGGCCTTCGACGCGGCGGCCGAGCGCATCGACAAGCGCCTCAGGCGCTACAAGCGGCGCCTGCGCGATCACCACGCTCATGACAAGGAGCGCGAGCGCGCCGAGCCGCTGGGCCGCACTTACGTTCTCCAGCCCGGCGACGACGAGGTTGTGCCTCCGCCGGAGGACGAGCACCCGCAGTCCATGGTGATCGCGGAGATGGAGACGCCGATCCCGCAGCTCTCGGTGAGGGAGGCGGTGATGCGGCTCGATCTCGCAGACCTGCCCGCGCTGATGTTCCTCAACAGCGCACGCGGCACGCTCAACGTCATCTACCGTCGGCGCGACGGCAATATCGGCTGGATCGACCCCGGCCTGCCGCGCCAGCGCCGGCGCAGCGCATCGTCGTGAATGGCAGTCAAGGCAACGCGCCCATGGACATCGCCGACTTGTTGGGGCCAGGAAGCGTCATCGCCGCGCTCAAGGGAAGCGGCAAGAAGCAGGTATTGCAGGAGCTCTCGCGCCGAGCGGCAACGCTCTTGCGCCTCAATGAGCGAGCGATCTTCGACACGCTCTGGGAGCGCGAGCGGCTCGGCAGCACGGGCATGGGCATGGGCACCGCCATCCCGCACGGCAAGACGACCGGCATCGCCAAGCCGGTCGGCCTGTTCGCGCGCTTGGAAAAGCCGATCGACTTCGAGGCGGTGGACGAGCGTCCGGTCGATCTGATCTTCGTGCTGCTCACCCCCGAGGGCGCCGGAGCCGATCACTTGAAGGCTCTGGCGCGCGTCTCGCGCCTCTTCCGCGACCGCGCCATGTGCGAGAAGCTGCGCGGCACCGACAACGTCGATGCGCTCACCGCGCTCTTGACCGACCGCGCCGCCAGCCACGCCGCGTGAGCGGCGCCTGAGGCGCTCCGGCCGTCGGCGGACGCCAATGGCCGGAGCGGAGCGCGACCGCTACTTCCCTTGCAGCAGGTCCATGAAAGGCGGGAAGGTCAGCAGGAAGCCCACGGCCAGAAACGCGAAGGCCGCCACGTTGATCTTCACCATGGCGACCGTCTTATCCCGCCACGTGCGGTTGAGGACGAACCAGGACACCAGCCAGACAAGGATCCCGATCGTCGTCACGCCCGAGAGCGTGCCCGACGGATTGTAGAAGTTGAGCGCCTTGCCCATGCTGTCCGAGGCATCGCCCCAGAAGGCAAGAATACCGATCGCCCCGCAGCCGATGCCCGCCGCCAGGACGGCGGCGGCGCCGGCCCCGTTCGGGATCTCGTCAGTCGTACGTGACATGCTCATTTCTCGCCCTCCATCAGCACAATCGACGATCCGCCACGCACCGGCGCGTATTTGTTCAGGAACGCGCCGAAGGCCCCGGCGACCCCGGTGGCGACGAACGCCGCTACGACGAAGCCCAACACCGCCGTGCGCATGTAGCGCGGCCGTGTGATCGCCCGCCCGTATTTCATGGTGACGTAGGCCACCATGGTCATGGCGATCGGCGCGAGCCACGCGACGTGCTCTTTCCATTCCATGCCGACATTGTGCCACTCGGACGTCTTGCCGCTCGAGAGCAGCAGGCGCCGCGGATACTCGGTCAGGTCCGTCGTGCCCGCCGGCGGCACCGCGCGGTACCAGGGATAGACGATGTACTCGCCCGAGAACACCGTGAGCCAGGCGAGAGTCACCATCGCGATGAGGTACAGGTTCAGCATGGCCCGGTCCCGCTCGCTCTGCTGAGCTGGAACGCTCCCGGTCGCCAGGTGATAAAGCTCCCCGATAGCGCCGGAGAACGCCAGCATGAACAGGGCCCCAAACCCCATCCCATGCACCACGGTCCACAAATCATGTGTCGTGATTTCCATGAAATCCCCCTTGCACAGAATTCAATAACATTCTGAAGATAACACATAGTTGTGAAGTCCCCGCATTGATCTAGGTCAGCACTATCGAGAGTCGATAGCGGAAGGCGATTCGTCGCCACCCGGCCTTGCCAGCGTCTGTCCCGTCTCTCTTGACCGGTGTGGGTCTTCCGAGAGCGGGACACCGATCGCCTCAGCTGCCCAGGTCATACTCCGCACGGGCGTGACGAGGGAGCGGCACAGCCCTATGCTGCTCTAAGAATTGGGCAAATAGAGCTCATGGAAGATCGATACCTCTACGCCGGACTCATCCGGCTTCACGTCCTGCACCACGCCGTGCAGGAGCCGATCTATGGGCTCGCCATGATCGAGGAGCTGGCGCGGCACGGATACCGGCTGAGCGCCGGTACGCTCTATCCGATTCTCCACGGCCTGGAGGAAAAAGGCTACCTCAGGTCCGTCCAGCGACGCATGGGCAAGACGACTCGCCGCATCTATCGGGCGACCGCGGCCGGGCGGCGCGCGCTGCAATCCGCCAAAGGGAAGGTCGGAGAGCTGTTCGGCGAGTTCTTGGAGGATATGCAGGGGCGCGGACGCCGAAAGGCCAGCGGGAAGCGCCGGGCCCGAGACGGCGGATCCTGAGGTCTGTACATTCTCTGTTCGGTCCACGAACGACCGCGCCAAAACCTGGTTGGAACGATCTTGCAATTCCCGCTCCGGTAATTAAGGTTATATCGCGTTTCGATAGCGTTGTGCGATTAGACCCAAGCGGGATGGTCTGAAAGCAACGATCGTGGCCCACCGAATTGAGCTACGTGAGGCGCCGCGGGGCTCCTTGAAAACCAGACACAAGCCGCGGTGAGTCCCGCGTGAAGCCTGAAGAAGCGCGAGTGCTGGAATCCGCCGCCGCCTGGGCGCAAGCCATGGAAGCCATGGCCCAAGCCGAGGAGCCCTGCGAGGAGGGCAGGATCGTGGAGGAATTCGAGAGGGCCCAGTACGCGCTTCTCAAAGCCGTCCTGATATGGCAGCTACGGTCCCGCTAGACGCCTAAGGTTGGGTGGTGGATTTTCTTTCGACCGCGGCCGAGACCGTGCCCGGACTAAGGGGAACCGGACCAGCCCTCGCCATGACTGATCCAACGACAACCGGCCGCTCACCGTTGATGAACCCCGGCACACCCGGCGCGCCGGCGACGCTGGCGGACGCACCTGCAGCCGTCGCCAATTCCGCATGGGAGGTGTTGCGCGTCTTTCTGCGCCTCGGCCTGACCTCGTTCGGCGGCCCGATCGCACACCTCGGCTATTTCCGCACCGAATTCGTCGAGCGGCGCCGCTGGCTCGACGAAGCGCACTATGCCGATATCGTCGCGCTCTGCCAGTTCCTGCCGGGACCGGCGAGCAGCAAGGTCGGGATCATTCTCGGCCTCCTGCGTGCCGGCATGCCCGGTGCCCTCTGCGCCTGGCTCGGCTTCACGATGCCGTCGGCGATCGCGCTGATCCTCTTTGGCTACGGCGTCGGTCGGCTCGGCGACCTCGGGAGTGCCGGCTGGCTGCATGGGCTCAAGATCGTCGCGGTTGCCGTGGTCGGCCAGGCCGTCTGGGGCATGGCGCGCAACCTCTGCCCCGATCGCGAGCGCGTCACGCTGGCCGCCGGTGCGGCCGTGGTGGCGCTCGCGATGCCGTCGACGGCCGGCCAAGTCGGCGCCATCATCCTCGCCGGCGCGATCGGCTGG
>DATNIT010000219.1:0-2510 GCA_035604335.1 Allostellaceae bacterium | reverse complement strand
CTCGCGGTCGAGCTCGCGGGAAAACGCTACCTCGGATTCTCGCTCGACCGCGGCCGGCACGCGAGCGAGCTCGCGACCGCGCTCGGCGGCCTCAAGGGCCCGCTCATGAAGGTGGCCCAGCTGCTCTCGACCATTCCCGACGCGCTGCCGAGCGAATATGCGAGCGAGCTCTCGCGCCTCCAGGCCGATGCCCCCGCCATGGGCTGGCCCTTCGTGCGCCGCCGCATGGCGGCCGAGTTGGGGCCCGACTGGCTGGAGCGCTTCAAATCCTTCGAGCGCGGGGCGGCGCGCGCCGCCTCGCTCGGCCAAGTGCATCGCGCCGTCTCGCTCGACGGGCGAGCGCTCGCGGCCAAGCTCCAGTACCCGGAGATGGCCTCCGTCGTCGCCGCCGACCTCGCCCAGCTCAAGCTCGTCTTCGCCCTCTACGAGCGCTACGACAAGGCGATCTCGACCCGGCACATCCATGCCGAGATCGCGGAGCGCCTCGGCGAGGAGCTCGACTACGAGCGCGAGGCGCGTCAGGTGCGGCTCTATCGCGAGATGCTGCGCGCGGAAGCGGGCGTGCACGTGCCCGAAGTGTTGCCCGAGCTCTCGACCAGGCGCCTACTTACCATGACCTGGCTCGAGGGGGCGCCGCTCGTCGACTGCAAGGAGTGGCCGCTCGAGCGGCGCAACAAGGTCGCCTACAACATGTTCCGCGCCTGGTACGTGCCGTTCTATTTCTACGGCGTGATCCACGGCGACCCGCATCTCGGCAACTACACGGTGCGGCCGGACGGCTCGATCAACCTCATGGATTTCGGCTGCATCCGCGTCTTCAAGAGCCCCTTCGTCAAGGGCGTCATCGATCTCTATTGGGCGCTCGCCAACGACGATCAGGCCCTCGCGGTCCATGCCTACGAGACCTGGGGCTTCAAGAACCTGAGCAAAGCGGTGATCGAGACCCTCAACCTGTGGGCGCGCTTCGTCTATGCGCCCCTCATGGAGGACAGAGCGCGGCTCATCGAGGAGACCAACACCGGGAACTACGGTGCCGAGGTCGCGAGCAAGGTGCACCGCGAGCTGCGCCGCCTGGGCGGGGTGACGCCGCCGCGCGAGTTCGTGCTCATGGACCGCGCCGCCATCGGGCTCGGTGCGGTCTTCCTCCATCTCGGCGCGCACATCAACTGGTACCGGCTCTTTCACGAGCTCATCAAGGACTTCGACGAGGCCGCCCTCGCCAAGCGCCAGGCCACGGCACTCAAGCGCCACGGCCTGCCGGTGCCGGGGTGAGGCAAAAGCGCCGCCGGGTGCTGCCCCCTTACGCTGCCGTCTCTCCGCGAGCGGGAGAGGGTTGCGGAAGGTAGGAGCGGCACGGCGGCTATAGGGGCATTCCTGCCGCAACCATTTGGTCCACGAGCTTCCCGAGTGCGGGCAGCATCAAGACTGCCCTGCGCGAACGGCCGGCTTTCGGCCGCCTTGGTGCTCGCTATTTCCCCACCCCCAATGTGGGCCGGGAAATCCCCCAAGGGTTACCTGCATCCCAGCCGCTCGCCTGCCAAGCACTCTGCTCGGAGGCAAGGGCGTCATACTCGGACAATTGGTTCAGATTGCAATAGAAGCTGTCGCTCGGAAACAGGCTGTGCCGCTTGAGCTTGCAGTGGCGCTGGCCGTCGCCGCGCAGCCGCAAGTTGACCTCGGTCCAGATCGGTGGAAAGTTGAAGGCCGCATTTGCGACGCCGGTCCCAGCGGCATAGCCGGCCTTGTCACCGAGGTATTCCCCGGCAAAATAGCCGATGGCGGTTCCCAAGGGACCAAAGAACGAACCGATGGCCGCGCCCACCCCACCGCCGGCAACGTGGCCGACGGTGCGGCCCACCGCACCTCCGGCGACCGCGGGCGAGACGGTGCGGGCACCCGTAAGCTGAGTGAATTCCATCCCCCCGACTCCGTCTTCGGTGAACGGCTGCGATGTCTGCTTTGTAGGGTAGGGCTGGGACTCGATGCCGAATTCGCTCGGGGCGCGATAGAGGCCGCTCCATGGCTGGAAGCCGCCGCCGGTGACTTTCTTGCCATTGACTGTGATGTAAGCGCGGAGGTAATTCGAGAACCTAAACCCGCTTGAACCGGTGGCGAAGGCCTCAGTGATCGTTCCGGGCGGCTGGGGATCTGATAGGGCGAACAGCCCAGTACCGGCCAACCCAGAACCGGCCGGCGAGGCTGGATCGATCCAGCTGATCGATGCAGCCGACCCATCGACCGTGTGATGATCACCCGATCCGACTTGCCGCGCAACCACGGCCGGCTGCCCGCCACGAGGGGCCGGGGCTAGGCTCTTACCACGTGCTTCGACTGCGTCAGCGAGTGCCTTGTAGAGAGGGCGTCCGTCAGTGTAAGCGCGGATCTCGCCAGCATACGAGTCATGCGACGCGCCGGCCCCCTTGTACCACTTGAAGTTCTCAGCGACGAGCTTGGTCCGCGCGCTGCCAACCAAGCTCTTTACATCGACAGCCGCGGTTTTCGGCGCTGCC
>DATNIT010000218.1:0-4546 GCA_035604335.1 Allostellaceae bacterium | reverse complement strand
ATTCCGCGGCTTGAGCAGCTCGCGGCCGATGATGAGTTTTTGCACTTCGGTCGCCCCTTCATAAATTCGCAGCGGGCGGATCTCGCGATAGAGCCGCTCGACCACCGAGCCGACGCTGACGCCGATGCCGCCGAACATCTGCACCGCTCGGTCGATCACCCGCTGCGCGCCCTCGGTCGCCGCCATCTTGGCCATCGCGGTTTCCTTGGTCGTCGCCACGCCTTCGACGTCGCGCAGCCAGGCGGCCCGATAGGTCAGGAGCGCCGCGGCATCGATCTCGAGCGCCATGTCGGCGAGCGCGGCCTGCGTCAACTGAAAGTCGCCAAGTGTTTGGCCGAACATTTTTCGCGTCTTGGCGCGGCCGAGCGCCTCGTCGAGCGCGCGGCGGGCGAAGCCGAGCGCCGCGGCCGCCACGGAGGCGCGAAAAATATCGAGCGTGCGCATGGCGATCTTAAAACCTTCGCCCGGCGTGCCGACGAGGTGCGATAGCGGAACGCGGCAGTCTGTGAACCGCAGCCGCGCCAACGGATGCGGCGCGGTGACATCGATGCGCTGCGCGATCTCGAAGCCGGGCGTGTCGGCGTCGACCACAAAGGCGGAAATGCCGCGGGCGCCCGGCGCGTCGCCGCTGCGGGCGAACACGACGTAGAAATCCGCGATGCCGCCGTTCGAAATCCAGGTCTTTTCACCATCGAGCACGTAATGGCCGTCGACGAGCCGCGCCGACGTGGAGAGCGCCGCGGCATCGGAGCCGGCCTCGATCTCGCTGAGCGCGAAAGCCGCAATCCCGGCGCCGGCGGCCACCGGCGGCAGATAGCGCGTCTTGAGCTCATCCGAACCGGCAAGCGTAATGGGACCGCTGCCAAGGCCCTGCATGGCGAAGGCGAAATCGGCGAGCCCGCTGTGCCACGCCAGCGTTTCGCGGGCGATCACCAGATAACGCGATTGCAGCGTGTCATGGGCGCCGCCACAGGCGGCGGGAACGCAATACTGCAGCCAGCCGGCGGCGCCGAGCGCCCGCACCCAGCGCACGCAGGTTGCGTCAATGTCATCGCCGTGTCCGATATCGGCAGCGGTATCGCCGGCCCATTGGTCGATCTCGTCAGCGAAAGCGCGATGTTTCGTGTCGAAGAACGGCAGGCGCAGATGCGCGGTCCGGCTCATGATGATTTCCCCTCAGTCGTGTCGGCAGTCGGAGCTTTGCGCGGAATAATCGTCATTGGCTACAGTAGACTGCCGCCATACGACTATCCCGGGGGCAAATCATTGCATTTTTTGCCCGCTGCCGACTGGCCGGTCGCTCGATGGTGGCGGGGCCGGAGGGCTTGCCGCGACGCTCGTCATTGATCCGATAGCCGAGGGCTCGGGCCCGACAAGCAGCCCGCGCCCGGATGGCTTCTCCAACATCGACGACGTTCTGTCGTTCGAGCAGCGCAAGGCCATCGTGCGCGGCTACGCCTCCACCGCCGGCTACGTCCGCGAGCAAGGCAACAAGGCGGCGTGAGGGTCAGCTAGACCCCGTCATCCCGATGTGCGAGCTAACGGGCTCGGCCCTCGTCCTAGCAGCTCCGCTTTGTCCTACTTGCCGATTGAAGCTTGGGCTGCTGCAATTTTCGCCTTCACGGCATCGAGGTTGAAGCTCGCGCCCTTTTGCATCGGCGGAAACTCGATCGCAGTCATTGCGAGTTTCTCGACTTGTTGCTGGACAAACACGAAACGCCAGAATTCGTATTTGAACCAGTCGAAGTATTGCTGCGCCCCGTATTTGGTCCCGCTATCGGGCCAGCCTGTGCGCTCGAATGGATCGAGGCGCAGATTTGTTAGGTAGGGCACGTCGGGCTTGGTTTTTTCACCTAGCCAACCCGCAGGCTGGTCGATAAAGCGATACTTGAAATCGTCGATGCGCACGGCGCCCAACTCACTCTCCCCGAAATACCAGACTTCATGCCGGTTCGACGGCCCTTTGCCGGTGATCATGTCCATCTGGTTGTAACCGTCCAGGTAAACCTTGTAGGTCGTGTCACCGATCTTCTTACCTTGCTTCAGTTCGGAGGCGATGTTCGGGTTGCCGGCGGCGGCCACGAAGGTGGAAAACCAGTCCAGTCCGGAGATGATGCCGTTCTCGATTTTGCCCGCCGGCACTTTGCCCGGCCAGCGAATAATGGCCGGCACGCGGAAACCGCCTTCCAGGACCGTGCCTTTGCTCTGCGCAAATGGCGTCTGTCCGCCGTCCGGCCAAGTAAAGACTTCGGTGCCGTTGTCGGTGGTGAACACAACGATGGTGTTGTCGTCGACGCCCAAGTCCTTGAGCTTCTGCATCACCAAACCGACGTCGTCGTCGAGTTGCGCCATGCCGGCCTCGTGAATGGTCCACCCGTTCTTCGAATTGCGCGTCGCTTGATATTTGGGCGACAGGTGCGTGACGATGTGCATGCGCGTCGGGTTGAGCCACACGAAGAAGGGTTTGCCGTCGGCCTTCGCCTTGTCCATGAACTTGAAGGAGAGATCGCGTATTTCGTCGTCCACAGTCTCCATCCGCTTGGGATAGAGCGTGCCGGCGTCTTCGATCTTCTGCTTGCCGATCTTGCCCCAGCGCGGCATCACCGTCTGGTCGTCCGTGTCGGTGGCCCAGCTATGGACCATGTTGCGCGGGCCGACGACGTTCAACAATTCCTGCGGGTAGCCGGGGTGCGCGGGGTCCTCCATCGCGTCGAGGTGATAGAGGTAGCCGAAGAATTCGTCGAAGCCGTGCACGGTCGGCAGAAATTCGTTGAGATCGCCGAGGTGGTTCTTGCCGAATTGACCGGTGGCATATCCCATCGACTTTAGCGCTGCTGCTATCGTCACTGCCTGCGCCGGAATACCGATGGGCGAACCAGCCTGACCGACCGTGGTCATGCCAGTACGGATCGGCAGTTCGCCGGTGATAAAGGCAGCACGACCAGCCGTGCAACTCGCCTCGGCGTAGTAGTCGATGAACAGCATGCCTTCGCTGGCGAGCTTGTCGATGTTCGGCGTCCGCCCGGCCATCATGCCGCGGTGGAAGGCGCCGATGTTCCACATGCCGATATCGTCGCCCATAACGACGACAATGTTCGGCGGTTTCCCGGTTGACGGCGTCGATGCCGGTTGCTGCGCTTGCGCAGAGGTCGCAATACCCACACCCGACAGTGCAGAAGCGGCCACCAACGACGTGCCGCTCAGCAGCAGATCGCGCCGTTTCAGGCCTTGGCCGTTTCGATTGACGCCATCCTCGGACTTTCGACGCTCTTTGTCCCTATTCATGACGCACTCTCTTTCTGCTGATTTCTGGCGATGCATCTGAAGCCGACATGACTTGTGGAGGTGTCGACCGCCTCCGCGTGGCGCGCGGCCGGACGATAGCGGCGGCAATAATTCGGAGCGCACAGGTGCGAGCCGCCTTTGAGCACCTTGCGCGGAATCTTGATATTCGGCAGCGACGCGTCGTAGCTCGCGGCTTTGGGTCCGCCGCGCGGATTTTCCGGAATGCAGCACGCCTTCGGCGCTTCGGCTTCGTGCTTTGCCGAATACCAGTCCGTCGTCCATTCCCAGACATTGCCGATCACGTCGTGCAGTCCGTAGCCGTTCGGCGGAAATGCAGTGACCGGCGAGGTACGCTCGTAGCCGTCGGCACAAAGATTCTGTCGCGGAAATTCACCTTGCCAGGTGTTCGCCATATGCTTGCCGCTGGGCGTCAACTCGTCACCCCAGGCAAACTCGGCGCCGTCGAGCCCGCCGCGCGCGGCGAATTCCCATTCGGCCTCGGTCGGCAAATCCTTGCCGGCCCATTTGGCGTAGGCCAGCGCGTCGGCGAACGCCACGTGCACGACCGGATGATTGTCGAGTCCGTTGATGTTGCTCTTGGGACCGTAGGGGTGGCGCCAGTCCGCGCCCTTGAGAAAGGTCCACCACTGACTCCAGTCGCGTACATCGACTTGGCGCGACGGCGGCGAGAAGACGAGCGAGCCCGCATAAATCATCTGCGGCAGCGCGCCCGGATAATCCTTCGGGTCAGGCGGAATTTCGGCAAAGGTAACGTGGCCGGTCGCCTTGACGAATTCCTCGAACTGGCGGTTCGTCACCGGCGTGCGGTCCATCGCGAACGCGTCAACCGTGACGCGATGTACCGGCGCCTCCTCTGGATAGTGCCTGTCCGAGCCCATGCGGAAGGTGCCGCCGGGAATGAACACCATGTCCGCGTCAGGCTTGCGCCCATGCGATAAGCCTTCCCAACCCTCATCCGTGTGAAGGTCGTGGAGCGCCATAGATGTCTCCTCCGCCGTTCGAGGCGGCCCGAAATAATTCACCTGGGTGAGCGCGTAGGTTTTTTCGCCGTTTCTTCTGCAAGTTGCCTTCGTTCGCGTCGATCATGCGCCCGAGAAGGGCAGACTGAGACCGCATCCGCGAGAAAGTCGAGTCAAATGTCCGCTACCGCACATGACGAGGTGATTTAAATGAAGAATGAACGAATAGGATACTTCAGAAGCAAATTGATGCAGCTTAATCGTCTGCGCCGGCGAATGAT
>DATNIT010000217.1:0-17045 GCA_035604335.1 Allostellaceae bacterium | reverse complement strand
CCTGCCGCTCGGCCTCCGCCGTCACCGCGCAGGTGTTGACGATGACGGCATCGGCAAGCCCCGCGGCGTCCGCCTCGTGCCGGATCACCTCGGATTCGAAGGCGTTGAGGCGGCAGCCCAGCGTGATGACCTCGACCCCGGCCAACGCCCTCACCCGAGCAAGGATGGATCGAGAATTCCCGTGAAGCTCACGGCCGCAGGTCCGGTCATGAGGACATGGCCATCGGCGCGCCACTCGATCTCGAGCGGCCCGCCATCGGCGACCACCGTGACGCGGCGGCCGGTAAGGCCGCGCCGCGCCGCCGCTACCGCCGCGGCACAGGCGCCGGTTCCGCAAGCGACGGTGATGCCCGTGCCGCGCTCCCAGACCCGAAACCGCAGCCGGTCAGTCCCGGCGAGACTCGCGATCCCGATATTGGCGCGCTCGGGGAACATCGCGTGATGCTCGAGCTCTGGGCCCAGCCGCGCGACGTCGATCGCCTCGGCATCCGGCACGAAGAAGGTCGCGTGCGGATTGCCCATGTTGGTGGCGACGGGGTCGGCGAGGGGACCGAGGCTCACGGGCACATGCAGCGTGTCGCACTCGCGCGCCAACGGGATCTCACGCCAGGTTAGCCGAGCCGGTCCCATGTCGACGGTGACCCGGGCGGCGCCGGCCTCGCTCGCCTCCAGCAGTCCCGCCACGGTCTCGATCACCACCCTCGGCTTGCCGGTCTCGCGCATCAATGCGGCGGCGATGCAGCGGGTGCCGTTGCCGCAGGCCTCGACCTCGTCGCCGTCGGCGTTGCGGATGCGCATGAACACATCGGCGCCGGTTTGCTTCGGCGGCTCCATCACCAGCAGCTGGTCGCAGCCGACGCCGGTGTGGCGGTCGGCGATGGCGCGAGCCTGGGTCTCGTCGAGCGCGATCGCGCGGGCGCGCGCGTCCAGCACGACGAAGTCGTTGCCGAGCCCGTGCATCTTGATGAAGGGCGTGCCGCGCATGGCGCCGTATATAGGGTTGGCCTCCAACCCTGTCCAACGGAATGCGGAATCGCGCGGGAGTAGCAGTCGGAAATGCGCTAGAGAGAGCGGATGGACGCGACCCTATTGGCCGGCCTCAAAGGCCTCGCCGTCGGCTTTTCCATCGCGGCGCCGGTCGGGCCGATCGGGCTGCTTTGCATCCGCCGCACCATCACCGGCGGCTGGCGGCTGGGTTTTGCAACCGGCATGGGCGCCGCCACGGCCGACATGGTCTACGGCCTCGTCGCGGCGGCGGGCCTGACCGCGGTGACCGAGCTGCTGGTGGGGGCGCGACAGCCGCTGCAGTTCGCGGGAGGTGCCGCGCTGATCTGGCTCGGTCTCACGTTTCTGCGCGCCGAGGCGCCGAAGGAACGGGTGAGCGCCCCGTCCACCGGGCTCGTCGCCGCCTATGCCACCACCTTCCTGCTGACCCTGGCCAACCCCGCGACCATCCTGAGCTTCGCCGCCGTCATGGCGGGGCTGGGTGCGATGAGCGCCAGCGGACAAACCGCGGTGCTCGTCGCCGGCGTCTTCGTGGGCTCGGCGCTCTGGTGGCTCGCCCTCAGTGCCGCGGTGAGCCTGGTCCGGCACCGGCTGCCGGAAACCGTCCTAATCTGGATCAATCGCGCCTCGGGTGCCGCCATCATGATCTTCGGCATCATCGCCATGACGGCGGCGATGCTGTAGATCCGCCAAGAAGAAAGGGTGTGGCGCCCGAGACGCCGCACCCTTCGAATGTGCTTCGGGAATGTGCTTCGGTTACGGTTTCTTGGTGTTGGTGGTGTCGGCCGTGCCGCTGCCGGAGGTAGCGCCGGTCTCGGGCTTCTGAGTCTTGCCGCTCACCGACTTCTTGGCGGAGACGGTGTGGATCTTGGACTTCGAATGAGCCGCGGCGATCTTCTTGCCGCGCAGCTGCGACTTGCTCGTGCCGGTCGTCGACTTGCCCGTGGGCGTGCTGTCCGGCGTGACGGTGCTGCTGGCCGTGGGAGCGGCGGGCTGGGTCGAGGGCGCGGTCTGCGCCAGGACCGGAAGCGCCGCGAACGCGAGCGCGCCGGCGAGGAGCAGGCTGCGGGTGGTGGTGACGAAGGTCTTGGGCATGGCCTTGGGGATCCCGTGAGTTGAGCGTCTCATGAGCGAGACACGCCCAGAGAACGCCCGCGTCGGCGGCGAGCTTCCGCGGCGAACCCATGATGTTGTTGTGGCTAATCCGAGGCGGCGGATTACGGCGGCTTAATGCGGGCGCTAAAGCACCAGTTTGCTGCCGGCGACGATAAGAGTTCCGGCGAGACCCAACCGCAAGATGGGGTCCGGTACTCGGGCGGCCATGTAGCTGCGGACGACGATGCCGGGGAGCGAGCCTACGAGCAGGGAACCCAGCAGGGGCCAATCGATCGAGCCCAGTATCCAATGGCCGATGCCCGCCACCAGCGTCAGCGGCACGGCGTGGGCGATGTCGGAGCCGACGATGCGCGCGGTGGGCAGGTGAGGATAAAGCAGGATCAGGGCGGTGACGCCGATGGCCCCCGCGCCGACCGATGAGATCGAGACGAGCACGCCCAGCACCGCACCCATCGCAATCGTGAGCCGCGTGGTGCTGCGGGCATCGAGCTCGCCGACGTGCGCCGCATAGAACGCCAGGACGCGCCTTCGGAAAATGAGCACCGCGGCCGTGAAGAACAACGCGATGCTGAGCACCGCCGTGATGAGCTCGCGCGCCGCGTCGCCTTTGATGTCGAGGTAGGAGAGCATCGCTAATGTCAGCGCCGTCATCGGCACGCTGCCGCACGCGAGCCGCCCGACGATCCGCCAATCGATGGTGCGGTTGATGCCATGCACCACCGTGCCGCCGCTCTTCGTGGCGGCGGCATAGAGCAGGTCGGTTCCGACGGCCGTCGCCGGATGAATGCCGAAGAGGAGGATCAGCAGCGGGGTCATGAGCGAGCCGCCCCCGACCCCTGTCATCCCCACCAGGAGACCGACCCCGAAGCCCGAAAGCGAGTACAGCGGATTGATCATAAGGTTCCCGTTCGCGCGGTCCTCGATCGCCTATCTTGGGATATGGAGGTGAATTCAGCCAGTTCAAAGATGTGATTATATCATAACCAACATTTATGGAATGTTATTTAGGGTGGCCGATTGACAGAAAAGGCGGCCACCCGTAGTGTCCGCGCGCTTCCCAGGAAGCAGTACGTTTGCCTGATCGGGCGCGATCGTCCGGGGCCGGCCAGTCCGCGAGTTTCGCGCACTGGCCCGTTCTGCCTTGGGGTCATGCCGGGTTCAATAAGTTGGTGGCCCGCTCCCCGAAATTCGCCAGCGAGTTTCCAGGCGCGGGACACCAGGAGCGGAGATGTTCGAGAGCCTCAGCAATCGCCTGACAGGAGTGTTCGACCGGCTGCGCCGCCGCGGCGCGCTGAGCGAAGCCGACGTCGAGGCGGCGCTGCGCGAGATCCGCGTGGCGCTGCTGGAGGCGGACGTGGCGCTGCCGGTGGTGAAGAGCTTCGTCGACGGCGTGAAGGCGAAGGCTGTCGGGCAGGAGGTGATCCGCTCGGTGACGCCGGCCCAGATGGTGGTCAAGATCGTGCACGACCATCTGGTGGCGACGCTCGCAGGCGATGATGCCGCGGTCGCCGAGGCCGGCCTCGACCTCAACGCGCCCGCGCCGGTCGTGATCATGATGGTGGGGCTGCAAGGCTCGGGCAAGACCACCACCACCGCGAAGCTCGCGCGGCACCTGAAGGAGCGCCAGCGCAAGAAAGTGATGATGGCCTCGCTCGACGTGCAGCGGCCCGCCGCGCAAGAGCAGCTCGCCGTGCTGGGGCGCCAGGTCTCGGTCGATACGCTGCCCTTCATCGCGGGCGAGCGGCCGGTGGCGATCGCCAAGCGCGCCCACGAGGCCGCGCGGCTCGGGGGATACGACGTGCTGATGCTCGACACCGCCGGCCGCCTTCACATCGACGAGGCGCTGATGGCGGAAGCCGCGGCGGTGCGCGATGCGACCCATCCGACCGAGACCTTGCTGGTGGCCGATGCCCTCACCGGCCAGGACGCGGTCAACGTCGCCAAGAGCTTTGCCGAGCGGGTGGGCATCACCGGGATCGTGCTGACACGCGTCGACGGCGACGCGCGCGGCGGCGCCGCGCTCTCCATGCGCGCAATCACGGGTCGCCCGATCAAGTTCGTCGGCGTCGGCGAGAAGCTCGACGCGCTCGAGGCTTTCCAGCCCGACCGGGTCGCCGGCCGCATCCTCGGCATGGGCGACATCGTCGGTCTCGTGGAGAAGGCCGCCGAGACCGTCGAGCAGGAAGACGCCGAGAAGCTCGCGCTCAAGATCCAGAAGGGCAGCTTCGATCTCGACGACCTCGCCTCTCAGCTGAAGCAGCTCAGGAAGATGGGCGGCATGTCGAGCCTGATGGGCATGCTGCCGGGTATCGGCAAGATCAAGAAGCAGATCGACGAGGCCAACATCGACGAGAGCCTGCTGAAGCGCCAGGAGGCGATCATCTCCTCCATGACGCGCAAGGAGCGGCGGAATCCGAAAGTGCTCAACGGCTCGCGCCGTCGGCGGATCGCGGCTGGCTCCGGCACCACGGTGCCTGAGGTGAACCGGCTCCTGAAGCAGTATCAGGACATGTCCGACATGATGCGGAAGGCCCAAAAGCTCGGAAAGAAAGGCCTGATGCGCCACGGGCTCCCCGGCCTCATGCCGGGCCGCGGCAGCAGGCCGTTCGGGCGATGATCGACCACGTCTCGCTCGCCGTGCGCGACCTCGCGCGGAGCCGCGCCTTCTACGACGCGGTCCTGGCGCCGCTCGGATATCGCCGCCTGTTCGACGTCGAGGATGCCTCCGGTTATGGCCGCGCGGAGCCGCATCCGCTCAAGGAGCAAGCGCTGCCGTTTTGGATCACTCACAATGCCGACGGCCCCGCGCTCAATGGGCACGTCTGCTTCAGCGCGCCGTTCCGCGCCGCCGTCGATGCCTTCCACGCGGCGGCGCTCACCGCTGGAGGCCGCGACAACGGCAAGCCGGGCCTTCGGCCGGAGTATCACCCGCAGTACTACGCCGCCTTCATCATCGATCCCGACGGCTACCGGGTCGAGGCGGTGCGACATCAGCCGGAATGACTAGCCAACCCCTTACGCGGCCTTCGAGGGTTGGTGTGGCGGCTCGAAGGCCGCGGAAAAACAACCCCGCGGCTCGACGCTCGCGGAAAACAACTGAAAGGAGACATATGGCCCTCAAGATTCGCATGACCCGCGGCGGCGCGAAGAAGCGCCCGTTCTATTCGATCGTGGTGACGGACTCCCGCAATCCGCGCGACGGCCGCTTCATCGAGAAGGTCGGCACCTATAACCCGATGCTCGACCGTGGCCACAAGGAGCGCGTGATGCTCAAGAACGAGCGCATCGAGCATTGGCTCAAGATGGGCGCGACGCCGAGCGACCGGGTGGCGCGCTTCCTCGGCGATGCCGGCTTGCGCCCGAAGCCCGAGATCCGCGAAACGCCGAAGAAGTCCGCGCCGCGCGCCAAGGCGCAGGAACGGGCGAAGTCGGCCGAGGGCGGCGCAGAGGCGGCGGCGGGTGCAGCCGCGCCGGCGGCCGAGACCGCGCCGCAGGCCTAAAGGCGCCGCGCGGCTCATGGGCTCGGGGCGGCGCGTGCTCATGGGTCTCGTGCTCGGCGCTCACGGCATCAAGGGCGCGGTCCGCGTCCTGAGCTACGCGGCGGTGCCCGAGGACTTCGCGAGCTACGGGCCGCTCGAGGACGAAAGCAGCGGGCGCAAGTTCTCGCTGACGGTCGTCGGCAAGGCGCGCGGCGCGGTGCTGGCGGAGGTCGAGGGGATCGGAGATCGCGATGCCGCGGCGGCGCTCAAGGGGACCAAGCTCTACGTGCCGCGCTCGGCGCTGCCGGCCCCGGCGGAGGGCGAGTTCTACAGGGATGATCTGGTGGGGTTGCGAGCCGAGCTCAAAGACGGTGCGACTCTCGGCGAGGTGGTGGCGGTGCACGATTACGGCGGCGGGCCCAGCCTGGAGATCAAACGCGAGGCCGGCGCGCCGGTAATGGTGCCGTTTACCAATCGCGTGGTGCCGGTGGTGGATCTGGAGGCGGGCCGGCTGGTGATCGACCCGCCGGAGGGGCTGTTCGAGACGCCGCCTCCGGAACCCGCGAGCGGCAAGTAGATTACGCGGGCGTCGAGGGTTGGTGTGGCGGCTCGACGCCCGCGGAAAACAAAGGTGAACGAAGTGAACTGGACCGCGACCGTGATGACGCTGTTCCCCGAGATGTTCCCGGGGCCGCTCGGCTGCTCGCTCGCGGGCAAGGCCTTGAGCGACGGGCTTTGGCGGCTCGAAACAGTGGACATCCGCGGTTTTGCGCGCGATAAACACCGCACCGTCGACGATGCGCCGTTCGGCGGCGGTCCCGGCATGGTGATGCGGCCCGACGTGCTCGATCGCGCGATCGCGGAAGCGGCCGGGCCGGGCCCGGTGGTTTATCTCTCGCCTCGCGGCCGTCTGATGGACCAGGCGCGGATCAAGGCGCTGGCGGCGGGTCCGGGCGTGAGCCTGCTCTGCGGCCGCTACGAGGGAGTGGACGAGCGGGTGATCGAGGCGCGCGGCGTCGAGGAGTTGAGCCTCGGCGATTTCGTGCTCTCGGGCGGCGAGCCGGCGGCGATCGCGCTCATCGACGCCTGCGTGCGGCTGCTGCCGGGGGTGGTCGGGGACCAGGCGACGCTGGCGGAGGAGAGTTTCGAGGACGGCCTCCTCGAATATCCGCACTACACGCGGCCGCAGGTTTGGGAAGGCCGCGCGGTGCCGGAGGTGCTGCTCTCCGGTCACCACGATCGGATCCGCCAATGGCGGCAGGAGCAGCGGGAGAGGGTGACGCGGGAGCGTCGCCCGGATTTGTGGGAACGCCGGCTCGCCTTGCAAAGCGCCGAGCCTCGGCAGAAGAACGGATGAAAGAGGTGATGCCATGACCGTGCTCAAGACACTCGAAGCGCAGCAGATCGAGAAGCTGCTGGCCGGCCGGACGATCCCGGAATTCTCGCCCGGCGATACGGTCAAAGTGAGCCTCAAGGTGGTGGAAGGCGAGCGCGAGCGCATTCAGGCCTTCGAGGGCGTGTGCATCGGGCGCAAGAACGCCGGCCTCAACTCCAGCTTCACGCTGCGCAAGATCTCCTATGGCGAGGGCGTAGAGCGCATCTTCCCGCTCTATTCGCCGCGCATCAGCGCGATCGAGGTGATGCGGCACGGCGCCGTGCGCCGCGCCAAGCTCTATTACCTCCGCGGCCGAACCGGCAAGGCGGCGCGCATCGCCGAGCGCGGCCAGGCTGCCGAGGCGGAGGTGCCCGTGACCGGCGCCGCCGATACGGCCCCCGACACGCCGGCCTAGGCGCGTCCTTCGACGCGCGCCCCAACAGGGCGCTTGCTCAGGATGAGGGCGATTGTGCGGTTCAAACAAGGCACACCCTCATCCTGAGCAAGCGACCGTAGGGAGCGCGTCGAAGGGCGAACCCCGTCCGCGCAGCATCAATTTCAGAGATCACGTCCATGACCAAACCGCGCACGCTCTTTGACAAGATCTGGGATGCCCACCTCGTCGACCGGCAGCCCGACGGCACCTGTCTCATCTACATCGACCGTCACCTCGTCCATGAGGTGACGAGCCCGCAGGCCTTCGAGGGCTTGCGCGTGGCCAAGCGCGGGGTGCGGCGTCCCGATGCCACCATCGCGGTCGCCGACCACAACGTCCCCACCACCGACCGGTCGCGCGGCATCGAGGAGCCGGAATCGCGGCTCCAGGTCGAGACGCTCGAGCGCAATGTCAAGGAATTCGGCATCCCCTATTACGGCATGTCCGACATCCGCCAAGGCATCGTGCACATCATCGGGCCCGAGCAGGGCATGACCCAGCCGGGCATGACCGTGGTCTGCGGCGACAGCCACACCGCGACCCATGGCGCCTTCGGCTGCCTCGCCTTCGGGATCGGCACGTCCGAGGTCGAGCACGTGCTGGCGACCCAGACGCTGATCCAGAAGCCCGCCAAGAACATGCTGGTGCGGGTCGAGGGCAAGCTGCCGGGCGGCGTCACGCCCAAGGACCTGATCCTCGCGATCATCGGCAAGATCGGCACCGCCGGCGGTACCGGCCATGTGATCGAGTATGCCGGCAGCACCATCCGCGGCCTCTCCATGGAGGGCCGCATGACCGTCTGCAACATGACGATCGAGGGCGGTGCGCGCGCGGGGCTGGTGGCGCCCGACGAGACCACCTTCGAGTACCTGAAGGGCCGGCCGCACGCGCCCAAGGGCGCGGCTTGGGAGCAGGCGATCAAGTCTTGGCGCACGTTGCCGAGCGATCCCGGCGCGCACTACGACCGCACCGTCGAGATCGACGCGGCATCGATCGTGCCGCACGTCACCTGGGGGACCAGCCCCGAGGACGTGCTGCCGATCACCGGCGTGGTGCCGAACCCCGCCGATGTCGCGGACGAAGCCAAGCGCGCGGCGATGACCCGCTCGCTCGAGTACATGGGCTTGAAGCCCGGCACCAGGCTCGCGGAGCTGCCGGTGCAGCGCGTCTTCATCGGCTCCTGCACCAACGGCCGGATCGAGGACCTGCGCGCGGCCGCCGCCGTCGCCAAGGGCCGCAAGGTCGCGGCGGGCGTCAATGCCATGGTGGTGCCCGGATCCGGCCTGGTGAAGCATCAGGCGGAGGAGGAGGGCCTCGATCGCGTCTTCCTCGATGCGGGTTTCGAGTGGCGCGAGCCCGGCTGCTCCATGTGCCTCGCCATGAACCCCGACAAGCTCGAGCCCGGCGAGCGCTGCGCCTCGACCTCGAACCGGAATTTCGAGGGCCGCCAGGGCCGCGGCGGCCGCACTCACCTCGTGAGCCCCGCCATGGCGGCGGCGGCGGCGATCGCCGGACATTTCACCGACGTGCGCAAGCTGGGCTGAGGAGCCGTATCGATGGAAAAATTCACCACGCTCACCGGGATCGCGGCGCCGCTGCCGATCATCAACTGCGACACCGACAAGGTGATCCCGAAGCAGCACCTGAAGACCATCGCACGCACCGGTCTTGGCAAGGTGCTGTTCGACGAGCTGCGCTACAATGCTGACGGCTCGGAGAAGCCGGACTTCGTGCTGAATCAGCCGGCCTATCGCAGCGCCAAGATCCTGGTCGCCGGCGAGAACTTCGGCTGCGGCTCCTCGCGGGAGCACGCGCCCTGGGCGCTGCTCGATTTCGGCATCCGCTGCGTCATCGCCTCGAGCTTCGCCGACATTTTCTACAACAACTGCTTCAAGAACGGCATCCTGCCGATCAAGCTGCCGCAGCAGATCGTCGATCAGCTGATGGACGACGCCAAGAAGGGCGCCAACGCGCGGCTCACCGTCGACCTCGCGCAGCAGACCATCGAGCGCCCGGACGGCGAGAAGATTCATTTCGAGATCGACGCCTTCCGCAAGCACTGCCTCCTGAACGGCCTCGACGACGTCGGCCTCACCATGCAGAAGGCGCCCGCGATCGACAGCTACGAGCAGCGCCAGCGCCTGAGCCAACCGTGGCTCTATTCCTGAGCGCGCGCGACCTCTGAATTCCAAGGACATTGACGATGCCCGCCAATAAGAAAGTGCTGTCCCTGCCCGGCGACGGCATCGGTCCCGAGGTGATGCGCCAGGTAGGCCGCGTCATCGAGTGGTTCGACCGCCGCCGCATCGCCACCTTCGACGTGACCGAGGGGCTCGTGGGCGGCGCCGCCCTCGACGCGCACGGCGTGCCGCTCACCGACGAGACCTTGCGCTTGGCGCAGCAGAGCGACGCCGTGCTGTTCGGCGCCGTGGGCGGACCGAAATGGGACGCGCTGCCGTTCCAGTCGAAGCCCGAGCGCGGCCTTCTGCGGCTGCGCAAGGAGATGGACCTGTTCGCGAACTTGCGGCCCGCGATGGTGTTCGATCCGCTGATCGGCGCCTCCACGCTCAAGCCCGAGATCGTCAAGGGCCTCGACATCGTGATCGTGCGCGAGCTCACGGGCGGCGTTTACTTCGGCGAGCCGCGCGGCATCACCACGTTGCCCGACGGCACGCGCCGGGGCGTCGATACGCAGGTCTATACGACGCCGGAGATCATCCGCGTGGCGCGCGTCGCCTTCGAGCTCGCGCGCAAGCGGCGCAACAAGGTGACGTCGGTCGAGAAGGCCAACGTCATGCACACCGGCGTGCTCTGGCGCGACGAGGTCACGAAGCTGCATGCGGCCGAGTACAAGGACGTCGAGCTCGCGCACATGTACGCCGACAACTGCGCCATGCAGCTCGTGCGCAACCCGAAGCAGTTCGACGTCATCGTCACCGACAATCTCTTCGGCGACATCCTGTCGGACTGCGCGGCGATGCTCACGGGCTCGCTGGGCATGCTGCCCTCGGCCTCGCTGGGCGCCGCCGACAGCAGCGGCCGGCGCAAGGCGCTCTACGAGCCCGTCCACGGCAGCGCGCCCGACATCGCCGGCAAGGACGCGGCCAATCCGCTGGCGTCCCTGCTCTCCTTCGCGATGATGCTGCGCTATTCCTTCGACATGAAGGACGAGGCCGAGCTGGTGGAGCGCGCGGTGCGGCAGGCGCTCGAAAGCGGTGCCCGCACCGGCGATATCATGCAGCCCGGCGCCACACGCGTCTCCACCACGGGCATGGGCGATGCCATCCTGCGGGAGCTCGAGAAGCTCGCCTGAACGAGGGTCAGATCGGGCGGATGCCGTGACCCGCGAGATCGCGGAGCACGGCCACCCGGCCGAGCTCGGCGTGCAGCCGTCCCGTCAGGAACAGGCCCAGCATGTAGAAGTCGCCGACCAGGGACCAATGGGGATTGACCAGGGTCGCGGGCCTGTTGCCCTCGAACATGAGGTGCGAGGGGACGGCGATGCCGTAGCCCGCAAGCACGCCCAGCACCATGAGCCACCAGGGTCCCGCCAGGAGGCCGATCAGGACCAGGACGACGCCGGCGATCGTGCCCACGTAATGAAAGGCGCGTGTGCGCGGGTCCATATGGGCGCGCAGGTAATAGGGCCAGAAATGCGCGAACCCGCTACGCGCCTCCGTGACCTCGGCCATGGCATCGCCTCCCGTTTTTGCCTCGCCGACGGGCGCAGGTTCCGCGGCGGAGCGCTCGACGGCACCCTTGTCATTCGCGGCGCCGCGGCGTAAGTGAAGCCGGATCAAGGCAAGGCACGCCTTTCCCCGGAGACTGTCTTATGGGCTTTAAAGTAGCGGTGGTTGGCGCCACCGGCAATGTCGGCCGCGAGATGCTGAGCATCCTGGCCGAGCATGGATTCCCAGCGGAAGACGTGACCGCGGTCGCCTCGGAGCGATCGGCGGGCGGCGAGGTCTCCTACGGCGAGGACGACGTCCTCAAGGTCGAGGACCTCGACCGCTACGATTTCAGGGGCATCGACATCGCGCTGTTCTCGCCGGGCGCCAAGGTCTCGGCGGTGCATGCGCCGCGCGCCGCCAAGACGGGCGCCGTCGTGATCGACAACACCTCGCAGTTCCGCATGGAGCCGGACGTGCCGCTGGTCGTGCCCGAGGTCAATCCGGGCGCCATCGCGCACTACGAGAAGCGCGGCATCATCGCCAATCCCAACTGCTCCACCATTCAGATGGTGGTGGCGCTGAAGCCCCTGCACGACCTCGCGCGCATCAAGCGCGTGGTGGTGGCAACCTATCAATCCGTCTCCGGCGCCGGGCGCGAGGCGATGGACGAGCTCTTCAGCCAGACGCGCTCGGTCTACGTGAACGACCCCATCACCAAGGAGATCTTCACCAAGCAAATCGCCTTCAACTGCATTCCTCACATCGACGTCTTCATGGAGGACGGCTCGACCAAGGAGGAATGGAAGATGGTCGTGGAGACCCGCAAGATCCTCGATCCCGACATCGCGGTCCACGCGACCTGCGTGCGCGTGCCGGTCTTCATCGGCCACGCCGAGGCGGTCAATGTGGAATTCGAGAACCCGATCTCGGTGGAGCAGGCGCGCGCCGCGCTCAAGAAGGCACCGGGGATCAGCGTGGTCGATCATCGCGTCGATGCGGGCTACGTGACGCCGCAAGAATCGGCGGGCGAGGACTCCGTCTTCGTGAGCCGCATCCGTCGGGATCCCACGGTGAAGCACGGGCTCGGCCTCTGGGTCGTCGCCGACAATCTGCGCAAGGGCGCCGCGCTCAACGCCGTGCAGATCGCGGAGATCCTAATGCGCGACTATCTCGAGGACCGGTCGGGCGGAGACGATGTCAAACAACGCCGCAGCGCCGGCTGAGGCTCCGCCGGCCGCTGCTCCCGCGCCGGCGATCCAGCCGCCGGATCCGACCGTACCCGAGAACGCGAAACAGGCCTTCCTCGCCGCCGCCCAGCGGCATCAGGCCGGCGACAACGACGGCGCGATGAAGCTCTACATGCGCGCCCTGGAGCTCTACCCGCCATTCGCCGACGCCTACAACAACGTCGGCGTGATCCTGCGCGCGCAGGAGAAGCTGCCGGCGGCCGCGGCCTGCTTCCGCCGCGCGCTCAGCATTCGCGAGGCCAACTCCGCCGTTTACTCCAACCTCGGCAACGTGCTCTGGCAGATGTTGCGCTTCGAGGAAGCGGCGGCGGCGTTCCGCCGCTCGCTCGAGCTCGAGCCGACCCGGCCGGAAACGCTGCACAATCTCGGCCTCTTGCTGCACAGCATGGGCGATTATCCCGGCGCCGTGGAGTGCTTCGACAAATCGCTGGCGTCCAAGGACGGCAATGTCGACGTGCTCTGGGATCGCTCGCTCACCCGCTTGGTGATGGGCGATTTCGACCGCGGCTGGCCGGAATACGAGATCCGGTGGCGACTCAAGCACAACCCGCCCCGGCGCTTCCCGTTCCCGCTCTGGGAGGGCCAGGAGAATCGCACGATCTCGCTGCTGGTGCATCACGAGCAAGGCCTCGGCGACAGCATCCATTTCTGCCGATACCTGCCCATGGTGGCGCCGCGGGTCGGGCGCCTGGTGTTCGAGTGCCAGGCGGAGCTGGCGCGGTTGATGACGGGCATTCCCGGCGTCGCCGAGGTGATCCCGAGCGGCCGGCAGACGCCGGCCTGCGACTACTACGTGCCGCTCCTCAACCTGCCGCGCTTCTTCCGCACGAATTTCGACAACGTCCCCGCAGAGATTCCCTACCTGCAGGCGCCCCAGGGCGTCGCTGCGCCGACGGTACATCGTCCCGCCGGCACCAAGCTGGCGATCGGCATCGTCTGGGCCGGCAAGCCCAGCCACAACAACGACAAGAACCGCTCGACCGCGCTCGAGAAATTCCTCTGCCTCGCGGATCTCCCGGGTGTGGCGCTCTACAGCCTGCAGAAAGGCCTGCGCACCGCCGACATCCAGACGCTTGGCGCGCAGGCGCTGGTGACCGATATCGGCTCCAAGCTCACGGATTTCGCGGAGACCGCGGCGCTGCTGCCGCAGCTCGACCTGATCGTCGCCGTCGACACCGCGGTGGTGCACCTCGCGGGCGCCCTCGGCATCCCCGCCTTCGTGCTGGTTCCCTATACGCCGGACTGGCGCTGGCTCCGCGGCCGCGACGACACGCCTTGGTACCCGACGCTCCGCCTCTTCCGTCAGCCCAAGCCCCGCGAGTGGGACAGCGTCTTCGACCGCGTGCGCTCCGCAGTGCAGGCGCTGCTGTAAAAGAGCCGCTCTCTCTATCTCGCCCAATCCCCCTCGTCGTCATGGCCGGACTTGTTCCGCCATCCACGTGTTTTTCCTCGAGGAAGAACACGGGGATTCCCGCGACAAGCGCCGGCATGACGAATGGGAAGAGGATGCTCCGCGCCCTCCGCGCTAAGGAGTGTGTTTTTCCGCCGACTCATGTAAAAGCCTATTACATGGCTTGGTCGGATCGCGGGCATGGGCGCCGGGGCTATCACCACGGCAATCTCAAGGAGGCGCTGATCAAAGCGGCGCTGGACCTGATCGCGGCCAAGGGCCCGCTGGGCTTTACCTTCGCCGAGGCCGCGCGCTCCGCGGGTGTCAGCCAGGCCGCCCCCTACCGGCATTTCCGCGACCGCGACGAGCTCATGGTCGACGTGGCCATCCGCGGCTTCGAGCGCTTCGATGCGGCGCTGACCAAGGCCTGGAACGACGGCGCGCCCAATCCGCTCGCGGCCTTCGAGAACCTCGGCAAGTCCTACCTCGCCTTCGCGCGCGCCGAGCCCGCCTATTACGCCGCGATGTTCGAGGCGGGGATCCCGCTGGATGCGCATCCCGAGCTGCAGCTGGCGGGCGAGCGCGCCTTCGCCGTCTTGCGCACGGCCTCCGAGGCCGTCTGCGCGCGGCTCCCCAAAGACCGCCGCCCGCCCGCCCTCATGATGGCGCTCCACATCTGGGCGCTCTCCCACGGCGTCGCCTCGCTCTTCGGCCGCGGCGACGCCGCCCGCCGCAAGCTCCCGATGTCGCCGGAGGAGCTGCTGGAGGCCGCGGTGCTCACCTATCTGCAGGGGCTCGGTCTCGGCGAGCGACCGACTGACGCAGGGGGGCCCTGGGGTCGGCCTTGACAATGAGCGGGCCAGGCCTTAGCTATGTAAATGTAATTAACATTCACGAGCGTGGGGAGATCCCATGGGTGGTATCGCGGCAAGACTGGACGACCTCGGGAAGCCCGCCTGGATCGTGCTGACGGTCCTGGGCTTCATCTTCTACTGGCCAGTGGGCCTCGCGGTCCTGGCCTTTCTCATATGGAGTGGACGCATGGGTTGCTGGAAGCATGAGTACGCGGGCCGGTGGCAGCCGAGCGGCACCAGCCGCGGGGCCGATTGGTGCTCGCAGTGGTTCGGCCATCGCCGCCAGGGCTCGAGCGGCAACCGCGCCTTCGACGAGTACCGGACGGAGACCCTGCGCCGGCTCGAGGAGGAGCAGAAGGAGTTCAAGGAGTTCCTCACCCGGCTCCGCTTCGCCAAGGACAAGGCGGAGTTCGACGAGTTCCTCGCCGATCGCCGCCGGCGCTCTCAAGGACCGGACGCGCCCTCGCAGGCCTGAGCCTTCCGCGGGTGTCAAACGGGGCGGGACGCCGAGTGTGTCCCCCCCCCGTCGCTTTTTCAGAACACGCGCTCGACCGGAAACCGCTGCGGCGGCGCCAACAACGCGTCTTGCGCCGCCACGATCGCGAGCTCCGCGGCGCCCCGGCGCACCGTCTCGGCGATCACCGCGTGGACGCCGGCCGCTGTCTCGCCAAGCGCCGCGCCCGCTGTTCCGGTCTCGAGGAAGTGCGCCAGGAATAGCGCGGCCGTGAGGTCGCCGGCGCCGTTGGCGACGATCGGCAAGCGCGGCGTGCGGACGAGCCATCCGCCCTCGCGCGTCGCCGCCAGCAGCGCCGTTGTCTCCGTCGCGATTTCCGCGCCGTCGAGGCTGGTGACCAGAACCGCGCGGGGACCTCGTGCCAACAGCGCGTCGCACGCCGCGCGCGCGGCCGCGAGCGTGTCGACGCGCAAGCCCGTCAACGTTTCGAGCTCGAAACGGTTGGGCGTCAAGATGTCCGCGAGCGCCACCGCCTCCGCGCGGAAGAAGTCCGCGAGCGCTGGCCGCACGAAAAATCCGCGGTCGGCGTCGCCGAGAACCGGATCGCAGCAATAGAGCGCGCGCGGGTTGGCTTGCTTGACCCGCCTCACGCCGTCCAGCACCACGGAGCCGAGCTCGACGCTGCCGAGATAGCCGGAGAGCACGGCCTCGCAGCCGGGCAGCGCGCCGCGCTCCTCGATGCCGCGGAGGATCTCTCCGACCAGCTTGGGATCCAACACCGTGCCGCGCCAGGCGTCGTAGCCCGTGTGATTGGAGAACAGCACGGTATCGACGCGCCAGACCTCGAAGCCCAAACGCTGGAGCGGAAACACCGCCGCCGCGTTGCCGACGCTGCCATAGGCGACGGCGGATTGGATCGAGAGGATCGCCATCGCCCGAGCATGGCGGCAAGCGTGAGCCGCGTCGAGGCTCGGATCGCCTAGCCCAGCCTAGCCTAGCTCGGAAAACACACAAACACGGGGAGGTCAGCAGTCCTCGTGCTTTTCGTCGTCCTCATCCTCGTCGCAGCAGCCGCCCACGCTTAGGGGCGTTACGTTAACTCCGAAGCTGACCCACGGGCGTTGCTCTTCGCGCAAGACCTTCAATTGGCCTTGCAGGGCCTGGGTGCCATGGACGGCTTCCGTCCAAGCGTAATAAGCAAAAATCGCCAACCCGAGCGTGAAGACCGCAGTGAGGTAATGCGGCAAATTAGCTGGAGTCCAAGCACACCTAAACCAGCAACCCAGGCGGTAGAGGTTGCGAGCACAGCAGCACATGAGCGCGCGGACGTGCGGCCAGCAATTATATTTTTGGGCGCCGCTCTTTGTTTCATTATTGGCTTTGGGTTGCTCGGGATCGGTGCTCATGTCCCGGGAATCTTGCTCCTAATAGCTGGGATCGGACTGCTTTTACTTCCCTATCACCTAAATGCAACTGAGCACCATCTGGGAGCCGTCGGTATTCTCGGCAGTATTATACCAAGGTCACGATTTCGCAACCTGGCCCAACCCTTAGTCCGAGAGTTAACGCGCCCCGTCGGCGAGACAAACTGGGAGCAACTAGGACATGAGGGGTGGGGGTATAAGTATGGGTAGGAAAAAAAGAGAGAGATCGTCGGGGAGTATTCCTTTATCGCGCACGCGCATGTCCTAGTACGCTCCTAGTTCCAAATCAGGTAATCAGATCAAGGGCTAATTTGGGAGCACTTTTGTTCCCAGTTGCTCCCAGTTTGGGAGCGATCCCTAAAATGCCGCGCAAGAACCATGCCAGAGGTCGTCGGCATGGTGTCCGCAGGTGTCGATACCTTCCCGTGCATCCCACGGGGCGATGGTCGGGCTTGTACCGCCCGCGGTTTCTGGGACACCGGATTGAAGCCTACGCGGCGATGGGTTTGGTTTGAAGCTGCTTGTGTCGAAAGTCGGCTGGCGTGAGAAAACCGTGCCGCTCGATCAGCCAGGTTGTGTTGTAGGTCTCCTGGA
>DATNIT010000216.1:0-12934 GCA_035604335.1 Allostellaceae bacterium | reverse complement strand
CGCAATCCCCGGAGATCGAGGCGAAATGGCGCGCTGCGGTGTCGCCGGTGATCAACGATTGGGTAAAGGCCACGCCCGATGGCGATAAGGTGCTGGCCGCCTTCCGCAGTGAGACGGCTGCATTGAAGGGCTCGAAATAGGCCAGGTCGCCTCGGCGGAGTGTGACTGAAATTATGCGCTCTTCCTTTCAGGTAAATCGGATGGCCGCGGGGGCTTTGTTGTGACGACGCTGCCGACCGCAGCCGCCGCGGCACCGGCGGTTGGAGCGTCTTCGCTCGACCATCTAGAATACCGGCTAAGCCGTCTCTCCTACGGCATCGCCGTCGGCTGCGTCTGCGGAATGCTGGCGGTCGCCGCCATCACGATGGTCGACGTACTGCTGCGCTGGATCACCGACGAGCCGATTGCGGCGATCAATGAGATGGTTCAGATGACCTTTTCGGTTGCGATTGCGGCTTGCATCCCCGCCGGCATGGCCCAGCGCGTCAATCTCAAGATCGATCTCGTCGCACGCTATTTCACGCCGGCGGTCCATGCCTGGCTCGAAGTGCTGGGTTGCGCCTGCCTTTGGCTCTTTTATGCGGTGCTTGCCTGGCGCATCGAGCTCGTCGCCGAAAAGCTCGGCAGCGAGGGGCGCACGACTGTCATCCTGCTGCTGCCGCAAGCGCCTTTCATCCACGGCGTGGCGTTTTTGCTGGCCTTCGGAACGCTGGTGCAGGCGGTCATTCTCGTCAATGAAATCCGCCGCGCCCTCGCCTGCTCGCGTGCGGCAAATATCGCCGCGGCAGTCACGGCTGCTGGGATCCTTGCCGTCGTCTGGCTGTCGATCGGCAATATCGGCCCCATCTCTTCGTGGGCGCAAAATCACGTCGGCCCGACGGTGACGATCGTTTTCGTCGGAATGTGGCTCATGACATTGGTCCTCATCCCGATCGCCGCGATCATGGGGATCGTCGGAGTCATCGCCTCGGCCCTTTTCATCGGCCTGGTTCCGTCGCTCGGCGCCGCCTCGACCGAGGTCACGGGCTTTCTCGGCGATATCCAATTGGCGACCTTGCCGCTCTTCCTGATGATGGGAAGCTTTGCGGCCGTCGCCGACATTTCGGAGGATGTCTACCGCCTAGCTCACGCGCTGCTGGGGCGCCTGCGAGGTGGCCTCGCCTTGACGACGATTGCCGGCTGCGCCGGGTTCGGCGCGCTCACCGGGCATTCGATCTCGACGGCCGTAACGATCGGCAAGGTTGCATTGCCGGAGATGCAAGCCCGAGGCTATTCGCCCGCCTTCTCGACGGGCGTCGTCGCCGCCGGTGGAACTTTGGGTGCGCTACTTCCGCCCGCTTCCGGGCCGCTGATCCTCTTTGCGCTGCTCTCCGAGGCGTCGATCGGGCAGCTGTTTGTCGCCGCAATCGGGCCGGGCCTGCTTGCCATTGCGCTCTACCTCCTCACGATCGCGATCTATGTACGCATGTCGCCATCGGCGGCACCGCTGAGCGCCGTGAGCGAGGCCGGGCAGCTTTGGGCAGCGGCGCGCCGCTGCGGCCCGGCCTTTTTTCTCTTCGCCAGCGTCCTGGGCGGCATCTATTTCGGCTTCTTCACTGCCACCGAGGCGGCTGCAGTCGGCGCTTTCGAGTCGTTCCTCTTCGCGCTCTGGCGCGGCAAGCTGCGCGGCAGCAGATTCTGGGACGTCATGGCCGGTACAACCGCGACCACCGCCATGATCTATGGCCTGATCTTTGGCGCGCAGATCTTCTCCTTCTTCGTCGGCATCAGCGCGTTGACCGAGACGGCGACCAACTTCATGGCCCATCTCGACTGGCAGCCGCTCAGCATCATGGCCGCGATCCTCGTGGTCTATCTGCTGCTCGGTTCCGTAATGGAGTCTTTCGCAGTGATGGTGATCACGGTGCCGATCGTCACCCCGCTCGTGCTGCATCTCGGCTACGACATCCTGTGGTGGGGCGTAATCAATATTTGCGTGGTCGAGACCGGTCTCATCCACCCACCCCTGGGCCTCAACGTCTTCGTACTGAAGAGCATCCAGCCGGACGTTTCGCTATGGACTGTCTACAAGGGCGTAACGCTCTTCGTCGTCGCAGATCTCGTCAAGCTCGTTCTGCTCGTCCTTTTTCCATCGATCGCCCTTTGGCTCGTCACAACCATGGGCAATTGACCGCATCATTGGCAGTCGCAGAGACGCATCGCATCTACGAGCGCGGAAGCACCTGTGTCAGCGGCCCACATAAATTGCGCGGTTAGACCCGGGCGATGCCCGCGGCCAAGAAACGCCGAACCTTTATGTCCGGAAGTGGCACGAATGCGAAGTGCCGTGACACAAGCGTCGTGGCTATTTTCGGAGCATAAGCGGACGTCACCTAGACATCACGTGACTGGTGCAGTCGTCCCGTCACCGTCATTCGTTGGCCGCCATCGGCGTACGCCTGTGATTGACGACGAGCACCAAAACGCTGCTATTCGTCGGTGAAGCGCTCGTCAACTAACCCTTCAAACAGCGGCTCGCCGAGGGACATGCTCGGTCGGGCGCCCTCTAGTTCACGGAGCTACCACGACCGATGTGATGTCCTGGAACCAACTTTGCGCCTGGACGAAGCCCGATACTTTGGGCGAGAGGGCGCGCGGATTAAGATCGCTGACGATGAACAGGCGCGCGGCGTCCTTGACCGTCAGCTCATGCAAGGCGACGATGACCTTGGTACGCTCCACATCGTCGAAGGTCGACAGAGCCTGGCTCGCCAGTGCATCGACCTTCGGGTCCGCGAAGCCGCCCCAGTTGGCACCGTTGGGCGATCGGTAGGTGCTCATTACGGTCTTGATGAAATTGAGCGGATCGGTCGCGCCGCTGCTGAAATTGACGGCGTCGTATTGGGGATATTTCACCGCGCCCTGAAGATAGATGGTAAGGACGGTGTTCCAGTCGAGCGTGTCGAACTTTACCTTGAAGCCGGCCTTCTCGAGTTGTTCCTTGACCAGCTCGTTCATCGGCAGCGGTTGCATCTGCCCGGAGCCCGATGTCGAGATCGCGACGCTGATGGCGCACGGATAGCAATTCGCCTCCTTGAGCAGCGCGGTCGCCTTTACCGGGTCGGTCTTGAATTCGGTCGGGTGGCCGTAATAGCGCTGGGCCGGGACATAGATGCCGTAGCTTGGAACGGCGACGCCGTTGAGCATTTCCGCCATGTCATCGCGATTGACCGCGTAGTTCGCGGCCTCGCGGACGCGGAGATCCTTGAAAGGCCCGTTCATCACGTTGAGAAGATAGTGCCAAGTATGCGGATAGACGTTGGTGACGATCTGCATGCCCGCCGACTTCAGCCGGTCGATTGCGTCGGGCGGCGGCGCCTCGACCCAGTCGACCTGACCCGAGAGCAAGGCCGCGACGCGGGTCGACGCCTCGGGCATCGGCATGAGGACGACGCGGTCTTGCTTGGGCACGCGGGTCTTGTCCCAGTAGTCCGGATTCTTGACGAGCTCGAGCCGTTCGTGCGGCACCACCTTGTCGAATTCGTAGGGGCCGGTGCCGGCCGGGGTCTTGGCGTAGACCTGGTAGTTGTAACCCGCCGCCTTCAATGCGCAGGGCGATAGCATGAGGACATATGGCGTGTTGTATGGAAACAGCGACGACACGGAGATCGTATCGATCGCGATGGTGTAGTCGTCGACTTTCTCGACCTGGGCAATATCGTTGGTGCGCGAGCGCGCGCGCGCGAAATTCAGCGGATCGAAGGCCGGATCGGTCTTGTCGGTCAGGCGCTTGAAGTTCGCGACGGCGGCGTCGGCGTTCCAGTCGCATCCGTCATGGAACTTGACGTCGCGACGCAGCTCGAAAATCCAGCGTTTGTTGTCCTTGGGGTCGGGATACCATTTCGTCGCCAGGCCGGGCCTGATGTCGACTTCCTTGTCGCGCTGCGACAAATCCCAATCGCTCAGCCCCTCGTAGAGGCTGTAGCCGACGAAGCGATAGCCCTCGAAGCCTTGATCCGGCTGCCCGGTCCAGGCCGGCAGGTCGCCGGCGGTCATGGCAATCCGCAACACGGACTCGGCGCGCGCGCCGGTGATTGCTGCCGCAAGCACCAGCCCGAGGGCGACCGAACGAGATGTTCCAGTTGATCCGAGCATCGCGCAGCACCCCGCTGTCTCATTGATGTCGGCAGCGAGCCGCTGTCGACTCAGGAGGCCCGTTGCAAGCGGCATGCCGACGCATCGCGTCGCGGTTTCGCCGCGATTCCGTGACTGCACGATTTTAAGGCAGGGCGGATTGATCGATCCGTAAGCGGCCGAATCAATTTTTGTGCAGCGCAACATGCGCGGTGTCTCGACCGCCGCGCTGCGGGCGCGCCGTCGAAAGCCGGCAAAGCGGCGTGGATCGGTCACTTCTGTGCACATTTCCCTGCCGAGGGCCGGGCGCCGCCACGGCGCGTCGGCTTGGCACCCAAATTGCGTAGGCAAGGACAAGCTGCCGACACGATCGGGACGACCTCGATGTGGCTTTACGCGGCGCGAAGGATTCTGCTGGCGATACCGATCGCCGTCGGCGTGACGGTCATCTGCTTCGGCCTCGTCTATCTCGCTCCGGGCGATCCGGTGCAAACCCTGCTGCCACCCGACGCATCGCAGGCCGATGTCGCCTACCTGAAGCAGGTTTACGGCTTCGACAAGCCGGTTCCGGTGCAGTACTTGAAATGGCTCGGGCGGGCCGTGTCCGGCGATCTCGGCACCTCGATCCAGACCAACCGGCCGGTCCTTCTCGAAGTGACCCGCGCCTTGTCGCATACGCTGATCGTGTCGATCGGCGCCGTGCTGGTCGCCTTTCCGCTGGCCATCGCGCTCGGTACCCTTGCGGCGTTCCACATTGGGCGAGGCCTCGACCGGGTCGCCACCGGCATCTCCGTCGTCGGGGTGAGCGTGCCGAACTATTGGCTCGGCATCGTGCTGGTGATCATTTTCGCGGTTCAGCTCCGCGCGCTGCCCGCAACCGGGATGGGGCCCGAAGGCTCGGACAGTTTCGACGTGACGCGATGGTCGCAGCTCAAATACGCCGTCCTCCCGGTGATCACCACGGCGACCGTGCCGCTTGGCATCATCATGCGGAGCACGCGCGCCGCGGTGGCTGAAATCCTGAGCCAGGATTTCGTCCAAACCCTGAACGCCAAGGGTCTGGGCCGGATAGCCGTGCTGCGCCACGCGGTGCGGAACGCACTGCCGCAGATGCTGGCCGTTATGGGCCTGCAATTCGGCTACCTGGTCGGCGGCTCGATCCTGATCGAGACGATTTTCACTTGGCCGGGCACCGGCTTCCTGATGAGCAAGGCGATCCTCACCCGCGACATCCCGCTGCTGCAAGGTACGATGCTGGTGCTCGCGCTGTGCTTCGTCGCCATCAACCTGACGGTCGATCTCCTTCAGACCACGATCGATCCGCGGATCAAGCGCGGATGAAAGCCCGGATCGAATGACCGATGCGTCCTTTCCGCTATCGCTGCCATCCGGCGCTGAAGACAGGTTTGCGGCGGCCCCGCGCGGCTATTGGCACACCGTCGGCCGGCGCCTGCGTTACGACTACGTCACGCTCTTCTTCCTACTGGTCGTCGGCCTCATTGCGTTGGCCGCGATCCTCGCGCCGCTTGTCGCACCGTTCGACCCGAACAAGACCAGTATGCTCTATCGCCTGAAGCCGATCGGTTACAGGGGGTTTCTGCTGGGCACCGACGAGCTCGGACGTGACATGCTCTCGCGCCTCATCTGGGGCGGCCGCATGTCGCTGACGATGGGCTTGACGCCGGTGGCCATCGCGACCTCGATCGGCGGCTTTCTCGGCGTCGTTGCAGGCTTTGCCGGCGGCTGGGTCAACATGCTGGTCATGCGCACGATGGACGTATTCTATGCCTTTCCGTCGGTGCTTCTGGCGGTGGCGATCTCGGGCACCATGGGTGGGGGCGTCGCCAACGGACTGGTGGCGCTCACGCTCGTCTTCATCCCGCCGCTGTGCCGCGTGTCGGAGGCGGCAACCACGCAAATCCGCACCCGCGATTTCGTCGAGGCGGCGCGGGCCAGCGGCGCCTCGACCCTGTCGATCATCTTCTATCACGTGCTGCGCAACATCATGGCGCCGGTGTTCATTTACGCGTCGAGCCTAATTTCTGTGTCGATCCTGCTGGCGGCGGGGCTGTCGTTCCTGGGTCTGGGAGTCGAGCCGCCGACCGCGGATTGGGGGCTGATGCTGTCGACGCTGCGGCAATCGATCTATGTCCAGCCGCTGATCTGCGCCTTGCCGGGGGTGGCGATCTTCATTGCTTCGCTCTCGTTCAACTTGGTGAGCGACGGGCTGCGCCAGGCCATGGACATCCGCGTATGAACGAGGTGGTCCGCCCCGAAGCCGCGCGGCCAACGCCGGTTTCATCGGGCGACGCGCGCGACCGCGGCGGCAAGGCGCAGCCGATCCTCACCGCGGAGAACCTGCGCAAGTATTTCCCGATTCACGGCGGCGTGTTGATGCGCAAGATCGCCGTCGTGAAGGCGGTCGACGACGTCTCGTTCATGGTGCTGAAAGGCGAGAGCCTGGGGATCGTCGGCGAGTCCGGGTGCGGCAAGTCCACCCTGGCGCGGCTCCTGATGTGCCTGACGCCGCGCGACGCCGGCAGCCTTGTGTTCGACGGCGATCCGATCGGAGGGACTTCCGGCCTCTCGCTGCGCGAACTGCGCCGCTATATGCAGATCGTGTTCCAGGACAGCGACGCCTCGCTCAACCCGCGCCTGACGGTCGAGGACTCGATCGCCTACGGACCGCGGGTCCATGGCATGGCCAGCGCCGAGGCCAGGGCGCTCGCCCGCGACCTTTTGCAGCGCGTGGGGCTGCGGCCGGAGCTGTTCGGCATGCGCTACCCGCATGAACTTTCCGGCGGTCAGAAACAGCGGGTCAACGTCGCACGCGCGCTCGCGCTCAACCCGCGTCTGCTGATCCTGGACGAGGCGGTCTCGGCGCTCGACAAATCGGTCGCCGCGCAGGTCCTAAACCTGCTGCGATCCCTCAAGCGAAGTTTCAACCTCACCTATCTCTTCATCTCGCACGATCTGGACGTGGTGCAGTACATCTCCGATCGCGTTCTCGTCATGTATCTCGGCCAGATCGTCGAGATCGGGCCCGCCGAGGCAATCTATCGACGGCCGATGCATCCCTACACGCGGGCACTGCTCAATTCGCGCCTCGCGCTCGACCCGCGCGACCGTGTCGAAACCGCGCCGCTGACCGGCGATCCACCCAACCCGATCAATCCGCCGTCGGGCTGTCGATTCAGAACCCGCTGTCCGTTCGCCGAACCGATCTGCGCCAAGGCCGCGCCGGCGCTCGCCAAATGGGTGGATCGCGCATCCCATGTTGCAGCCTGCCACATGGCCGACCGCGCCTCGGGCCACAGCCGCGCCGGCGCCGCGCCGCCGCCTTTGGCTCGGCATGTCCGCCCCGAAGCCATCGTGTCAGGATGACCGCCGCGGTGGCCCGGCTGCTCCCGATATCCAACCGCGAAGCCGCCGCACCGCTGGTGATGGTGGAGGACCTGCATGTCAAATTCGTGAGCCGGGACGAGACAGTCGAGGCGGTCAACGGCGTCTCGATCAGCCTCCGCCACGGCGAGGTTTTGTGCATCATCGGCGAGTCCGGCTCAGGCAAGTCGGTGACGATGCGGGCGCTGATGAGTCTCCTTCCCAAGCGGCGGACGCAGATCAGCGGTAGCATGCGGATCGGCGACCACGACATCCTGGCGCTGTCCGAGCGGCAGCTTGCGAAACTGCGCGGCTCGGTCGTGTCGATGATCTTTCAGGAGCCGATGACCGCGCTCGACCCGGTCTACACGATCGGCCACCAGATCGCCGAGACCGTGGTACGGCACGAGGGGATATCGTGGCGCGCGGCGCAGGACCGCGCGCTGGAGCTGTTGCAGCTGGTCAAGGTGCCGTCGCCCGAACGGCGCCTGCAATCTTATCCGCACGAGCTGTCGGGCGGGCTGCGGCAACGCGCGATGATCGCCATCGCCTTGTCCTGCCGTCCGGCGCTGCTGCTCGCCGACGAGCCCACGACCGCGCTTGACGCGACGGTGCAGATCCAGGTGCTGGTGCTGTTGCGCAATCTACAGCGCGAGTTCGGCATGGGGCTCATTTTCGTGACCCACGATATGGGCGTCGCCGCGCAGATCGCCGATGAGGTTGCCGTGATGTATGCCGGCCGCATCGTCGAATACGGCAGCGCACGCGACGTCCTGATGAACCCGCGCCATCCCTACACGATCGGCATGCTGGCCTCGACCGTGCACGGGGAGATGCGCGGCAAGGACATCGAAGCCATACCCGGAAGCGCGCCCGATCTCCACGCGCTGCCGCCCGGCTGCAGCTTTGCCCCCCGCTGCAAGTCGGCGGTTTCCGATTGTATTGCGTCGGTTCCGCCGGTCGCAATGGTCGCGCCCGGACATGGCGCGAGCTGCATTCGCCTGGGCGAGGATTGTGGGCCCGGCGCTTCGCGTGCCATCTTCAACTCTTGAGCGAGGAGGTCTTATCCATGGCCGAGAAAGCCAAGCTGCGCATCGCCCATCTGTCCGGACCGAATGCGACGATCCAGAACACGCCGCCGCTGGTCACTTCCAACAAGGCGCGCCAGAAATACGGATTGCCGCCGATGACCCAGCCGGACGGCACCATGGTCCGGTTCGACGCGTTGCGCACGCAGCGTCTGGCCGCACCGGCCAAGGTCTATGTCGAGCAATTCTCGGCTCATCCGCTCGAGCGCGACGCGGCGGAGCTCTATGCCCCGCCGGATGGTTATATTGACGTCGACGGCGTGTTCCACAAGGAGCGGCGCGGCGTTGACGACAAGCCGGTCTACGAGATCGAGCTGCGGCCCGAGGACGGCGTTTATCCGCTGCCCTACATGGCGCGGCAGGTGGGCGGGCAGCCGTGGGAAGAGGAATGCGCCGAGCCCAACGCGCCAGCGGCGCAGGCGCGGCAGGGATTTTTCCCCGACGGCTCGCGCAGCTTCGAGGAGATCGACCGGCTTTCGGTCGATCCCAGCGGCCTCGTCAATTCGATCTCCTCGCTGGCGTCGGTCGATTTCTACCGGCTGCTGCCGCCGAGCGGTTACACGAAGGGACTGCCGGCAGCGCTGCGCACCGATGTTGGCGAGGGCGACATCGAACCGGAGACGCGCGGAAAGGATTTTTTCCCCTACAAGCCGCGGCATCTGGCGACGTCGCCGCCGCGGCCTGCCCTGGCGCGCGTCACCAACATCGCGCAGAAAGTGATGTCGAGCGGTCGCTATGACGGCGCGATCTTCACGCAGGGCAGCCCGGCCGTCGAGGAGACCGCATATTGGCTGAACCTCCTCATCGACACGACGCTGCCGATCTGCGGCAATGCAGCCCAGCGCCCGCAAGGCCAGATCAGCAACGACGGTCCGAAGAACATCGTCGACAGCCTGACCTTCATCAATTCGCGCATCTGGGCCGACGAGCAAGGCCGCAGCCGGACCGGCGTCGTCGTCATCCAGGAACAGCAGGCCTTCGCCGCCCGCGAAGTCGCGAAGGCCGACGCCAGGCCTGGCGGCTATGTCGCGACCGGCGGGCATGGCGGAATCCTCGGCGGCGTCAATCATGTCGGCAAGCCGGTGCTGATGTACGTGCCGGCCTACAAGCATACACATTTGTCCGAGGTGAACACCTCACGGCTGCCGCAAGCGGTGCGGGCCGTGCGGAGCGGAAGCAACGGGATCGTCAGCTTTGACATCGTCATCAAGAATCGCGACGGCGACATCCTGCCGGATGCGATCCCGTCCGTGTCGATCGTCAAGGACGGCGGCTATTTCGGCGAGGATTTCGGCGACGATCCGGCGCTCGAAGGCGATCTCGCCTATTTGCTCGATCACAAGCTGCGGAGCGGCCACCTGACGGGATTCGTCACCGAGGGCCAGGTGCCTTATGGATCTATGACCTCGCAGGCGCGCTCGAAGATCATGGAGAAAGCGGTACTGAGCGGCTTGCCGGTGGTCCGGGTCGGTCGCGGGGCGCCCGAGGGTTTCGCGGACGGAACCGCGCTCTTCATCTCCGGATCGAACCTTACGGGGACAAAGGCGCGGCTCTTACTCATGGCGTGTCTCATGCGCTTCGGCAGTCTGCCGCCGGCCAAGGATCCCGACAATCCGACGCCGGCCGAACGCAAGGCGGTCGAGACCGCGAACGCCGCCTATCAGCGCGTGTTCGACACGCATTGAGGACGAAGGGTCGCGCCCGCGGTCTTCGCGTTTTCTTGTCGCGGTACGCTTGCGAATGTCCGTGTGTGGCACGTCTGAGACCGTCGAATTTGCCAACAGTGTGTCCGGCTTCCGTCAAATACCGGACCTGCCCCGGAAATCGCTAAACCGACGCGATTGATCTAAGCGGTCATTGGTGGGCTCTCCACAAGCTGCATCCCCGAGGCGCTCGTGGTCCTTCACAGCGATAGGACCTTTCTGTGGTAGCTTTGCCCCAGCATATATAGACTGGTGCGTATGAGGTTCGCTCTTGGCGGTTGCAACCAACCTAAGAAAGACCGGGGGTCATCGAATTGCTAGGGCGGCGGACTTTTTTAGCCCTTGCGGGCGCCACATGCGCGGCTAATTGGTCGTTCGTTGCGTGTGGAGCCTCGGCGAGGCTGCCGACGGTTGGGTTCTTTGGCACGGCCTCGGCTGAGGCTTGGCGCAGCTGGCTTGCGGCTTTTGTTGGGCGGCTCGCGGAGCTCGGGTGGGAAGAGGGTCGCACTATAGCGACGCAATATCGATGGGCGAATGGCGACGCGGCCCGTTACGCGGAGATCGTGCGGGAGTACATCCAGCTGAATGTCGACGTCATCGTCACGTCGGGCGCCGGGGCCTTCGTGGCAAAGCAAGCCACATCGGTCATTCCCATTGTCTTCACCGTCGAGATCGATCCTCTTGCGAGCGGCTTGGTCAGCAGTTTGGGGCGGCCAGGCGCGAACGTTACCGGCAATTCGCTGCAGGCAGCTGACGCTGCGGGCAAGCGGATCGCGACGCTCCGCGAGATAATCCCTCGCCTTCGTCGCTTAGCTATTTTGGGCAACATTAGCTATCCGTCGACGTTGTCAGAAATGGCACAGGCTGAAATGGCTGCAAACAAGTTAGGGATCGATGTCGTGAAGCAGGGAATTCGGCGGGCGGACGACATCCCGCATGCCTTCGACGCATTCCAGCGCGATGCTGATGCCCTTTATGTCGCCGTGGAGCCGTTGGCGATAAGCCAGCGATTTCAAATCAACAGTTTGGCGCTCAAAGCACGACTGCCAACCGTGAGCGGTACACGGGATTTCGCGGCGGCGGATGGCTTCATGGCGTATGGCCCAAACTTTCCGACCCTTTTTCGGCGCTCCGCAGACATGGTCGACAAAATATTACGAGGAACGAAGGTGGGCGAGATTCCGGTCGAACAGCCGACTAAGTTTGACCTGGTCATCAATCTCAAGACTGCCAAGGCTCTCGGCATTGCTATCCCGACATCCCTCATCAGTCTCGTTGATGAGTTCATCGAGTGACATTTACCGAGGCCTGGTAATGGCACTGAACGGCGGTGCTGGGCGCTGGCGCGGATCTCTGAAATTGAAGGTCAAGCCGACATAGTCCTGCCCGACCGGGCCCGACCCGAATGAACCTATAGCCGAATACGGGATTAGCGGGCGGTCATCTTGTGGGTTGGCTTATAAGACGGCGCTCACCCATCGACCACAATCTGGCGAACAAGGCGAGCAGCGCAGCGCCAACCAGTACCGGGCTCAGCAGCCAGCTCGTCGGCAGGCCCCAGCCAGCAATTAGGAACGCATCAATGCCGGCCGGCGGGTGCATTGCGCGCAATGCCAGCATTAGCAACGTCGCCAACCCGACGCCCAAGGCACTCGCCGTCTCGCCAGAGCCGAGGTACCAAAGCGCGACAAATCCCGTGGCGCACGATGCGAGATGCCCGACGATGATCGCATAGGGCTGCGCCGCCTCGCTTTCGGGCAACGACAAGGTGAGGACGATCGAAGTGACGAACGGGACCTGCGACAACGGCTCATGCGCAACGTCCGAGAGCAGTTCCATTATTCCGATCGCTGTCGCTGCGCCGAGTGCGCGATATAGCCAGACTACGATTCGATTCAATCCTATTCCTCCGCTGGATGGGCCCATTTTATCCGACACTGCTGGACGCCGGGGAGTCAGCTATTGGCACGATTCCGACGAAAGAAAAGGGGCAAAGCCCGTCAGCTTTGCCCCCACAAATCAGACGTCAACTTGTTCCGCTATGGCGAGGGCGTCGTCGACCTCGATCCCAAGATAGCGAACGGTACTTTCGATCTTTGTGTGTCCAAGGAGCAATTGCACGGCACGCAAGTTGCCGGTACGACGATAAATGAGTGTCGCTTTGGTTCGGCGGAGCGAATGCGTTCCGAAGAAGCAGGGGTTAAGCCCAATGGCGCCAATCCACTGGGAGACCAACCGCGCGTACTGCCGCGTTGTCATGCACCGATCGCGGCGACCGCGGCCCGGAAAGAGGAACTCGTCGGGCTTTTTGCCGGTCGCTCCGAGATACGAATCGAGCGTCTCACGTGTTTGCTCCGTCAGCTCGAACCGGACTGGCCGTCCCGTCTTTTTCTGCCGCACGGTTGCGCGATCGACGGCATGCCCGTGTGGCGCCACATCTTCCACTTTCAGGCTGACCACATCGCAGCCGCGGAGTTTGCTGTCAATTGCGAGATTGAACATCGCCAGGTCGCGCTTTCGGCCTTCGACCTGCAATTTGGTGCGGATTGACCAAACGTGCTTCGGTCGGAGCGGCGGTTTCGCTCCAGTCAATTTGCCCTTGTTCCACGGATCGCGGCGCGGAGCCCGATCGGTAGCGTCTGTAATATT
>DATNIT010000215.1:0-8584 GCA_035604335.1 Allostellaceae bacterium | reverse complement strand
GCCGATATGCAGATGACCATGAATGCCAATCGGAACGGGACTGCCCTGCCGGTCCAGAATGTAGACTGCCCGGTTGGCCAGGGGACGACCAATGGACACGCGTTGACGGGTCGCGACGTCGCCAGGACCGGGCGCAATTTCGCAAGCCGTTGCCGTGATCGTCGTCTCGGTCGGACCGTAGGCATTGAGCAATCGAACGGAATTCACCGGCGTCCGCCGCCAAAGCGCGAGCGCGTCCGGCGACATCGTGTCTCCGCCGACAATGAAGAGCCTGGGCCGAATGTTCGGGACCAGCGCCTCGACATCCGCCCATTCGCGCGCCAGCTCCTGCCAGTAGGCGGTTGGAAGATTGAGGACCGTAAGTCCGAACTCCGCGATCCTGCGATGAAACTCCGCCGGATGCCAAATCTCCGTCCCCATGACGACGATCCGGGCACCGGCGATCAGGGTCGGCAGAATCTCCTCCAGCGACACATCGAAGCTCGGCGACGCGAATTGGAGGACAGCGTCGCTTGCGCTCAGCGCGAACGCCGCTTGAACATTCAGGCAATGTCCTGAAATGGCGCCATGCTGGACGACAACGCCCTTGGGCTGCCCCGTCGATCCTGACGTGTAGATGACATAAGCCAGGTCGTCGGAGCGGGTCGCGTTGGCGGGATTGTCTTCGCTCTCGCACGCAATGGACTGCCAATCGGAATCCAGCAATACTGACTTCGCCTCCAGCTTCGGCAGCCCCGCGACCAACCGCTCCCGAGTCAGCAGCACCGGCGCCGCGGAATCCTTGAGCATGAAGGCGAGACGCTCCATCGGATAGGACGGATCCAACGGCAGATACGCGCCGCCGGCCTTGAGAATGCCGAGCAACCCTATGACTAGCTCCATCGAGCGTTCCAGGCAGACGGCCACCGGCACCTCGGGCCCGACCCCCAGAGCCCGCAGGCGATGGGCCAGTTGGTTGGCACGGCGATTGAGCTCGCCATAGGTCAACTGCTCCGCATCGCACACGAGGGCGATGGCGTCCGGCGTTCGCTCGACCTGCGCCTCGAAGAGTTGATCAACGCTGACATCCCCCGCAGGCTCGATCGTGGCGCCGTTCCATTCCACGACCTGCCGCCGCCGCTCGGCTTCGCTCAGCAGGGGCACGTCCGAAACGCGCTGCTCGGGATCGGCGACGATGGAGTCCAACAGGGTGCGAAAATGCCCCGTCATCCGGGCGATGGTATCGGCCTCGAACAGATCGGTGTTGTAGACGAAGGAAGCGCTCAGCCCTTGATCGGTGTCGGCGATCTGGAGCGTCAAATCGAAGTGAGCCGTCTCGCCGTCGCCCTCGACCGGGCTCAGGGTCATGCCCGGCAGCGCGACCGTCTTGAGCGGCGCGTCGTGCAGCACGAACATAACTTGGAAGAGCGGGTTGCGGCTCAGGTCCCGCTGCACGTGCAGTTCCTCGACCAGCCGATCGAAGGGCAGGTCCTGATGGGCATAGGCCCCCAAGCAGACCTCCCGGACGCGCCGCAACAGCTCGCGAAAACTCGGGTTGCCCGAAAGGTCCGTGCGCAAGACCAGCGCGTTGACGAAGAATCCGATCAGCCCTTCGGTCTCGAGCCGATTGCGGTTGGCGATCGGCGTGCCCACGATCAGGTCGTCGTGGTTCGTGTAGCGATGCAACAGCAGCTTGAACGCCGCCAGAAATGTCATGAACTGCGTTGCCCCGTCCTGGCGGCCCAGGGCCTTGAGCCCGTCATGCAAGTGTTTCGGCAGGACCAACGCTTGGTGCGCGCCGCGGAACGTCTGCACCGCCGGCCTGGGATGGTCGAGCGGCAGATCGATGACGGCGGGGGCGCCGGCCAGCTGCCCCTTCCAATAGGCGATCTGGCGTTCGAGGACGTCGCCCTGCAACCACTGCCGCTGCCACTGCGCGAAGTCCGCGTATTGAATGGGCGGGGCGGGCAGGGGCGAGGAGCCGCCGGCGCGGTACGCGAGATAAAGCGTCGCCACTTCTCGAACCAGTATCCCCGTCGACCAACCGTCGGAGACGATGTGGTGCATCGTCAGCAGGCCGACATGCTCCTCCTCGTCCAGCTGCAAAACTGTGGCACGCAAGAGCGGCCCTCGGGACAGATCGAAGGGACGCTGGGCTTCCGCGGTGACCAAGCGACGCACCTCGGTCTCGCGCTCGCTCGCCGGCAGCGCGCGCAGGTCGACGACCGGCAACGCGATCGTCAAGTCCGGGGCGATCACTTGCGTGGGCCGTCCATCCACCTGGGAAAAGGTGGTGCGTAGGGCTTCGTGGCGCCTCACGACTTCGTTGAGACTCCGCTCCAGCGCCGCCAGGTTGAGCAGCCCGTGGAGACGGATCGCGGCCGGGATGTTGTAGGCCGAGAGGCCCGGCTCCAGCTGATCGAAGAACCAGAGCCGCTGCTGTGCGAACGAGAGCGCCAGGTCTTGGTTGCGCGGCACCGGCAGGATGGGTGGCGCCGACAGGCTTTGCCCCGTCTTGCGGGCAGCCTCGATCGTTTCGGCCAGACCGGCCACGGTCGGCGCCTCGAACAGGCGGCGCAGCGGTATTTCGACCTCGAAGGCTTCGCGCACGCGCGACACGAGCTGGGTCGCCAGCAGCGAGTGGCCGCCGAGGTCGAAGAAATCGTCGTGGACACCGACACGTTCGATGTCGAGCAGCTGGGCCCAGAGTTCCGCCAAAAGCTCTTCCGTCGGCGTGCGGGGCGCTGCGAATGCCTTTTCCAGCTCAGGACGCGAGCGATCCGGCGCGGGCAGCGCGCCGCGATCGATTTTGCCGTTGGACATCAGCGGCAAGGCATCGAGCGTCGCGAAGACAGCCGGCATCATGTGATCGGGCAGCTTCTCCTTGAGGAAGCGACGCAGCTCGTCGCTCGTGGCGTCCCCGACCACATAGGCCGCCAACCGCCGCTCGCCGGGCGTGTCTTCGCGGGCCTGGACGACGGCCTCTCGCACTGCCGGGTGCTGGCCAAGCGCCGCCTCGATCTCTCCCAGCTCGATGCGAAATCCGCGGATTTTCACCTGGTGGTCGGCCCGGGCGAGAAACTCCAGATTTCCGTCGGGCCGATAACGGACTAGGTCGCCCGTCTTGTACATCCGCGCACCGGGCACGGCACTGAAGGGGTCGGGAAGGAATTTCTCGGCGGTCGACGCTGGCAGGTTCAGATAGCCGCGGGCCACGCCGGCACCGCCGATATAGAGCTCGCCCTGCACGCCAACCGCGACCGGATGCAGGAACGAGTTCAAGACATAGAGCCGCGCATTTGCGATCGGCCGACCGATCGTCACGTCGTCTCCCGCGGCGATTCTGGCCGCGGAGGCGTTGGCCGTCGCCTCGGTCGGACCGTAGATATTCCAGATCTGCAGATGCGGCATTGCGGACAGGGAACGCGCGACCAGCTCCTTGCTCAGTGTCTCGCCGCCGAAGAACAGATACGCGAGATTCTCGCCCGGCGGCGCGGCGTGACCGGACTGGATGGCGTGAAGGATCGCCTTCCACAGCGATGGCACGCAATTGAGCCCAACCTTTGGCCGCGCCGCGAGCGCCTTCAGCAACAAGGCGGGCTCTGCCACGACCTCTTGCGGGAGAAGCCATACCGAGCCGCCTCGCAGTAGCGGCGGCAAGAGCTGCTTCAGGCACATGTCGAAGGTCAGTTTTGTCGTCACGGGCACGCAAAGTCCCGGATCGCCCAGCGGACCCTCGTTGACCCAACGCAGATAGTTGACGAGGCCGCCGCGCTCGCACATGACCCCCTTGGGCCGTCCGGTCGAGCCTGAGGTGTAAATCACATAGGCAAGGTTCCGGGCGGTTGCTCCGCCGACCAGATTTCTTTCGCTTTCGCGGGCGATCGCTTCCCAATCTGAGTCGAGGCACAGAACGCGGCCCTGATGATCGGGCAGGGACTCACGCCAGCGCTCGAGCGTCAGCACGATCGGCGGGTGGGCGTCGTGCAGCATCAACGCCAGGCGCTCCTGGGGATAGGCCGGATCCAATGGCAGGAAAGCTCCGCCGGCTTTGAGAATGGCCAGAACCGCGACCACCATCTCCGGGCAGTGCTCCATGCAAATGGCCACCGCCACGTCCGGCCCGACCCTGAGCGTTTGCAGTTGATGGGCCAGGCGATTGGCGCGGGCGTTGAGTTGCGCGTAGGTCAGTTGCTGTTCTTCGAACTCGACGGCCACGCTGTCCGGCGTCCGCTGGACCTGGTCCTCGAACATTTGGTGGAAGCACCGGTCTTCGCGGTCATCGGTCTTGGTGTCGTTGAATTCGACCAAGAGTTGTCGGCGTTCGGCAGCGGTCAGAATGTCCAAATCGCCGATCGCTGCGGCCGGATCGCGGATGATGCTCTCCAGCAGCGCATGAAAATGACCCGCCATCCGGGCGATGGTGGCGGCGTCGAACAGGTCGGCGTCGTAGCGGATGGAGGCGGAGAGCGATCCGGTCGTCTCGATGATCAACATCACCAGGTCAAGCGTGGCGGCCCGGCGTTCCAGCGGAATCGTTTCCATCACCAGCCCGCCGAGACTCATTCGCAGCCCGGCCTCGTCCCCCGCGAATGCCGGTTCGGCGTGCTCGGCGACCCGGTGCGGTTTATCCAGCACGAACATGGTCTGGCACAGCGGCGATCGGCTGAGGTCGCGGGGCGGCCGGAGTCGTTGGACCAAGCGCAGGGTCGGGAAATCCTGATGATCGAGAGCCGACGACACGGTCTCGCGCACCCGACCTAGAAGCGCCCGGAAGGTTGGATTCCCGGAAAGATCCGCGCGCAGGACGACGGGATTGGCGAAGAACCCCACCATCCCTTCGAACTCGGCCCGGCTCCGTCCGACCATCGGCGACGCCACGAGGATGTCGTCCTGGCCGCTGTGATAGTGAAGCATAAGTTCGAACGCCGTCAGCAGGACCACGTAGAGCGTCGCCCCTTCTGCTTTGGCGAGCGCCCTGAGCCGCCGGGCCATTTCACCGTCCAGAGTGAAATCGTGCTGGCCGCCGCGAAACATCTGGACCGGCGGCCGCGGCCGGTCGGTCGGCAGATTGAGCACCGGCAACGTGCCGCCCAATTGTTGCTTCCAGTAATCCCACAGCCGCTCGCCGGCCGGGCTCGCCAACATTTCGGTCTGCCAACGAACGAAGTCCGTGTATTGCCGATCAAGCGGAGCCAGAGAAGCCGGCCGGCCGGCTTTTTCCGCCTGATAGAGCACGCCGAGCTCCGTCATGATCACCGCGAGCGACCAGAAATCGACCACGATGTGATGAATGACCAGCAACAGGATGTGTTCCTGCGCCGATCGCGTGAACAGACTCACCCGCATCACCGGCCCTCGTTCCAGGTCGAAAGGCCGCTGCGTTTCCTCGACCAGTCGCGCCTGCAGATCGCCGTCGGGCCAGGTCGCGGCGTCGATCTCCTCGAAGTGAAGCGGCTGATGTTCGTGGACCTGTTGAACGGGCTTGCCGGACTGCACCGTAATCGTGGTTCTCAGGGAGGGATGGCGGTCTACCAGCGCCTGAAACGCGCGCCGGAAAGCCGGGACGTCCAGATCGGAGCGAATGCGCTCCGCGAAACTGACGTTGTAAATCGAGCTCTCCGGCGCGAACTGGCACAGAAACCAGATCCCTTGCTGATTGTCGGAGAGAGGATGAAACGATTGGGCTTCGACCGCCTTTCTGCGCAGGAGCTGGGCCAGCAGCGCGCGTTTTTCGCTTGGCGAGCGATCGGCGAATGGCCGGGCCGCGGCCTGCTCGCCTATGGCAGCGAAACTATTCATCGATTTCCACCGGCGTCGTGGCATCGCTTTCGTAGAACGAATAGGAGAACGCCAATGCGGCGGACATCCCATACTGCTTCTTGAAAAGCGGGCTTCCCTCGTTGGTCGCGCCCGCGTATAGCGTCGGTCCCGTATAGGCGATTATGCTGGAGCGCTCGTTGAGCGGATATCGATAGGTGAGCTCGAGATGCGAGCCCAGATACCCGCCGGTGGCGGTGTATTGCGGCCGGCCGGGAATGACGAATTTCGGCGCGACCGCGTAGTAGTAATCCATGAGGCGCGCGGTCGCGAATTCGGGACCGATCCACAGACGAAGCGTGCCGCCGCTGCCCAGAAAATTCAGGTGTGTGTAATTGATTTCAGGCGACACTACGAGGCCCCGATAGGCCACCGATTTGAAATCGCTCGAGACGACCGCGCGCAGCGGCAGCTGGAGCGCGTACTTGCCACCCGTCGCGTCACGCGCGAGCAGAATGTTCAGCCGCGGTCCGATCTGGGCCATGTAGTCGAGTCCGGGCATGCCGAGGCGGGCGGCATCGTCGTGGGTCGGCAATGCGCCCGACGCGCTCACGTCGATGTTCACCCGCTCCGACTTGAAGAGGATGCCGCGGATGCTGTTCGCGGCGAGTTGAAGATAATCGCCGCGATAGATCAGGTATGGCAACGGCAAGGCTTGGAAGTGATTCTGACCGGACGCCGGGTAGTCCGGAAACGTGCCGCCGGCGCCGATCGCGCCGAGCTCGAAGAGCGGCTTCTCCTCCGCCGTCTGCGCGAGGGCCGCCTGCGTCATCAGAAGCAGGGCCGTGGCCGTGCCCACGGGCCAAGCAGCAGAAAATTGGCGGATCATCCTGCCTCCCGAACACGTTTTTCCGGTGATCACGGCGCCCAATGCCTGCCACGCGCCGCCGACGGACATAGCCTGGTTCGTTTCTCGCCGCTTGCTCATTTGCTCAGGCGATCGAGGTAGAGATGGACCCTCCAGTGGCGACGCTGGGATCGAGGGCGAACATCGGCGGCGAATCTAGCGACCATAGGTTCTCGCGTCGGAGCGGCGACGGCGCCTCGCTCTATCCCCCAGCTGAAACCTCGATTTGCCTGAGGAGCTTACGGGGCGATCCCGCGACATTCAAGGTAGCCCGGCATGGGAGGGCGCCACACCTTCGGAAACTACTCAGGCCTCCGTTCGATGCTGTTGTCCAGCGCCGCTGGCGCCCTTCTCTATCGAAGTGTCCCCGATGACGCCGCATTTTCACGAAACCGTTCCAGTTCGCCAATGCGTTCCATCGTGTATCGGTATCCCTCCTCGATGGCGCGATCGAAGGACTTCCAATCGCGGATCTCGATGCCAGGGAGGGACGGATCCAGAACCAGATCGGCATGGTCGCGGCTGCTCCGCGTTTGCAGTGTCCCGCCCACCGTCGCCGCTCGCAGAAGAAGACTGACGATCTCCGGGCCGTCGTAGTCCGATGGCACGAGAAGGCGGTGGATCATGCTTCGTGTACGCACATTGCTCATATCGAAGGAGCGGTAGCGCGTGACATCGACGCCAATGACGGGGCCGCGGCGCATGGCGTCCATCACGTCGCAAGGCAGATTGTTCATCAAGCCGCCATCGGCGAGCACGTCGTCATTCTCGATGACCGGCGGCAGCAATCCGGGGATGGCGATGCTGGCGCGCAAGGCACGCCACAGCACGCCATTGCGCATCACCGTGACCTCGCCATTGCTCAAATTCGACGCGACGGCGAAATAGGGGCGCCACAGATCCTCGACGCGCGCGTCCGCGAAATGGCGGCGCAACCGCCGCTCGACCTTGCGCCCCTTGGTCAGGGCGACCAGCGGAAACGCGTAGTCGTCGAGCGGATTGGACCTGACGAAGCCCGCGTGCATCCGCTCGTACATCTCCTTGTCGTCCCATTCCAGCGCCACGCCGGCGGCGATGATCGCGCCCATGCTGGTGCCGCCGACAAGGTCGATCGGAATGCGGGCCTGGCGCAAGGCCTTGATGACCCCGATATGCGCGAAGCCGCGCGCGCCGCCGCCGGACAGCACGAGGCCCAATCCCCGTCCCGTCACATAGCGAGCCAGTCTCGCCATGTCCGTATCGCTCCGCAGCCGAAGATGGCAATGAAACCGGACCGGAAAGTGGCGCAGCCAGGCCTCCGCGGGCGCCGCTGGCCGATTCCCGTCTTCCTGCACGAGCAGCAGCTCGGCGTGCCGCCACGGAAGTTCCTTGATTTGCTCGAGCAGGCCGGCGTGAGCGTGCGGCGCCTCCGTCGCCGCCGCCGCGAGCAGGACGTGATCGGATTGCCGCACGCATGTGCGTGTCCAGTCGGAGTCGGTCGTGTCGCCAACATAGACGACCAGATCATGGTCGGTTTCCACGGCTTGTATGAAGTCCCGGCCCCGCTTGGCCGCCGTGCTGTCGAGAAGAACGGCTGTGCGCCCCGCCTTGCCAAGCGCGGCGATCAGCGCCGCGGCCAGCCGTTCGACCGGGGCTCCGCGATGCAGTGGGATCAGTCCGACGGTCTTGGGGACGGTGAAGATGCGGCGACGGAAAGACAGCGCTCGGGTGAGCAGTTCGATGAGCTGCGCCGCAAACGGCAGCACCGATCCGGGATGCTTGCGGATCAGGCTTTCGTAGCCTTGCCGGCTCAGCCACGCGACCGACGTATCGCGTATGGCGATGCACGTCGCCGGCTGAGGTCGGTTGAGCAGCGAGGCATACTCGCCGGTCAATTCGCCGACTTGGACAAGAACCGCAGGCTCATCATGCGTCACCGCTTCGACGATGATGCCCAGG
>DATNIT010000214.1:0-3684 GCA_035604335.1 Allostellaceae bacterium | reverse complement strand
CCGCAGCGGGTCCGCGGACCCCTAGCGGACCTCGTGGGACGGTGCGGTGTGTCAGCCCGCGGCAGTTAAAGTCAGAAGGTGTCATGCAAGATATATATTTGCAAGCAAAATATGGGGGTCCGTGACGGAACGTGTCGGGCGGTGTCAGGTCGTGGCAGAGGCTGAAAACTTACTGTGGATCAGGAGGTCGGTGGTTCGAGTCCACCCAGCTGTACCAATCGATCACGACACAAACGGGCCTGCTCCTCCGGGTGCCTCCGCTCGGCATGGCGACTGCCGAGAGCCGTTGGACGGCGGATTTCGACGAACGCCGGCTCGTTGGTGCGACGCCGCGGTTCACGCCTACTTTACCTTAACGCGATCGGACCGTCGGGTAGCGAGGCGACCTTAGCTATTGTCGATTATCACGCGGACATGCGGCCCCATCCAAGTCGGTGAATGCTTTGACACGGGCGACCACATTGACGGCGTTCAGGACCGATGGTTCCGCGGCTGAGGTCCGCCAGGCGGCGGTTGCGCCCTGCAGCGGCCAGCATCGGCGCGAGGCCGCGCCCAATCTGAGCCTGCGCATCTACAGCGACATGGCCGCGGTCGAAGCCGAGTGGCGCCGGTTCGAACGTCTTGCCGATTGCACCGCGTTCCAGACGTTCGACTGGTTGGCGACCTGGCATCAACAGATTGGCCGGCGGGACGGCGTCCGTCCGGCCATCGCCGTCGGCCGCTACGGCGACGGTGAGACCGCTTTCCTGTTGCCGCTGTGCGTCGTGCCGGGGCTTTCGACCAGACGCCTTTGCTGGCTGGGCCAGGAGCTATGCGACTACCACGCGCCGCTGCTTGCGCCCGACTTTTCGCAATACGTCACGCCCGATCGCTTCCTCGCAGCCTGGCGGCAGCTGCAAGATCAGATGCAACGCGATCCCCTGCTGCGCTACGATTGGATCGAGTTCGAGAAAATGCCGCAAACAATCGGCGGCCAGATCAATCCGTTCACCTATCTCGGCGTCACCGCCAACGCCAGCGGCGTGCATTTGCTGCAGCTTGGCGACGACTGGGAAAAATTCTACGCCGCCAAGCGCTCTTCAGCGACGCGCCGGCGCGACCGCGCCAAGCTCAGGCATATGTCCGAATACGGCGAAGTCCGCTTCATCACCGCGTCGGATGCGGACGACGCGCGGCACACGCTGGAAACGCTGATGGAGCAAAAAAGCCGATCGTTGGCCCGCAGAGGCATTGCCGATATCTTTGCCCCGGCGGGGCACCGAGAATTCTATCTTGACGTCGCGTCTAATCCAAAAACCCGGCATCTGGTCCACATCAGCCGCGTGGAAATCGGCACGACCTGCGCGGCGGCGAACCTCGGCATCGTTTTCGGCGATTGCTATTACCACGTGCTCGCGAGTTACGACGACGGCGAAATATCGCACTATGGACCGGGCGCATTTCACCTGCGCGAGCTGATGGCGCATGCCATCGGACTGGGTCTGAAGCGCTTCGATTTCACCATCGGAGACGAACCGTACAAGCTGGACTGGTCGGATACCGATCTCAAATTGTACGATTACGTGGCGGCCGTGACTTGGCGCGGCTTGCCGGCATGCTGGTCTTCGCGGGTGCGGCGGCGGATCAAACGTTTCATCAAGCAAACGCCGCAGGTTTGGCATGCGGTCTCGCAGGTCCGATCCGCATTCGGCTCACTGCGCCATCCGCGATCGTCCCAATCCCATAGCGGCTGATCGCTTCGCACGCCGCGCCGGCGCGCCCGGCGGCTTCAGGCGACCGCTAGTTCAATGCCTGAGGATCGGACTCAGTGAGGAAATTCATCACCTCGTGGAAGAACTGCATCCGGTTCTTCTCCATCATGACGGTGTGCGTCCCCTCACCCAGCTCGACGAACCGCTTGTAAGGAGCATTGGTCAGCTTGGCGAAATAGCCGCGCGCCTGGTCGCTCGGCAAATCGGCGTCCCACTCGGCATGGATGATGAGCGTCGGCACCTTGATATCGCCGGGGTCGTATTGCGCTTTGCCGGCGACCCAGTAGGTCCGCAGGTCCTGCAGCACGCCGTTCGGCGCCCGCAGCACAGGAGGGCTCTGCTTCGCGTTCTCTGGATCGGTCGCCCAGGTCGCGTCGGCCCATTGTTCGAACCAGCCCGGCGGGATCAGATCGGCTTTCTTGTCTTCGGCAACGCCGGATAGCCAGCGTGCCTTGGCAGAATCCTTCGTCACCGTTCGGTGGGCGCCGAGCGGTCCGTTGCCGCCGATGATGGGGCGCGTGCTGAAGATCCACAACGGCGCATACAGCACCAGCCGATTGACCTTGTCGTTATGCTGCGCGGTGTACATGCCCATGATCGCCGTACCCCACGACCAACCCATCAGGTTTATTTTGGCAACGCCGCGCTTTGCCAGGATGTGGTTGACCGCCGACTCGACGTCTCTCACGGCGGTAACCGTATCGGCGAAAGGCTCGCTCTCCGCCGCCGGCCTTTCCATCTCCGGCGGCCGCGTCGAGCCGCCATAACCGCGCACATCGACAAGATAGACGTCCCAGCCCTGCTGAGCGATGTAATCCATCATCGATCGACCGCCGAGCGGCAAATCAAATGCAGTCTCGGACGGGTAAGTGGCGCCGTGGACATAGAGAAGGATCTTGTCCCCGGGAAAGGTCGTGACGCCGGCCAGATGCTTGTTGCGAATATAAAGCTGAATGCCGGTATCAGCCGACGGGATCATATAGCTTTCCGTAGCCAGCTTGGGATCATCGGCGAAAGCAGTCGCGGCCAGCGAAACGCAGAGGGCCGCAACGGCCGGTGATCTTCGCAGAAGCAGCGCCCGCGTCATCGGCACTTTCCATAAACGCCAAAAAGGTAACCACTATAGTGCAGCGCGCGAAACGCCGCAAAGCGGTGAAAATCCGTGCGCGTTTGTCTGTTTTTGCGCCGGCGCTGAGTTTCGATCGCTGCCGTGCCCGAGGATCTGATCGCATGAACACGCCGCCGTTGCCGGCTGGCATTCGCGCGCCCGAACGGGTTCCGCCGCCGATTGACCGAGAGTTCTTGACGAACAGCAGTCGACCGGGGTTCTATGCCCTGCCAGCGCCGGGTCGCGCAAAAATTCAAATCGGAGGATCGTCCATGATTTCGCGCTTTAGCACCATGTTCTGCGCGGTAGCGGCCACCGTGGTCGCGGCGCTGCCCGCGGCCGCCCAGGACACCGTCAAGATCGCCTACGTCGACCCCCTGTCCGGCGGCGGGGCGAGCATCGGCGAGATTGGCCTCAAGACCTACCAGTATCTCGCCGACTGGACCAATGCGCATGGCGGCATTGCCGGCCACAAGCTCGAGATTGCCGCCTACGACAACAAGCTCAACGCCCAAGAGACCCTGGTCCAGGTGCAGAAAGCGATCGATTCGGGCATCCGCTACATCACCCAGGGCAACGGCTCGGCGTTCGCCGCCGCGATCGAGGAATTCGTGGCGAAATACAACGAGCGCAACCCCGGCAAGGAAGTGCTGTTCTTCAACTACGCGGCGGTCGATCCGATTCTGACCAACGAAAAATGCAGCTACTGGCATTTCCGCTGGGACGCGAATTCGGACATCAAGATGACCGCACTCACCAACTACATGAAGACGCGAGCGAACATCAAGAAGATCTATTTGATCAACCAGGACTATTCGTTCGGCC
>DATNIT010000213.1:0-12153 GCA_035604335.1 Allostellaceae bacterium | reverse complement strand
ATCCACGTAGGCAAACAAGCTTCCCGCCCGCTGATCCGATCCCCGCATGACATCCCCCTGCAGCTTCACAGCCCCACTTGAATCATGCTCGAATCGCTCCGTCGAGGGTTTTTCAGCAGCCTGCTAGTCTCCAAGTTGCCGACGACTGCCGCAGCGAAGATGCGGCCGAGCTACAGCCCGTGCTCGAAGGCATCGTCCCCGACTGTCAACGACACGATGTGCATCATGGCGGGCTCGGTCCCGCAATCGGGTTCAAAGCAGAGAAGCGGTTGCCCATTTGCTCAGGCAAGACGGCCGCCGTCGACGGGAAGCGCCGTACCGGTGATATAGGACGCCTCGTCGCTAACGAGGAAGAGTACCGCCGCCGCGACTTCGTGCGGCTCGCCAAAGCGAAGCATCGGATGCTTGAGGCGATAGGCCTCCTCGCGCGCGCGCTGGGCGTCCGGTTCCCCGGCGGCGGCGAAGGTCGCGCGTAGCATGGGCGTCTCAATTGAGCCGGGGCAAACGCAATTGACGCGGATGTTCTCGGCGGCGTGGCTAAGCGCCATGCTACGCGTCATCAGCACGACAGCACCTTTGCTGGCGCTGTAGGCGCCCAGAATCGACGATCCGAGAATACCCGCGGTAGAGGCGAAGTTGACGACAGCACCCTTGCCGCGCTTGCGGATGAGCGGAACGAAATGGCGTGCAGCGAGATAGGTGCCGCGCACATTGACAGCGAAAACGCGCTCCCACTCGTCTTCGGGGCATTCGACGACGGGGACGGCTGCGCCGAGGATGCCGGCGGCGGAAACCAGGATATCGATTCCCCCAAAGGCTCCGTCGGCAGCCTGCGCAGCTGCGGCCATCGCTCGCGCGTCTGTAACGTCCAAGGCTCGGACGACCACCTTGGCACCGCGAGCGCGCGCGGTCGTGGCGACCTTCTCAAGGCTCTCGGTATCGCGATCGATGACGACGAGGCTTGGGGCGCCCTCGCTCGCCATGCGGAGCGCCACCTCGCGGCCGAGCCCCGATGCGGCACCTGTGATCACCGCGATCTTGCCGGCAAACCTAGCCATGCTTACCACCTCCCAGATAGAACGACCTGAGTTCCGCGAAGTCGAGGCCGGTGTCGACGGACCGTTCGAAGGCGATGCGGCCGTCGCGTAAGATGTAGAGATACTCAGCGAGTTCGAGCGCGATCGAGACGTTCTGTTCGACGAGTAAGATGGTCATTCCCGAGTCCTTGAGGCGCCGGATCGCCTCGGCGATGTCGGCGATGGTCTTGGGTGCCAGCGCTGCTGAAGGTTCGTCGAGCATGAGAAAGCGCGGGCGGGCCATCAGCGCGCGGCCAATCGCCAGCATCTGGCGCTCGCCACCCGAGAGTGCCCCGCCCGGCGCGTGGTGGCGCTCGCGTAAGCGCGGAAACTGTGTGTAGCAGCGCTCCAGGTCCTCGGCGATGCCGATACGATCGCCTCGGCGGTGGAAAGCGCCCATGACCAGGTTCTCCTCCACCGACATCGCGGCGAAGACCTCCTTGCCCTGAGGCACCATGCAGAGGCCAATCCCGATCATGCGGTCGGGCCGCATGCCGTCGATGCGCTTGCCATTGAAACGGATCTCACCGGAACTGGGCTTGACCAGCCCGACGATGGCTTTGAGCGTGGTCGACTTGCCCGTGCCATTGCCGCCAAGTAGCGCCACCAGCTTGCCTGCTGGAACGTCGAGCGAGATACCGTTGAGGATCTGGCTCTTACCATATCCGGCGAAGAGTTTGTCAACCGCGAGCATTAGGCTGCTCTCTGCCGCCGCCAAGATAGGCCTCGACGACACAGGGATCGTTGGTCACCGCCTGCGGGTCGCCGTCGGCGATCTTGATGCCGTAATCCAGCACGACGATACGGTCGCACAGCTCCCGAACGACCTTCATGACGTGCTCGACCAGAAGGATGGTGATGCCTTGCTCGTCGCGCATTCGGCGGATGAGCTCGATGAGCCGCTCGACATTGGGCGGGGATAGGCCTGCAGCAGGCTCGTCAAGCACGGACAGCTTGGGTCTGACGATGAGGCCACGCGCCAGTTCGACCATGCGCTGCTGGCCGATCGAGAGGGCCGTTGGCGGCCTATCGGCGAACTCAGTAAGGCCGAAGAAGGCAAGCAGCTCTCGTCCTTTCGCGGCCGCAGCGCGATCCTCCTCAGCGGCGCGGCGGCGGCCGAAAGCTGAAGCCCCTTGGCCGCTTGCCATGCGCGGCTGGAGTGGCAGCGTCACGTTCTCAAGCACGCTGAGCGACTTGAAGAGGCGCATAAGCTGGAAGGTGCGCGCGATGCCAAGCCGTGCGATGCGCCAGGAGGGCAGCGCGGTGATGTCGTGCCCCTCGAAGCGAATGCGGCCGCTCGTCACCGGCACCACACCGGTGACGAGATTGACCAATGTTGACTTGCCTGAGCCGTTGGGGCCGATCAGACCGACGATCTCGCCCGCTTCCACAGTGAGATCGACCTTATCAACGGCGACAAGCCCGCCGAAGTTGCGCGACAGCTGGATGCACTCGAGAAGCGCCATCACGACTGCTCTTGGCGCAGCAGACCGGCAACGCCCATCGGCATGAAGGTGACCATCACGATCATGAGCACACCGAAGATGATGAGCTTGTAGTCGGCTGTAGCGCGGAGCACCTCGGGCATGAGGGTGAAGACGATGGCGCCGGCGGCAGGCCCGAGAATAGTGCCGCGCCCGCCGACGATGACCATGGCGACTACGGTCGCCGAGGTCCAAATTGAGAAGTCGCTTGGACTCACGCCCTCGAGATAGTAGGCAACGAGCACGCCGGCGGCGCCGGCGAGGGCGGCACTGGCCACGAAGGCGACCAGCTTGTCGCGTGTGACGTTGATGCCGATTGCGCGCGCCACCAACTCGTCGTCGTGGATGGCGCGCCACTCCCGACCGATGCGCGACGCGGCAAGGCGCCACGCGACAAGGAGGCCGACCGCCATCACGGCGAGGGCGAGGAAGTAAAACTCGCGCACCTTCTCGATACGGAAGAGTTCATGCCCAAAAAGGGAGAGCGCGCCGACCTTCGGCACCGCCAGGCCGTACTGGCCGCCTGTGAAGCTCGTCCACTGGGTGAGCAAGAGATAAATGATGGTCTGGAAAGCGATCGTGGTGATGGAGAGAAAATGCCCCGACAAACGCAACGAGGGGATGCCGAGCAGAAGCCCGAAGGCGCCGGCCGACAGGACGCCGAGCGGGAGGGTCTGCCAGAAATCGAGGCCGAGATCGCGATGAAGGATCGCAGCGGCGTAGGCTCCGATGCCGTAAAACGCGCCTTGCGCGAAGGAGTACTGACCGCAATAGCCCATCACGAGGTCGAGCCCCGCAGCCAGGATCACGTATAGGAACACCACGATCAGCACGTGCAGGAGGTAGCCGCCCGGGGAGGCGAGTGGTACGAGTGCCAGGCCAGCGAGGGCAAGCAGCGCTGGGAGAAGGCGGCGCATCGGCTCAGGCGCGCTCGACGCTGCGGCCGAAAATACCCTGCGGCCGAAACAGGAGGACGATGATCACGATGGCGAAGCCGACGATGTCCCGCATCATGTTGTTCAGAAATCCGGACGTGAAGGACTCGACGATGCCGAGCAAGAGGCCGGCGGCGACGGCGCCGTAGATGTTGCCCATCCCGCCCAGGATGACGACGGTGAAGGCCTTGAGTACGATCATGCTGCCGATACCCGGCTGCACCAGAAAAATCGAGCTCATTAGAACGCCGGCGGTACCGGCGAGCGCGGCGCCAATCACGAAGGTAACCAGCCCCGTGCGGCCCACATCGACGCCGCAGAGCTGCGCTACGGTCGGGTGCTGGGACATGGCGCGCAGAGAACGGCCCGTCCAGGTGTAACGCAGCACGAGGTGGATGATCAGGACGAGCGAGGCCGCGACCACCGGGATGATCGCGCGCTGCAGCGTGAGGAATAGCCCTCCAAAATGAATCGGCACCGTCGCCCAGCTCGTCTTCAGGACTTTCGGCTCTGGCCCGAAGACGAGAAGAGCAGCATTTTGAAGCGCGACTGCTAGCCCGAAGGAGGAGATGATCGAGTTCGTCATGTCCTGGCCCTGCAGCGGCCGGAATATCACACGTTCACACAACAGGCCGACGACAGCGACTGCGAGCGTGCCAACGACGAGCGTCTCAAGCATCGACAGGCGGAGAAGAACGGCCGCGGTGATGCCGAAGTAGCCGCCCAGCATGTAAAACTCGCCCTGGGCGAAATTGACAATGCCGAGAATGCCGAAGATGAGGGTGAGCCCTGTCGCGATCAGCACATAGACGCTGCCGGTCACGATACCGTCGACAAAGAGTTGCAGGATGTAATCGGGAGTGAACATTGTCTATCGCAGTCGTTTCGGTCGTGCTGGCCGAAGCGTCGGTCTCCGCCCCTCGCCGAGCAAGAAGGGCGCGGCCCGGGCCGCGGGCCGCGCCCTTCCGCTTACTCGAACGGCATCAGTTCGCGTTGACCGTTCTTGACCACCGCGAGCCCGATCTTGAAGTGGGCGCCGCCCTTCTCGTCATAGCTCACCAGCGTGCCCTGCGGCCCCTGCACGAGAGGGAAGTCCCTCATCGCCACTATGGCGTTGCGAATGGCGAGCCCGTCGGTCTTTCCGGCGCGCTTGATCGCCTCAAGCACGATTGAAGCGGAGTCAAAGCCGAGCGCCGAAAAGACGTTGGCGTTGTGGCCCCAGCGCTTGACGAAACGCTCATTGAACGCGCGGCCATAGGCGTTCGGCGTGCCCGGTTCGAACATGGAGGAGACTGCAAAACCCTCCGAGGCCGGGCCGGCCAGCTCAACGAATTTGTCGGACATCATGGAGCCTGAGCCGACGAACCGGGTCTTGAAGCCAATCTCGCCGCCCTGCCGGACAATGGCGGCGCCCTCGGTCAGCAGGCCCGCAATATAGACGGCATCCGGTTGCAGCGCCTTGAGTCGCGACAGCATGGAGTAGAAATCCTGCTCGCCGGAGTTATAGCTCTCGACGGCAAGGATCTGTGCGCCGGCCTCCGACGTCACCTTCTTGAACTGGTCGGCGAGCGACTGACCATAGCTCGAGTTGTCGGCAATGATCGCGAGTTTCTTAGCGCCGAGGCGCTTGACAACATCGAGGGCCGACTGCTCGCCCTGCTCGTCGCTTCCTGGGAAGGCGCGGAAGAACCACGGATCGCCTGGCGTATTGGCGTTCGTCACCGCGATGCTCGTCGACCCGCCCGATGACATCGGGATCTTGTGCTCGCGCGCGATTTTGCTCTCGGCGAGCGCCACGTCGCTATTGTAGGTGCCCACGATGACGGGGACGTTGTCACCCTCGATCAATTTGAGCACGGCCGAGGTTCCCTTGGTGGGCGAGCCCTCGTCGTCCTCGATCACGAGCTCGACCTGCCTGCCGAGCACGCCGCCCTTGGCATTGACTTCCTCGGCGGCGAGCTTGATGCCGAGCAGGATCTCCTGGCCGGAGATCGCGCTGCTGCCGCTAAGCGGCAGAAGCACGCCGACCTTGACCGGGTCGGCGGCATTGGCCGCGGCAGTCAGACCGACCGCCAGTGAGGCGGCGGCAGCGAATTTCCACAGATTGCGCATCGTGCTCACTCCCTTTCCAGTCTTGTCACTTCGATGTCGGAATATCGGCGCGCCTCATGCCGCGGAGTCGCGCCGGATCTCGTAGCCGTAGGCGCGGAGCGCATGCTCCGCCGTGACGCGGCCGTTCTCAAGATCTTCGCGCACGCTCTCTCGGCTGCGTTGCCGCGGATCGCCCCAACCCCCACCCCCGCCAGTGCTGAGCTCGATGACGTCGCCCGGCTCGAGATCGAAGCTCGCCGTAGGTGAGAGCTCGATCTGCATGTTGCCGCGGTGGATGCGCAGCGAGCCCTTGCTTCCGGGCTCGCCGCCCGCGCATCCCGCGGGCGCGAGGCGGTAATGGTCGGCGTAGAGATTTAGAAAAACGCCGGTCTCGAGCACCTCGATCTCGCGCACAAAGCCGAGGCCGCCGCGCCACTGTCCCGCGCCGCCGGAGTCCGGGATCATCGCGTAACGGCGTACGAGTAGATGGTCGTTGATCTGCTCGATCGCCTCGATCGGCGTGTTCCGGCAGTTCGAGAGGATGCCGTCCACAGCATCGGCCCCATCATAGTTGCTGCAGGCGCCGAACCCGCCGCCGAGCACGTCGACGAACACTCGATATTCGCCGCTCGGCCGCACTTGCGTGACATAGAAGCCGGTCGTGGTGTTGAAACCCTGGGCCGGCACGCGCTCCGGCATGGCTTGGACGAGGGCCGCGTGCACGGCGTCGAACGCGCGGTAGGCCGAGGACATGCGCGCGCGCACGGGGGCGAGCCGGTTGGGATTCAGCACCGAGCCCTTGGGAAAGCGCAGGGTGAGCGGGCGGTTGCAGCCGTCGTTGGCCGGAATGTCCTTGTCGGTCAGGATGGAGCGCACGGCCGTGACCGCGGCCGCATGCGCGGAGGAGAGCGGGCAATTGAACATGCCCTTGACCTGCGGGTCGGTGCCGGAGAAATCCATCACGATCTCGGAGCCTTTGACCGTCACGGTCACGGCGATGCGGATCGGCCGATCAACGAACACGTCACGGTCGATGAACGCCTCGCCCGTGTAGGTGCCGTCCGGGATCTCCGCAATTGCGGCGCGCATGCGTCGCTCGCTGTAGTTCTGCACTTCGGCCATGGCGTGCTGCAGGGCGTCGATCCCCTCGCTCTCTGCCAGCTCGCGCATACGCTGGATGCCGATGTGGTTGGCGGCGAATTGAGCGTTAAGGTCGCCGAGGCCGAGCTCGGCGGTGCGGATATTTGCGAAGATCAGGCGCTCGATCATGCCGCCGTTCCAGTCGCGCGCCACATCGAACAAAATGGGCGGGATGACCAACCCCTCCTGAATGAGGTCGGTGGCGTTGGTGTTGACGCCGGCGCTTCCGCCGCCGATGTCGAGGTGGTGCGCCGTGTTACCGGCGTAGCCGATGAGTTCGTTACCGGTGAAGATCGGTTGGAACAGGATGATGTCGTTGAGGTGCTGACCGCCCGAATAAGGATCGTTCATCAAGATGGCGTCGCCAGGGCCGATGCGGGAGAGGTCGAGCTGGACCATCGCGGCCTTGAAGGACATCGAGATCGCCGCCGTCTGCATCGGGATCATCTCGGCCTGGGCCACCACGTTGCCTGCCGCGTCGAGCAGGGCCGTCGAGCAGTCGCGTGCTTCGCGCACCACGGTCGAGAAGGCGGAGCGTATCAAGTTGGCGCCCATCTCTTCCGCCGCGGCGTGCAGGGCACGGGCAAGGATCGCGGTCTTGGTGGGGTCGAGCGGGGCGGTCATTGCACTGTCGCCTTTTCCAGCATGAGATCGCCCGAGGACAATACCTCGCATTCCCACCCGGACGGGACCACCGTCGTGGCCGTTGCCTCCTCGATGACCCCGGGCCCGGCGAGCTTGAAACCCACCGGCAATGCCTCGCGGGCGACAAAGCGCGCGGCGAGCGCGCTGCCATTCAAATGGATCGAGCCCTCCTCCAGGAGTGGCGCGCCATACGCCGGAGGGGGTGCCGGCGTCAGGTCGGAGGCCACCTTCTCGACGATGCGGCCCCGATAGTTCACTGCCTCGATCCGCAGCGCCTCGCGCGCATAGCCATAGCGCTGACGATGGAGGTCGTGGAAGGCGGCGCAGAGAGCAGCACCGCTCTGGGTCGCGTCGCCCGCCCATATGGTGAGTTCATAGGCCTGCCCCGCATAGCGTAGGTCGACGCCGAGCTCGATGCGGTAGGCGCCGGAATCGAGACCGTGGGTCACCGCGGCATGCTCGCATTCCGCGCGAAGCCAAGTGACCGCGCCCGCGCCGAGAGTCTCGTCCGACAGCGGGTGGATGCGCGTGCGGACGACATCGATGATGAGATCAGAAACCAACAGCCCGAAGGCACTGGTAAGTCCAGGCGACCACGGCACCAGCACCCGGCGAATGCCGATCTCCTCGGCCACCATGGCGCCGTGCAGCGGCCCGCCGCCGCCATAGGCGACGAGGACATAGTCGCGCGCATCGATGCCGCGCGCCGTCGAGACAAGGCGCACGGCGGACGCCATGTTGTTGTTGACCGTGCGCAACACCGCATCTGCCGCCTCGCGAGTGGTCCCCGCGAGCCCGACATCAGCAATAGCCGCCTCGGCGAGGTCGACGCGGAGCGGCATGCGCCCACCGAAGAAGCGGCTCGGACGCAGGATGCCGGCGATCACCTGCGCGTCGGTGACGGTCGCGTTCGTCCCGCCCCGCCCATAACAGGCAGGCCCCGGCTCGGCTCCGGCGCTCTGAGGTCCGACGGCGAGGAAGCCGCCCGTGTCGAGGCGGGCGATGCTGCCCCCGCCGGCGCCCACCGACACAATGTCGACGGCCGGTGAGCGGATCGGCAGATCGTCCACCACGAGCTCGGTGATCATGCGCGGCTCGAGCTTACGCGCGACCGACACGTCGGTGCTGGTACCGCCCATGTCGATGGTGATGATGTCCTCGAGCCCATTCCGTCTAGCGAACCACACGGCGCCACGCACGCCCGCCGCCGGACCCGAGAGCAGCATGCGCACCGCATGCCTCCCCGCCGTGGTGCCCGGCATTATGCCGCCGTTCGACTGCATGATCTGAAGCACCCCGCCATAACTGTCCTGCGCCAGGCGCTCGCCCAGGTGCCGCATGTAGCGGTCGACCACCGGGCTCACGAAGGCGTTGACTGCCGTCGTCATGGTGCGCTCGAACTCCCGGAATTCGGGCGAGATCTCGGAGCTGGCGGTCACCGAGATCTCCGGTGCGCGGGCGCGGATCAGTGTTGCGAGCGCCTTCTCGTGCGTTGGATTGACATAGGCGTGCAAGAAGCAGATCGCGATGGAGCGCACGCCCTCCCGGATCAGGCGCTCGGCTACGCTCCAGGCCTGCTCGAGGTCGATCGGCAGCAGCACCTTGCCGGCCGAGTTCATCCGTTCGTCAACCTCGAGGATCAGCCGCCGTGGAATCGGCGCCCGCGGCTTCTGGTAGAGCAGCTGATAGACGTTGCCGGTGCGGTCGTGCGTGCCGATCTCGATCACGTCGCGGAAGCCGCGGGTGGTGATGAGGCCGGCCGCGGCGCCGCTGCGGGTCAGCAGCGTGTTGGTCGCGACCGTCGAGCCGTGGACGATGTGTCGCACCGCCGCAAGGTCGACACCTACCTCCGCGAGCGCGCTGATCACCGCCTCATGGAGGGCAGCCGGGGTCGAGGGCACCTTGCAGGTCTTGAGCAAGCCATCGGCTTGCTGCCAAACCAAATCGGTGAAGGTTCCACCGATCTCGACACCGATACGTGGCTCCATGGCCACCTCTGGTCCCTAAAAAACTGGCAGATAAGTGCTATCTGTTGACAGTTGTCAGTATGCTCGATTTAACTATGCAATTAGCACAAGGGTCAAGGCTTGAGTTGCTAGGCCTCAATCCCAGCGGAGTCTCTGGTCATGCATAGCCCCGGTGAGATGGCTCACGGGAGTCACCGGAGGGAGGCTCGTCCGGAAGAGAAGGATGCATTTGGCGAGCCTATCGGGCTCACCCCGATCCGCGCTGGCGGCTTGGGGGACGAAGTCGCGAAGCAGCTTTTCGCGGCGATCGTGGCCGGCCGGATAGGACTTGGCGAGCGGCTCTCGGAGGCGGCTATCGCGCGCGAGCTCGGCCTCAGCCGCGGTCCGATCCGCGAGGCGCAGCGTCTCCTGGAGCGGCGCGGCCTGCTCGTGTTCACGCCACGGCGCGGCTTCTTCGTGCGCGAGATGACATCGACGCAGATCGCAGATTTGTTCGGTCTAAGGCGGGTGCTCGAGCGCTACGCCATCGAGCAGGCCATCGCTCGCGCCGACGATTTGGCCCTGCACCGGCTTGCCCTCTGGCGCGAGCGTCTGTTGGCTATGGACACGAACGGCGAGGGGGACACCATATCCGCCGACACGCTCGTCGAAGAGGACATCGCGATTCATCGGCTGATCTGTACGTTGTCCGCCAATACCAGCCTCCAGGCAGTCTACGAATACACGCTCACCGAGATGCGGCTGGCGCTCTCGCTGATTAATCTCGGGTTTCGCAGCCCGACGCGCATCGTCGAATCGCACGGGCGCCTGATCGACGCCCTCCTGGCGCGAGACGCTGTGGTCGCGGTGGCGGAGATGGAACGGCATCTCGACTATAGCCGGATGCGCATGATGGAGAGACTCGCCGAGAGGGCGGCAGATTGACGCCGAAAGACGCCAAAACGGCTCAGGGGCCTGCATGACCGATCGACTCTCAAAAGAAATGGCCGTGGTCTCCGGTGCAGGCAGCGGTATCGGCCGGGCGACGGCGCTACGCCTCGCGCGCGAGGGGGCGAAGGTACTCGCGGTTGACATCGCTGAGCCGGGACTCGTGGAGACCGCGGCCCACGCGAGCGCCCAGGGGCGCTCACTTGCAACTCTGGTGAAAAGCGTCGCCGACGCCGACGCACCGGAGACCATCCTCAACTGTGCTGCCGAACGCCTCGGGGGGATCAGCCTGCTCGTGAACAACGCCGGCATCGGCGGCTCTCATCGCGCCGAGGACACCACGGACGAGGAATTCGACCGCTTCCTCTCGGTCAACCTGCGTAGCGTCTTTCGCATGTCCCGCGCGGCCGTGGGCCGCATGCGCGGACGAGGTGGCGCGATCGTCAACATTGCCTCGATCTTCGGCATGACTGGCTTTCCGGGGACCACCAGCTATGCCGCCGCCAAGGCAGGAGTGATCGGCATCACGATGCAAATGGCGGCCGACTATGGGCCCGAGGGGATTCGGGTCAATGCGATTTCGCCGGGCCTCATCGAGACGGGCATGACCCGAGAGCGCATCGCGAGCAATGCCTGGTTCCGCTCGCTGATGCTCGACATGACGCCTTTGGGGCGCGCCGGCAAGCCCGAGGACATCGCCGCTGCAGTCGCCTTTCTTGGCTCAGCTGATGCTGCCTTCATCACTGGCCAGGTGCTCACTGTTGATGGCGGCTGGCTCGCGACCCGCTACAAGGCCGCACCTAGCAGTTAACTGCCGAACTGATTAGGAGAAGGGCTATGGCTGAGCTTTTCGTGTGTCTCACGTTCGACCATGACAATGTTTCCGCTGCGATTGCACGCGGCTTCACGACACCGACATCTTGTCGCGAGGTGACTTCGGCATCGCGGCAGCAAGGCGTATCCTTGACCTCCTCAAAGATCACAAAATCTCCGCGACCTGGTTCATCCCCGGCCACACAATAGAGTCATATCCGAGCTGTGCCACCTCGGTGGCCGAGGCCGGCCATGAGATCGGGCACCACGGCTGGACGCACCGCACACCAGCCTCGCTCGGACGCGAGGGCGAGGAGCGCGAGTTTGAGCGCGGCAACGAAGCGATCAAGAAGCTGACTGGGCAGTACGCACGTGGTTATCGCTCGCCAGCTTGGGACCTCAGCACGCACACCGTGGAACTGCTGCTCAAGCACGGATTCGAGTATGACAGCAGCATGATGGGCCACGATTATCTGCCTTACCAAGCCCGTCAGGGCGATGTCGTCACCCTCGAGGATCCAGTGGTCTACGGCGCGGACACGGTGTCGCTTCCGAAAATCTCATCCGAGCTGGCGCTTGCCCGTCGTTCGGTTAATGTCGGGTCCAGATGTCTACCGTTCTTAAATTCTTCAGTGCTCTGCTCGCGTCGATGCGTGGGTCACGCGTTTCGCGTGACGCGGAGATTCTCTTTCTGCGGCAGCAGCTGCTCGTCCTGAGACGCTCAGCACCGGCAAGGCTCAGACCGCGGAACTCCGACAGGCTGATCTTCGTCTGGCTTTACTGGTTGTTCCCATCCCTGCTCGATGCCGCAGTCGTCTTCAAGCCGGAGACGCTGGTGCGATGGCACCGCGGCGGCTTTCGCCTGTTCTGGTGCTGGAAGTCACAGCGGCGAGCCGGTCGCCCCGCGGTGCCAGCAGGCATCCGTGGCCTGGTTCGGCAGATGAGTCGCGAAAATCCTCTCTGGGGCGCGCCGCGCATTCATGGCGAGTTGTTGAAGCTCGGCATTGAGATCGCTCAGTCGACCGTCGCCAAATATATGGAGCGCCGACGCGGACCTCGGTCACAAGGATGGAAG
>DATNIT010000212.1:0-39876 GCA_035604335.1 Allostellaceae bacterium | reverse complement strand
AAACTGTTCCAGCGCCTTACGCAGAACAAGGGCTATCCGAAGCTACGCGAGCATTTGGGCGCCGTCCTTACAATGATGCAATTAAGCTCGGGCTGGCACGACTTCATGGCGAAGCTGGACAGGTTGCGACCTAAGCTCGATGTGAGGTCACTTGGGAAAGCGCAGCAATTGTCGTTCGACTACGACGGCAATTCTGATACCGGCCAGGGGATTTAATCGGGCCAGGACGAAAGGAGGTGGCTAGTGCGGAAAGACCGCGCGGCGAAACCCCGCTATATTGGCAAGCATGGAAGAGGTTGAGGCAGGCCAGCTACGCCAAGCCATCGAATCCCAGCACGGCGGCAAAGCCACGCTCGCTCAGTCTGTGCCCGTGAAGGAAAATTTCGAGGGCAAGACCGTGTGGGAAGGCGTCGTGCACGTCTTTGACCTTAAGGGTAATCCGAAAGCCACGCGCGCCTACGCCTGGTCATCGCCTATTGAGGGCAGCACCAAGCGCCGGTTCTTCGCCGTGCTGCATATGGGAGGGATCAAATCGCCGAGGGATGCGGTGCGGGCGGCGATAATCGCAGAGCAGAGGGCAAAAGAGGGGAGAGAGGATGGCTAAGGAATTTCGTGCGCCAGTCTCGGTTACATTCAGCATCGTGGACGCAGGGAAGGTCGTCGGACATGTTCGTGTGCGCCCAAGCGGCCTCTTGTGGCGCCCAAAGGGCAAGCACACTTGGCGACGGGTAACGATTGACCAATTTGCTACGTTCGCAAGGAAGCGTGGCGTCAAGGTGAAGAAGTAGATCACGGTCAAATTAGGACACTATCGCCCGCGCCGCTCGACGATGACCCCGAATGAAGCCGCCCGACGAAACCGTCGCCCTGCGCGTCGTGTCCTTCCGCACTCTCGGCTGGCGGTCGCGTCGCTTTGTGGCCGGGCGTTGGCAGCTAGCAGCTGATTGATTATCAGTGAGGTGGTGCCTCGCATAGTCCACGCAACTGCGGTGCTTCTGCGAAGCGCCGCGATTGGTGTAAGCACTATGTCACCGACGCGAGCGCCAAGAAGGCGCGATCGGATGCCCGAAAGTGCAGCCTGACAGCTCAATGTTCGCCCGGGATTCCGCGGCTAGCGTCACCGGCAATGGGCAAGACACCGGGCCCATATTCCTCTCGATTACCGAACCACGCTGGGCAAGCGCATCCGAGTTTTTCGAGCGCGGACTGATTGAACACGCTTCCTTGTTCATCATCGATGCGTCACTCCGCTCGCGATCAGTCGATACTTGTACTCCGCAATCACGTTGTCCGGGAATCGCTCGGCCCATCCTGAGAACCCGATCATGATTGTCCCCGGTGGCCAGCTGCCGTCTTTGAGCCACAGATCGAGCAGTGTGCGCGCGGTAAACTCATCGCGAATTTCGAGAGGAATCTGGCTTTGGCTCCGGGGTCGTCACCGTATCCTTCGGGGTTTTTTGTGATTGGCCCATCGCACGTTAGAGGCGTTTCTCGCGCGTACTACGGTCCATGGCTCTCGCTTGCGCATCTTACGGGTACACTATGAACGGGCATGATGATCTCGAAGTGCGCTTGATCGCGCATATAGCGGCTTGCAGCTCGCCGACCGTCTTGAAGGCGACCACACCCTGGCCTATCGATAAGAGTCTCGCGGCAGGAGACATCACCGTCAACGGGCACCGGCCCGGCGCTGCGCACACCCCCTCGCGGTGTCAGATGCGCGGCTCGTTACCGATCGCGCACCACACGCGGTCGAACACCCACTACGAATGCCCTCAAGCCATTGCGCCGCGAGCTGTTGGCCGCGGATCGTGCAGTTGGCGACCATACCGCACCACCATGGCCTTTCGCCGCGCCGGCGCACGGGCCGGCGTCGCCTTCCTCGAAGGCGCGCGGGTAACGGGGCTGCGGCGCGACGGCGGTAGCTGGCGCGTCGACAGCGCCGACGGCGCCTCGAGGTGAGGCGGCCAATCCGCTGTCCTGGGAGGCTCTTGAGGCGAAGTTCAGCCGCAGCAACCCGCATGGTCACGACCGATGCCCAGCAGAACCACGTGCTCAGCGCCATCAACGATGCCCGTGCAGGTGACCTGTCCGCTCTGACGGCCTGCCTTGAGGGACTGACGTTCCAATTAAGATCCGTCTCCGTCGGTCAGGACGCGGCGTGCCGTCTCGTGCGCCACCTCCACGAAGTCGGCGATCAGACGGGCATTGCGGCTGTCCCTGCTGCGGCAGATCCGGAAGTCGAGCGGGATGGCGGGTTCGAACCGGCGGACGACGAGCCGTTCGCCGAACCCCTTCGCCAGCGCCGGATGCACGAGGGAAACGCCGTGCCCGCCAGCGACGAACGCACAGAGCGTCGACGCCATGCTCGCCACCAGTACGACATTGGGGCGGGTCCTATGCTCCGCGATCATCGCGGCAACGCGCCGTCCGGTGACGCCCTCGGGGGTAAACGACACGAAGGGCAGCCCATCCAGATCGGCCGGCTGCACGAGGCTCTTGGCCGCGAGGGCATGACCAGCCGGCATGATGCAGACCAGCGGATGTTCCATCAGCGACTCACTCAGCAGATAGGGGTTGTCGACGTCGGACTCAACCAGGCCGACATCCAGCTTACGGGTCACCAGCCACTCCGCGAGCCGTGGCGAGCTTCGGCTCTCCACGACGCAGAAGGCTTGCGGGTGGCGCTGCAGGAACCCCATCGTCACCTGCTGTACGAAGCTGCCAGACAATGCCGGCATCACCCCGATCGCGATCCGTCCCTGGTCCTCGCGCCGGATCGCATCGATCGCGTTCTCGACCTGCTGCACGCCGGCGAAGATGCGGTCGATCTCGTCGTAAAGGCGCATCCCCCGCTGAGTCGGCGCGAGGCGCCCCTTTAGCCTGTCGAACAGCACGAGGTCAGCATCCCGCTCAAGGCTGGCAATCATTTTGCTCATCGCCGGCTGCGATACATGCAGGACAGCCGCCGCCCGACTGATGGGGCCATGCTCGATTACCGCCTTGAATGCCTCGACCTGGCGCAGACTGAGATGGCGTTCCATGCATAACCTCTTGGAATACAGTTCGCTGAATTACGACTTCGACGTTCTTGTCGTCAACGTCTAGCGTGATCTTTCAGCGAGGGGAGGACGCGCAGTAACATGGCGGAGCTGGATGTTCTGGTCATTGGTGGCGGACTTGTCGGCTCTGCCATCGCCTATGGTCTTCGGCGTCACAGCCAGCGCGTAACGGTGCTGGACGAAGGCGATACGGCCATCCGGGCTGCGCGCGCCAATGGCGGACTGGTCTGGGTTCAGGGCAAGGGCGACGGCATGCCCGCCTATGCGCGCTGGACGCGGCGTTCGGCCGAACTCTGGGGCGGGTTGGCGAACGATCTCAAGGAGGTCGCCGGGATCGATGTGCAGCACCGGCAACCGGGCGGGCTGGTGTTCTGCCTCGGCGATTCGGAGAGCGAGGCGCGGACGCGGACCATTCGGCGCCTGCACAATCAAACCGACACGCATGAAATCGAGATGATCGACCGCACCCGGGTCGAAACCCTGCTGCCCGGACTGCGGCTTGGCTGCGAAGTGACCGGGGCGTCGTTCTGCCCGCATGATGGCCATGTCAATCCGCTGCTGTTGCTGCGCGGGTTGCACGCCGCGTTGAAGCGACTCGGCGTCGCCTACCGCCCGGATGCGCCGGCGCGCGTTGTGTCCTGGGAGCGCGGCGTTTTCGTCGTCCAGACGCCGGCCGGTCGCTTCGAGGCGGGCAAGCTGGTGCTGGCCGCCGGGCACGGCATTCCCGTTCTCGCCAGGTCGCTCGGGCTGGCGGCCCCGATCGTCGTCGAGCGCGGCCAGATCATGATCACCGAGCGGGTCGCCCCGTTCATGCCGCTGCCGGCGCTCGAGTTCCGGCAAACCGGGGACGGCACGGTGCAGATCGGCGCGACGCATGAGCGTGTCGGCTACAATCTGTCGACGACGCCGCGCGGCGCCGCGCGCTTCGTCGACCGGGCGGTGCGGGTGCTGCCGAGCCTGGCGAGCGTGCAGGTTGCGCGCGTCTGGGCTGGTCTGCGCGTGCTGACCCCGGACGGCTGCCCGGCCTACATGCAATCCGAAACCTGCCCCGGCAGTTTCGTCGCCATCTGTCACTCCGGCGTGACGCTTGCGGCCGCGCACGCCGCGGATCTGGCGGCGGCGATCGTGGCGGGCGCGCTGCCGGACTCGTTCACCCCCTTCCATCCGAGGCGCTTCGATGTTCCACAATCCGCCTGACCCATCCGCAGAGACCGTCGAGGTCGAAGTCGAGGGACAGTGGCTGCGCGTTGACGCCGACCAGACCGCGGCCGGCGCCGCCTTGCTCGCCGGGCTCGATTACACGCGGACCTCGCCCGCCACCGGTGAGAAGCGCGCGCCGTATTGCCTGATGGGCGTGTGCTTCGAGTGCCTGATGATCATCGACGGCGTACCCTCCCGGCAGGCCTGTCTGACCAGGGTGCGCCAGGGCATGCGGATTGCGCGCCAGCACGGCGTGCGGGGGCTGTCGTGATGCAGACCCATGACATCGTCGTCATCGGCGCCGGACCAGCCGGGCTGGCAGCCGCGACCACCGCCGCCGGGTTCGGCCTGTCGGTGCTGCTCATCGACGACCAGCCGGCGCCGGGCGGGCAGATCTATCGCAATGTCGAGCGCGCCGAGGCGCTCGGCCACGCGGCGGGGCTGGGGGCGGACTATCGCCGCGGCGCCAGCCTCACCACAGCCCTGCGCGCGAGCGGGGTGATCTATCTGCCGGGCTGGCAGGTCTGGCAGATCGAGCCGGAGGGGCGGCTGTTTGCCAATGCCGACGGCCGGACCGAAGAGATCGGCTGGCGCCGGCTGGTCATCGCCATCGGCGCGCTGGAGCGAGCGGTCCCGATCCCCGGCTGGACGCTGCCGGGGGTGATGACGGTTGGTGCCGCACAGATCCTGCTGAAGACCGGGGGCGTGCTGCCCGACGAGGATGTCTGGATCGCCGGCAGCGGGCCGTTGCCGCTGCTCTACGCCGCTCAGGTGATCGCAGCCGGCGGCCGCATCGGCGGCTTCATCGACACGCGTCGCAGCGCCAACCGCTGGCGGGCGCTGGCGCATCTGCCGGGGGCGCTGCGCAACTGGCCCTATCTGCAGAAGGGCATCGCCACCACTCGCATCCTGCGCCGCGCCGGCATTCCCCGGATCACCGAGGTTGACGCCGTCGAGGCGGTTGGCGCCGAGCGGCTGACGTCGGTTCGCTGGCGCCAGCGCGGCGTCTGGCACGAACAGAAGGCCGGCGGGCTATTGTTGCACGAGGGCGTGGTGCCGCATGTGCACATGACGATGTCGCTCGGTTGCACGCATGACTGGGATCCGGTGCAACGCTGTTTCCGGCCCCGGCTCGACGACTGGGGGCGCACCGACACCAGAGGCGTCATCGTCGCCGGTGACGCCGGTGGCATTTTCGGCGCGCGGGCGGCGGAAATAAGGGGAAAGCTGGCGGCACTCGGCGCCGCGGCCGAACTTGGCAAGGTTCCGCTGCAAGAGCGCGACCGACAGGCGGCGGCATGGCGGCGCGAGCTTGCAGCGCACGTCGCGATCCGGCCGTTCCTCGATCATCTGTTTGCGCCGCCGCCGTCCCTCCTGGCGCCGGCCGACGATGTCGTGCTGTGCCGGTGCGAGGGCGTCACCGCCGGGCAGATCCGCGAGGCCGTCGATCTCGGCTGCCTCGGACCCAATCAGGCGAAATCGTTCACCCGCGCCGGCATGGGGCCGTGCCAGGGACGCATCTGCGGCCTGTCGGTGACCACCACGATCGCCGCTGCCCGCGGCGTGTCGTCCGCCGAAATCGGCTTCTACCGCGTTCGCCCGCCGCTGAAGCCGCTCACCCTTGGTGAGGTTGCGGCGTTGCTGCGCGACGACGTGCCGACATGACCTCCATCCCGGCCTTGAATCCGCGAACCGCGGAGACCGGACATGCGTGACGCCGATGTCATCGTTCTCGGCGGCGGCCTGGTTGGCAGCGCCATCGCCTACGGTCTGATCCGGCTCGGCAAGCGTGTGCTTGTGCTCGACGAAGGCGACGTCGCGCTCCGCGCCTCACGCGGCAATTTCGGATTGGTCTGGGTACAGGGCAAAGGGCTGGGCATGCCGGCCTATGCCGATTGGGCGCGGTACTCCGCCGATGTTTGGCCGGCGTTCTCGACCGAGCTGATCGAGCGCACCGGCATTGACATGAACTATCGCAAGACCGGCGGCTTCGATATCTGCCTCAGCGAGCGCGATCTGGCCAACCGTGTGGCGACGATCGACAAATTGCGCGCGCAGCAGGGCGACAAAGGCTACGACTGCGAGGTCGTCGATCGTGAACGGCTCGACAACATGGTGCCAGGCCTGGGTCCCGAGGTGATCGGCGGCACGTATTGCCCGCACGACGGCCATGTCAGCCCTCTGCGCCTGCTCAAGGCGTTGCATCGGGCGATCGGCGCGGCCTATCGCCCCAACAGCACGGTATCGGCGCTCCAGGCCTCCGGTGGGGGCTTCGCGATCACCGCCGGGGGAATGGTGCACAGTGCCCCACGCATCGTCCTGGCGGCCGGGCTCGGCAACCTCGGACTTTGTGCCATGCTCGGATTCAAGCTCCCGGTACGCCCCCAGCGCGGCCAGATCCTGGTGACCGAGCGGCTGCCCGCCTTTCTCGACTATCCCGTCAGCGGCGTGCGCCAGACCGAGGAAGGCACCGTCATGCTCGGCAGCTCGCGCGAGGAGGTCGGCTACGACACCGCGACCACGGTGGACGTGATGCAGGCGATCGCACGCCGGGCAACGCGGATGTTTCCGCGCCTCGCCCATGCGCGGGTGGTACGCGCCTGGGGGGCGCTGCGCATTCTCGCCCCGGATGAATTCCCGATCTATCAGACGGTGCCGGGCCACGAAGACGCTGTCATTGCGACCTGCCACAGCGGCGTGTCGCTTGCCGGGGCGCATGCGCTGCGCTTCGCCCAATTCGTGGCTGACGGACAATTGCCCGAACACTTCTCCGCCTTTCACTCCAGGAGGTTCGATGTTTCGCGGACTGCGTGAGCCGTCGATCCGCGTGACCATCATGAGAGATGGCATCGCGGTATCCTTTGCGGAACCGTCGCGTTATCGCCGTAACTAGATCTGGAGATTGTCCCATGCGGGTTGCCATCCTCGGAGCCGGCGCGATCGCCTATGGGAATGCCGCCTTGCTGTGCCGCGACGGGCACGACGTGACCCTGTGGTCTCCCTCCGGACAGCGCACCGTGACACTCGCCGCGGGGGCGCCGCTGGTGGCGACCGGCGCCGTCGCGGGCCGATTTCATCCACGCATCGCCGCAAGCTGCGCCGACGCGCTGGCGGGTGCGGAGGCGGTGGTGGTGGCGGTGCCGGGCTACGCCCATCGCCGCGTGCTCGACGCCGCGGCGCCGCATCTACGCAGCGAGCAAGTGCTGGTTTTCAGCTCCCACATGTCGCTGGCGGCGTTGTACCTGGAGAAGCTGCTGCTCAAGCGCGGCGTGACGACGCCGATCGCCGCTCTCGGCACGACCGTGACCACCGGGCGGCAGACGGCGCCCGACGCCGTCACCGTCAGCTCCGTTCGCGCTCGGCTGGATGTCGCCGTGTTGCCGGAATCAGCGACCGCCCGGGGCATCGGGGTCTGCCGTGCGTTGTTCGGCGACCGTTTCGTGCAGCACTCCGCGCTGCTGGCGATCGCGCTCAGCAATCTCAATCCGCAGAACCATCTGGCGATTGCGCTGTGCAACCTCACCCGCATGGAGCTCGGCGAGACCTGGGGGCAGAACCACCACATCACGCCCGCAGTCGCCCGGCTGATCGAGGCGCTCGACGCCGAGCGTCTGGCGATCGCCCAAGCCTTCGGCCTCGCGGTGCGCACCATCCACGAGCATTTTCATCTGTCGTTCAACGTGCCGCTGGGCTCGCTCGTCGAGATGGCGAAAGCGCTGGCGCAACGTCCGCTCGTCATGAACGGTCCCGCCACGCTCGACAGCCGCTATGTCACCGAGGACGTGCCGTTCGGCCTGGTGCCGACGGTTCAGCTGGCGGCGCTCGCAGGCGTGCCGGCGCCGCTGCATGAGAGCGGCGTTCGGATCATGTCAGCGCTCTACGGCCGCGACTTTGCAGCGGAGAACGACATCCTGCCGCAACTCGGGGCGCTGTCGCGGGAGACGCTGACCGGGCAGGGGTGAGCGATCCGCGCTTGTTCGCCGGTGCCTATTCGCCGGCGAGCGCCGCGCGCTGGCTCGGCGCAGACTAAGATGGCGTCGCCTGGCATAACCTCCTGGAATACAGTTCGCTTAATTAAGAATTCGACGTTCTTGTCTTCAACGTCTAGCGTGATCTGTCAAACGAGGCGAGGGCGCGCATGGGGACCGACGTGATGAGCGCCGTCATGAGCTGCTCGCGTCGTTCGGCCTGCCGCTCCGCATGGTCGCCGCCATCAACCGCAATGGCTGGGCGGACTATGCGGTCCGCCTGATTTCGATGCTTGGCGTTCTGGGGGAAGACGACATCCGCACCGCGTGTGCCAAAGGGGTCCGGATGACCATGTCTCATAGGGCGACGTAAATGGGCGCTTTACGCTTCATCCTGCGCCGCCTGGCATTTTCCGCCGTGCTGATCCTGGGCGTCAGCTTCATTCTGTTCGCGCTGATCAACGCCATCGGCAACCCGATCCAGATCCTGCTGGCGGAAACGCCGGGCATGTCAGACGAGATGGTCACCGCGCTCAGCAAGTTCTACGGCCTCGACGGCAGCTTTATCGACCGCTACTGGTCGTGGCTGTGGGCGATCCTGCACTTCGATTTCGGCACCAGCATCATTTACAATCAGCCGGTCGCCGATCTGCTCCAGGTGTGGGGGCTGGAGACGCTGAAACTTCAGGTACCAGCGATCCTGCTGTCCTCGCTGATCGCTACGGCGGCCGGCGTGGTGGCGGCGATGAAGCAGCATGGCTGGGCGGATTTCAGCATCGTCTCCTCGGCCATGCTCGGCCATTCGCTGCCGGGCTTTCTGGTCGGCATCCTGTTGATCCTGATCTTTTCCTACTGGCTCGGGGTGCTGCCGTCCTACGGTGCCTATTCCACCCGCAACCTGGTCATGGGCAGCATCGTCATCGACGGGCTGTGGCACATGGTGCTGCCGGTGGCGATGCTGACGGTGTTCAACACCGCAACCCTGACGCTGCTGATGCGATCCTCGCTGGTGGACGTGCTGCGGCTGGACTACATCACCGCCGCCTGGGCCTCCGGCCTGCCAGCGCGGCGCGTGGTGCTGCACCATGCCCTGCGCAACGCCTTCATCCCGCAACTGACCTATCTCGGCACGCTGTTCGGCCTGATGCTCGGCACCGCACCGGTCACCGAAACGGTCTTCACCTGGCCCGGCCTGGGCGCGCTCTACATCTCCGCCATCCAGCAACTGGATTATCCGGTGATCATGGGGGAGACGATGATCATCACCGTCATGCTCGTGCTGGCCACTTTGCTCACCGACATCGCCTATGTGGCGATCGATCCGCGCATCCGGCTGGCCTGAGATGAACGCTGAACTCACCCCCGCGGCCTTGGCCGAAACCACACCGCTTCGGCACCCGCCCTCCGGCGTCTGGCGGCAATCCCGGCATCGTTTCCGCCGCAACCGCGCCGGCATGATCGGCCTTTTCCTGGTCGCCCTGGTGGTGCTGACGGCGATCATCGGGCCATTTCTCACGCCGTACGATCCCAACGACCAGTCCGCCATGCTGCGCGGCGCCGCACACGCAGCCCCCAGCGCGCGCAACTGGCTCGGCACCGACCAGAACGGCTACGACGTGCTCAGCCGCGGTATCTACGGCGCCCCCACGGCACTGGCGGTCGGGCTGGGGGCGATGGTCATCGCATCCATCATCGGCGTGCTCGTCGGCGGTGTCGCCGGCTACATCGGCGGCTTCGCCGACGAGGCGCTGATGCGCGGCACCGAGTTCTTCATGATCGTGCCGGTTTTCGTGGTGATCCTGGCGGTGGTGCGGCTGTTCGGCATCATCGTGGTGGGCACACCGCTGGAGCGCATTCCCAACCTCAACCTGATGACCATCATCCTGCTGCTGGGCCTGTTCTCCTGGCCCCCGATCGCGCGCATGACGCGGGCCGAATTCCTGCGGCTGCGCCATGCAGAGTTCGTCGAGGCGGCGCGCTGCATCGGCACCACGCGGCGTGAGATCCTGTTTCGCCACATCCTGCCCAACGCCCTGCCGCCGCTGATCGTGCTGGTGGCGCTGGGCATCGGCGGCGCCATCCTGGCCGAGGCGATGGTGAGCTTTCTCGGCTTTGGCGATCCGAAATCGATCTCCTGGGGACAGATGCTGTTCTTCAACTACCAAGCCCTGAAGGTGGCGCCCTGGGCCTGCCTGGTGCCCGGTGCCGCGATCTTCGTGACCGTACTCGGCTTCAATCTCCTTGCGGATGGCCTGACCGATGCGGTCAACCCGCGTGTCCGAACCTGAACCCCCGCCCCCGACGGTGAGGCAAGCGGCGCCGCTGCTGGCTGTCGAGGGGCTCAAGGTGCATTTCCACACGCGCGACGGCGTGGTGCGGGCGGTCGATGGCGTCGATTTCCAGGTCGGCCCCGGGCAGACGCTGGGCATCGTCGGCGAATCCGGCAGCGGCAAGACCGTCTCCTGCCTGACGTTGCTGCGCCTGGCACCGCCGCCGGCGCGGATCGTGGCCGGCCGCGTGCTGCTCGAGGGCGAAGACCTGCTGCGGCAATCCGACAAGCGGCTGGCGCAGATCCGCGGACGGCGGATGGCGATGATTTTTCAGAATCCGGCCACCTCGCTCAATCCGATCCTCAGCATCGGCCAGCAGCTGACCGAGATCCTGCGATGGCACACCGGAGTCTCAAGTAAGGCCGCGCGCGCGCGGGCGGCCTTGCTGCTAGAGCTGGTGGGCATCAGCGATCCGACGGCGCGGCTGCGGCAATATCCGCACGAACTGAGCGGCGGCATGAAGCAGCGCGTCGGCATCGCCCGGGCCTTGCTATGCGAACCGGCGCTGCTGCTGGCGGACGAGCCGACGACGGCGCTCGACGTCACCATCCAAGCGCAGATCCTGGATCTGCTGGCCGGGCTGCGCCAGCGGCTCGCGATGTCGATGGTGCTGGTGACGCACGACATGGGCGTGGTCGCCCGCATGGCCGACCGCATCACCGTGATGTACGCCGGCCGCGTCTGCGAAACCGCTGACGCTGCCACGATCTTCAACGCGCCCCAGCACCCCTACACTCTGGCGTTGCTGGAAAGCGTGCCGCGGATCGACCACAGCTACAGCGGCGCCCGGCGGGTGCTGCCAAGCATCGCCGGACGGCCGCCGGATCTGCTGCACGCCCCGCCTGGCTGCCGCTTTCATGACCGCTGCCCGGAAGCGGCGCCCGAGTGCCGCCGGGTGATGCCGCGCGAGCATCTGCTGGCCCCCGGCCACACCGTCAGCTGCCTGCGCCGTGGCTCGCCTGGCGAGGCCGCGCCATGACCCCGCTGCTCGATGTTCGTGGACTGCGCAAGCACTACCCCGCCGTCAAACGCGGCCTGATCGGGCGGCGCCAGACCCGCATCGTGCACGCTGTGGACGACGTCTCCTTCGTGCTGCAGGCGAGCCAGACCCTCGGCCTCGTCGGCGAGAGCGGTTGCGGCAAGACCACCACCGCGCGCAGCATCCTCGATCTCGTGCGCGCCGATGCCGGCGAGATCCGCCTCGACGGGCAGGATGTCCGCCCGATCCTGGCTGGGGCCGACCGCGCTGCCATGCTAGCCGTGCGCCGGCGGATGCAGTACGTGTTCCAGGATCCGTACCTGTCGCTGAACCCGCGCTGGACCATCAACGAGGCCCTGCGCGAACCGTTTCGGGTGCACGCGCCGCAGCACGCGCGCGACTGGGACGGCCGCATCGCCACCCTGTTGGAGACCGTGGGACTGGATCCGCATAATGGCGTGCGCTATCCGCACGAGTTCAGCGGCGGCCAGCGCCAGCGGGTCGGCATCGCCCGCGCCCTAGCGGTGGAGCCGGACGTGGTGCTGCTGGACGAGCCGGTGTCGTCGCTGGACATTTCGGTGCGGGCGCAGATCCTGAACCTGCTGGCCTCGCTGCAGGATCGGCTCGGCGTGGCTTATATGTATATCTCCCACGATCTGAGCTCAGTCCGGTTCATCTCCACCCATGTGGCGGTGATGTATCTCGGCCGCATCGTCGAGATCGGCTCCGTCGATGAGATCTTCGCATGGCCGCGGCATCACTATACCGCTGCGCTCATCAGCGCCATTCCGGTGCCGAGCCCCGGCGCCGTCGACCAGCGCGTGCATCTGCGCGGCGAGGTGCCGAGCGCGATGAACCGCCCGACCGGATGCCCCTTTCACCCCCGCTGCGCCGCCGCTCTGCCGATCTGCCGCGAGCAGGATCCGGTACTGCAACGGATGGGCCCGAACACCCAGGCCGCCTGCCACAACCCAGCATGATCGAAAGGGAGTTCACCTATGAGCACGGAATCTTCTCCGAAACTCACGGCAAGCCGGCGCACCGTTCTGCAGGCCTCGCTCGCCACCGCGCTCACCGCCGTCGCGGGGCCTGGCAAGGCAGCGACGCCATTTTTCAAGCTCTACATGATGATCCCCAACAACCAGCCGGCGCGAATGGTGTGGGGCACGTTGGCGGCGGCGCAGATGTCGCGCATCGGCATCGATGTGGTGTCCAGCTTCGTGCCGTTCACGGTCATCGCGCCGCGGCGGGCGCGTGGCGACGGCAAGACCCACGTCGATGGCGGCTGGGACTGCTATCTGGAGCGCTATTTGTACGTGTCGATCAAACCGTCGCCGTACTCGCTGTTCGGCAGCTCGGAAATGCCGCCCAACGGCCAGAACTTTTATTACGTCGACGACAAGGAGATCGACCGCTCGCTGCTCGCCGTCGCCAACAACCTGCACGACGCTGACCGGCTGAAGGCCTACCACGACTTCGAAAAGCGCTGGTACGATATCCAGCCGATGACGATCCTGTTCTATCCGCAGGACGTGATCGCGGTGAACCCAAAGCTCACCGGCTTCGACGCCACCACCTACGTTCCCATCTTCTACCCGCAGCCCGAGCATTGGACGATCGAAGGCGCCGGGGCCGATGCCACGGCGGCTTTAGCCTCCTGGCCGCCGCCGAGCTCGCTGGTTCCGATGTACACGATCGGCTACCAAGAATCGAACATCTTCGGCCCCGCCTACAACCGTCTCTACGAATACCGCAGCTGGCAGGACAAGACGCTCATCCCCGCGCTCGCCACCGGCCACAGCATGTCCGACGACGGCAAGCATTGGGTGGTGACGCTGCGCCAGGGGGTGAAGTGGCATTCGGGTGAGGAATTCACCGCAGCCGACGTCAAGTTCACCTGGGACACCATGTTGAACAAGGCCTATGGCTCGCAGTTGCAGGCCACCTGCGCGCGGGTATTCGGCGACCCGAGCGCCTACAAGGTCACCGGCAAGTACGAGATCACCGTCGATCTGCCCGCCTACAGCATCGATTTCCTCAACAGCGTGCTCGGCGCCTTCGCAATCATGCCTGAGCACGCCTACAAGGATATCAAGCCGGAAGCGTTGCGCAGCCACCCCGCCAGCACCTGGCTCGGCAGCTACACCGTCAAGACCTCGGACGGCAAAAGCTTCACCGCCCACGGTGCCGTCGGCACCGGGCCGTGGATCCCCACCGGCTTCGACCCGTCACGCAAGGCCTATGGCTACACGCGCAACGAGGCCTACTGGAAGCCGCATACCGGCAACGTCAAGACGTTCTATGTCGTCAACATCAACGGCACCGATGCGGCGCTGAGCGCGCTGAAGGCCGGCGAGATCGACGCGCACGACCCGATGTACGATATCGGCCCCGTCGTCAGCACGATCGATGCGAGCTGGGGCAAGGTGGTGACCTTCGATTCCTACAAGTGGCAGCACGTCTGCTACAACCTCAAGCACCCGGTGTTCGGCGTGGGCACCGAAACCCCGCTCGGCAAAAGCGATCCGTCGCGGGCGGCAGAGGCCGCCGCCTATATTCGCCAGGCCATCAGCCACGCCATGCCGCGCGACCAGATCGTCAAGGAAATCGCCGGCGGTTATGGCGAGCCCGGCACGGTGCCGATGGCCTGGACGGCGCCGGAATACGACCATGATCTGCTGAAGCCGATCGCCTACGACCTCGATCTCGCCCGCAAATACATGGAAAAGGCCGGTTATACTTACTGAAGGAGCCCGCGCAGGATGAGGGTCGTATTCGAGGAATGCGATGATACCCGGCCAAAGTCTGGCCTCAGGATTATCGTTTCGACGGCCACATGCATCCGGTGGGCCGCCTTCTTCGGAAGGGGCCCTAATTCCATGCCTCGTGCGGACATCAGACGAATCCACTGACAAGATCGAAGCGAATCTGATTTTTTGATGTGGGTGAATCACGAAATTTTTGTTCTTGCGGCAAAGCGTATTGAACGCGGAATCGTCGTGAGGTTCCGCTATGCCGCGGTCGGATCGATGCGAAGCGGGCCCTCGTTGAACCGGCCCGGCCGGAATGCCTCGATCGGCAACGGACTTTTCCCCTCCACGATCAGATCGGCGAGCAGCGAACCGACGATCGGGCTGAGTTGAAATCCGTGCCCGGAGAAACCGAACGCGTGCCACATGTTCGGCGCCGTCTGGCTCGGCCCGATCACGGGAATCTCGTCGGGCATGCGCGCCTCCAGTCCGGCCCAGGTGCGCACGATGATCGCGCGCCGCATGATCGGGAACAGGATCGCGCAGCTCTGCGCACTGACGCGCAACCGCTCCGCCACCGTATCGGCGATATCCTGATCGAGATGCGGAATGCCCATGATGCCGCCGCCGATGACGACGGTGCCGGTGTCGGTCTGCTTGAACGACAATTTGCGGCCGGTGCCGATGACGACGGGATCGAGGAAATGCGGCATCCGCGTCGTCACCATCATGCTGGGCGCGAAATAGCCGCGCGGCAATATCTCGCCCACCATTTCGGCCGCCTGCCAGCCCCACGCGCCGCCGCAGTTCACCAGCACGTCGCTTTCGAACGTGCCATTGCTGGTCTTCACGTTCCAGCGCGCCCCGTGTTCCAGTGCGACGACGCGAGTCTGTTCCTGAAAGCGGACGCCGAGTTCGACCGCCCGCAACCGGAACGCCTGCATGGTGAGATACGGTGTCGCAAACCCATCGCGGCGGCAGATCAGGCCGCCGATGCAATGCTCCGACAGCGCCGGCGCGAGGCGGCGCAGCTCCGACCGATCGATCAGCTCCTCGTGCGTCCATCCCAGCCGGTGCAGTTCGGCCACGCGCGCCTGCAACGGGCGCATGTCGTCGCCGGTTTCGGCAACCGCGATCTGTCCGACGTTGCCGACGAACTCGCACATCGGCGCGTATGTCCCCAGCAATTCGCCCAGCTTGAACCACCGGTCCATGGCGGCGACCGAAAGCGGGATTTCCGCCGGATGCCGCCGCAACTGGCGCACGCCTCCGGCATTCACGCTCGAGGCGTGTCGGCCGACTGTATTCTTCTCGATGACGAGGGGGCGCAGACCTTTCAGCGCCAGGTGAATGGCGGTGCAGGTTCCGTGCAGGCCGCCGCCGATGACGATGGCGTCGCTGCCGGCGCGCATGCCACTCATAGCGTCGCCTCAGCGCTCGGCAGTCCCGCATCGTCGCCGACCAGTTCGGCCAGCGCGGTCAGCGGAACCGGCCGCACCGGAACGCGGATGCGATAGGTGCCGACCTCCTGCATGCTGCTCCCGGTTTCATGCGCAATCACCGCCGCGACCGTGGGGCCGCACATGCGGCCCTGGCACGGCCCCATGCCGCAGCGCGTCAGCAGCTTCGCCCGGTTCGGGTCGTTCCCGCCCAGCTTCACGGCATCGCGCAACGCGCCGAGCGTCACGTCCTCACAGCGGCAGACGATGGTGTCCGGATCGTCCGGCAGCAGCATGCCCGGCATCGGCTGAAACAGCCGATCGAGGAGCGGACGAATCCGGTCGTGGCGGACAAGCTCGGCGCGTTCCGCGGCGGCGCGGCGGTCACGCTCCGCGCGGTCGATACGGCCGAGCCGGAAGGCCGCATCCAGTGCCGCAAGCCGCCCCAGCGGTTCGGCCGCCTGTGCTCCGTGTATGCCGGCGCCGTCGCCGACGACCGCCATACGCTCCTGCGAGGTCGCGCCCCATTGATCCGTATCCGGCCGCCAGCACACCTGCGATTCATCCCAGACGTGACGGCAACGGGCGGCGAGGCTGAGCTGCACGTTCGGAATGATGCCCTCATGCAGCAGCACGAGCCCCGCGGCAACGCGTTGCCGTTTGCGGTCGGCGTCGTACGACACCGCCTCGGCCTGCTCGGCGCCTTCGATGCGCAGATGCGCGACCCCGCTAGTCGTGGGTATGCCGAGCCGGCGCACCTCGTTGATCCAACCGATCCCCTTCACCAGAGCGCGTCCGGCCAGCAAGGCCCGCGGCAGTTCGGTCAACGCGCCGGCGATGCGACTGCCGGGTGTGCTGATGAGGATCGACGCGATCGTGCATCCCGCGCGCGCCAACTGAATCGCCACCAGGTAGATCAGCGGTCCGGAGCCCGCGAGCACGACCGGCACATCGGGAACAAGCTGTGAGGCCTTCAGCAGCGTCTGTGCCGCGCCGACCGTCATGACGCCGCGCCTGGTCCAGCCGGGGACGGGCACCGGCCGCTCCTGCGCCCCAGTCGCCAGCAGGATGCGTTGCGCGCGCACCATGCGCGCTCCCTGCGCCGAGGTGACGCCGATGCGGCCGTCCGGCGCCGCCTGCCACACCGTGCTCCACGGCCGATAGCTCGCGCGGCTCGCGCGAAGCTCCCGCGCCAGATCGACGCCGCGCCGATAATCCTCGCCGAGGCTGCCGATGCTGCCGTCGCGGTCGAGCGCTTCGATATTGCGGTAGATCTGCCCGCCGGGAACGCCCTGCTCATCGAGCAGGACGGTGTCCAGCCCAAGCTCCGCGGCGGTGATTGCAGCAGCCATGCCGGCCGGCCCCGCGCCGATGATCGCGAGTTCATGCCGCTCGTCGCTCACGCCCGCGGCCCCTGTACCTGGCGGCGCACGCGCATGCCCGCGGCGACCGGCACGAGGCACGCCTGCCGGTCGGGCAGGTCGTCGATCTCCACCAGGCACTCATAGCAGTTGCCGATCATGCAGTGGGGCTCACGCGATTCACCGATGACCGCGGACGACCGGAAATCCGTGACCCCGGCGGCCAGCAGCGCCGCGGCGACGGTATCGCCGGCGGCGACGGTAATCGGCCGGTCGTCGAGATAGATGGTTATGTCGTTCGTCACCGGCTTCAGTCTGCGAAACATGTTCTTCTCCATGGCGCGGGCCGCCCCGCGCCGTCATGCGGCGGAAATGACCTTGGACAGGAAATCGCGCGTTCGCCTTTCCGCCGGAGCGCTCAGCAGTCCGCGGGGATCGCCCTGCTCGACGATCCGGCCCGCGTCCATGAAGGCCAGATTATCCGCGACCTCGCGCGCGAATCCCAGCTCGTGAGTCACGACTACCATCGTCATGCCCGACCGAGCCAGATCCTTCATGACGGCGAGTACCTCGCCGACCAGCTCGGCATCCAGTGCCGAGGTCGGCTCATCGAACAGCATCAGTTCGGGCTCCATGGCGAGCGCCCTGGCGATCGCGACCCGCTGCTGTTCTCCGCCCGAAAGCTGCGCCGGGTAGCGCGCGGGCTTGTCGCCGAGGCCGACGCGATCCAGCAGTTCGAGCGCGCGCTTGCGCGCCACGTCGGCGCGGACTCGCTTCACCCTGATCGGCGCCTCGATGATGTTCTGCAATGCCGTCATATGCGGAAACAGATTGAACTGCTGGAACACCATGCCGATGTTCTGGCGCATGCGGGCGATCTCGCGTTCCGGCAGCTCGTAGAGCCGGCCCTTGTGCTCTCGGTAGCCCACCAGTTGACCGCCGACCCATAGCCGCCCGCCATCGAAGGGTTCCAGATGGTTGATGCAGGACAGGAGCGTGCTCTTGCCGGAGCCGGACGGTCCGATGACGCAGAGCACGCTGCCATTGGGAACGCTCAGGTCGATCCCGCGCAGGACTTCGCGGTTGCCGAATTTCTTCCGCAGCCCGCGGATCTCCAGCATGTTGCGGATCGGGCCGCCATTCATCAGCGCGGCCTGAATTTGTGTTCGAGGAAATACTGCCCGACCGACAGCAGCGACACGATGATCAGGTACCAGAGCGAGGCGACGATCAGCAGCGGAATCGTCTGGTAAGTGCGCGAGTAGATGAGCTGCGTGGTGTACAAGAGTTCGGCGAGCGCAAGAACGCTCACCAGCGATGTATTCTTGACCATGGAAATCACTTCGTTGCCGACCGGTGGGATGATGACCTTCATCGCCTGCGGCAGGATGATCCGGCGGTAGATCATCACGCGCCGCATCCCCAGCGCCATCGCCGCCCGGTTCTGGCCGGCATGGACCGATAGTATCCCGGCGCGGATCACCTCCGCCGTATAAGCCGCCTGGCTGAGGCCCAGCCCCGCCAGGGCCGCGAACATCGGCGTTATCAGTGTGTTCGTATCGGCGCTGAACAGCGCGGCGCCGAATGGTATGCGCAGCGAAATGGTGGAATAGAGGGCGCCGAAATTGTACCAGAAGATGAGCTGCACCAGCACGGGCACGCTGCGGAAGAACCAGATGTAGATCCAACTGATCGTCGAGAGCAGTAGGTTCTTCGACAGCCGCATCAGCGCGAGCATGGTGCCGAGCACGAGGCCGATCGCCATCGCGGCAATCGTCAGCTCAAACGTGCGGCCAAGCCCCGTGAGGATCTGTCCGTTGAACATGTACTCCGCGACGACCGGCCATTCGAACGCGGGGTTGGTGACGACGCTGTACAGGCATCCCGCCACGATGAGCAGTACGAGAACCGCGGCGATCCAGGTCCCGGCATGCGGTAGCGGAACGACCTTCTCCGGCGGGACCCGGTCAGCCACATCCGACATCGGCCACTCCGGACGAGCCGTCAGGTCGGTGTACCCGTCGGGTTCAACGGCGCCGTCTTGATCGTGCCGGCCTCCAGGCCCCATTTCTGCACGATTTTCTGGTAGGTCCCATCATCGATCAGGTGCTGCACCGCCGCCGCAAGGACAGGAGCAAGTTCGGAACCCTTCGGCATCGCGATGCCGATGTAGCTGAGATCGGTATAGCTTCCGACCACCTTCGTCCGACCCTTCGACTGCGCGACGAAATAGCTGACGGCGGTCGAGCCGATCCAGAAGAGGTCGGAGCGTTTGCTTATCAGGCTGTCGGCCGCCGAGGTGCCGTCACTGAATGTGAGGATGTTGATCGGCTCCTTGCCAAGCTCCGTGCACCTGGGCTGATGCGCGGTCGCGAATTCGACTTCACGCGAGCCGCGCGTGGTCGCGACCGTACGCCCGCAGATGTCGTCGAGGCTGTTGACCTTGATGTCGCTGTCGGAGAGCGCGGCGAACAGCTCGTTGCCCTTCAGCGTGCCGATCATGTCCACCACTTTCTCGCGGATCTCCGTCACGCCCATCTGCCCCACGGCGGCATCGAAGCGCTTCGCCTGCAGGCCGGGGATCAGCGTATCGAAGGTGGTCGGCCGCAGATCGAGCTCCAGGCCGAGGGCCTGAGCCGCGGTGCGGAGAATATCGATTTCCCAGCCGTCGATCTGCCCGGCCTCGTTCCTGAAGTCGTCGGGCGGCGACCCGACGGCGACCGCGACCGTCATCTTCTTCGCGGCCGCGATCGGCGCGGGGAGGCGCTTGATGAGATCGGGCTGTGGTGTCTCGACGATCGCGGTCTCGGCGGCGCACGCAGGCCCGGCGATTAGAAGACCGGGTGCCGCCGCGGCCAGGGCAATGGCGGCGAACAGTGGGAGACAGAGGCTGGTTCGATGCCTGGGTAGATTGCTCACTTTGCTCCTCCCGCGATGGACGGCAAAGCTTACGCGCACACCGCCCTTGATGAAAGTGGGAGCCGGTCCTTCCGAGAGACCCGGCTCCCGGTGCGCCCTCTCGACTCGTTCGCGGCGCCAACCTTCAATAGCGCATGCCCCTCGGTGGTACCTATCTCGTCTCTGATCTCCCAGCCGACCGGCTCTGCCGGATGACTTGGCCCGCCGCGCACCACCTTGCAATTCGGGATTGCCTCGAGCTCAGCGGAGACGGCGGCGAAGTCCGGGAAATTGGGCCTCGCCGTGGGCTCTCTTTCAGAACGGCAGATGCAAGGATTGAAGCCAATCGCGAATCTTCTCGGCGATCCCGCTCGTCTCAGCTCCAGCGACCGCCAGCACCGCCAAGAGCGTTGCAGTCCTGGCGAGATTCTTGCCGATGCTCTCGCCTGCGGACTTCACCAGAGCGTCGACGAAGAGATCGCCCTTCTGCGGTAGCCACCGGGCCAGCGCTCGGATTCCGACGCCGAAGCGCTCCAAGACGCGCCACACAGCCGGATCACTGCGAATCTCGGGCGCTCCGCGGTCAGCTCGTCTCGGAGTACCTCGACAGTGACGAGGGCCTCTTTGACATCGTCCGGTTGCACTCCTGCGGCATCGATGGGCTCGGGAGGGTTGTTGTCGCCGATCTCGCCGCGCTTGGGGCGGGTGGCAATCGCGTCCACGAGAGGCGCGATCTGCCTCAGGGCCGTTTCCAGCTCGGCCACGCGCCGAAGAACCTCGTCGCGTTCCGCCGACCAATTCGGAGGTAGCACGAACGCAGTTACCTGAGTGCTGATCGGCGCGAGGGTCTGAGATACGACGGCAGAAGCAGCGGCGGCGTCCGTCCGAGCGGCCTCCCGAAGTGGCAACGGCACGTCGCCTGTTGCTGACGCCAGCATCGTGGCACGAGATCTTCTGCGATGCTGCTCTGCTATTTCAAACGCCGTGTTGTCTGTGGCTTGCCATAGCGGTGGGATGACTTCGGTGTTGATGCGCGTCGCCTCGAGATTGCTAGGAGAAGGATCGCCAGGCGATTCGGACGGCGCTTTTTCTGTCTTGTCCTGCATGAGCTGCTGTTGCCCCAATGAGGGTGCTGACACGGCGCTGACATAGATACAAACGATTATCGGTTTCTCTCGTAAGTTATTGATTTTGTGGTGAGCCCGCCGGGACTCGAACCCGGGACCTACTGATTAAAAGTCAGTTGCTCTACCGTCTGAGCTACGGGCTCGCGCGACCGCACGGGGCACGATTATGCCCTCGGCCTCGAGACGGCGCGGACAATAGGGCGCGCGGACGCGCGCGGTCAACGGCGGGGGATCAGATTTCGTCGGTGTCGCGGTGACGGTGGGCCGTCGCGGCCGAGCTCACGCTCGACCGGTTGCCCAGCAGCTTCAGCGCCGAGGCTGCGAGCGCGTCGAGGATCGGGCGCATGGGCTGATTCAGGATCGCACCCACGGTGCCGATGCGGCCGAGCAGGGTCGCGAAACCGCCGGCGGCGGGTTTCGTGGCGCTGGCGGCGGCTGGCTCGGCAGTATCGGCCACGAGAGCCGTCGCGTCGAGCGCATGCGCCCTCTTCGTGAACTTGTCGGCGAAGCCCTGATAGATCTCGGCGACCGTGCGGGGCGCGCCGGTGCGGTTGTCGTAGAACACCGCGTGGTTCGCGGCGGCGGCATCCGGCAGCAGGTCCGCTGCGATGGCCCCGGCGTTGCTGCGCATCGCCTTCAGGAACTCCGTCGCGCCGCCAGCCCCGAGGAAATGCGCCATGTAGAGATCGGTGTTGCCGACGGGCCGGCCGAGCGCTCGCTCGACCTCGGTCTTGTTCTCTTTCGTGTATTCGGCGGCGAAGGCCGCGGAGAGCCGCGGGTCGGTGCGGAGGCCGAGGATCTGCTGGCGCGTCGCCGGGTCGGCTACGTGAGCGCGGCCGGCGCTGTCGAGCGACACTTGCTGGGCGAGATCGCCGATGCCGTACTTCGCGCCGAAGCGCTGCACCATCTGCAGCCAGGTGCCCTCGATGAATTGGAACAGGCCGGTCGCGGTTCCCGCGCGGGACTTGGCGTCGGCTTGAAGGCCGCTCTCTTGCGTCGCGGCCGAGACCAGGAAACCGAAATCCACGGACGTGGCGGCGCTCGCTTGGCGGATGCCGCGGGCGACCGCGGGATCGATCGCGGCGGCGCCTTGGGGCAGCGGGTGGGACGGGGCGGGCATGAGCGCGGGCGTGCGGGTCCGGACGCAGGAAAAAGACCGCCGGAGCCTAGCGGAGACTGGTTAAGGGATGGTGTGCGAGGCTTGGCGCCGGGGCGCAAGCGCTTGGTCTTCCAAGGAGATCCGCCAGGCCAGCAGACCGGCGTTGAGGGCGGAGAACACCGCTGCCACGGCCCAGGCACCGAAGGCGAGGGGCAGCACTGCGATCTCCGCGGCTACGACGACGTAGTTCGGGTGGCGCAGGAAGCGATAGGGGCCGCGCCGCACCAAAGGTGCGCCCGGCACCGTGATGACCCGCGTGGTCCAAAATCGCCCGAGGCTCATGAGCACCCAGACGCGAAAGCCTTGCAGGGCCGCGAACACAGCCAGGAGCGGAATCGAGACGGCGGCCTCGGCCGGCACGGTCAACAGGATCTCGAGCAGCCATGCGGCGTGCAGCGCCACCATGAGCGGATAGTGCCCGCGGCCGACCTCGATACCGCCGTCTGCCAGGAGGGCGCGTGTGTTCCGCTGGGCGTGCCAGAGCTCGGCCAGCCGCTCGAGCGCCACCAACACCACCACGCCGGCGGCGAGCGCGTTCACGCAGGCTCGATCATTTGAAAAGCCGCGGTGAAGCCGGGGCCCATCGCGGTCATCAGCATCGGGCCGGAAGCGCCGGTCTTCAGCATCCGGTCGAGCACGAACAATACCGTGGCCGCGGACATGTTGCCGTAGTCCCGCAGGACCTCGCGACCTGCGGCAAGCGTGCCGTCGGCAATGCCGAAGGCGTCCTCGAGCGCGGCCAGTACCTTCATGCCGCCGGGGTGGCAAACGAAATGCCGGATACCCGTCAGATCGAGGCAGTGACGGCCGAGGAATTCCGTCGTCACCTCGCGCATCCGCGCCCGCACCAGGCTCGGGATGTCCCGCGACAGCCGTACCTGCAAGCCGTCGTCCTCGATGTCCCAGCCCATGATGTCGAGCGTGTCGTACCAGGTGTGCTGGCCCGAAGGCCCGAGCACGACACCGTCGCCCCGACCGGAGACGAGCGCGGCCGCGGCGCCGTCGCCAAACAGCGCGGTCGAGACGAAATTGGACTTGGTCTTGTCGTTGCCGCGGAAGCACAGCGAGCAGAGCTCGACCACGAGGAAGAGCACGTTCGCATCGGGGTCGAGGCGCGCGAGATCGGCGGCGCGTGACAGGCCCAGCACTCCGCCGGCGCAACCCAGGCCGAAGATCGGCAGGCGCGTCACGTCCGGGCGCAGCTCCAATCGATTGATCAGCACCGCGTCGAGGCTCGGCGTCGCGATCCCTGAGGTGGAGACGACGACGACCGCGTCGACGTCGCGCGCAGGAAGGCCGACCTCCGCGAGACAATCGACGGCCGCGCGCTCGAGCAGCGCCACCGCATTTTCGAGATAGATCTCGCTGCGCTCTCGCCAGCCATGCAAGCTGTCGTGCCAGTGGATAGGAACGCAGGCATGACGCCGCTCGACGCCGGCGTTGCCGTAGACCGGCATCAGGCGCTCGACCAGCTCGGCGCCGGCATCGGCGAACATCGCCCGGACCCGCGCCGCGACGTCGCGCTGGCCCATGATGTAGGGCGGCACGGCGGTGGAAAGACCGAGCAATCCCGGGCGCGCCATCGATGCTGGCGAGCGACCCCGTTCCTCACTAGAGTGCGTCCGGCGCCGACCCGCCGCCGGTCTCACGTCAAAGGTCACCCTGTCGTCCAAGAGAGGTTCTCCACGCGTCCGATGTTAGAGGGTTTCGCATCTTCCGAAGTCAAGACGGCGACCGGTGCTGAAATTCATGTCACCGTCGGAGGAAACGGCCGGCCGCTTCTTCTCCTCCACGGCTATCCGCAAACGCATGTCATGTGGCACAAGATTGCTCCGAAGCTCGCGGAGCGCTTCACTGTTGTGCTGCCGGATTTGCGCGGGTATGGCGATTCCGGAAAGCCCGCGCCCGATGGTGAACACCTCCAGTACTCGAAGCGGGCCATGGCGCAGGATCAAATTGACGTGATGCGCGCGCTTGGCTTCATGCGCTTCCAGGCCGTGGGTCACGACCGCGGCGGCCGGGTGCTGCATCGCCTCTGCCTCGACCATCCCGATGCCGTCGAGCGCGCCGCCGTGCTCGATATCGGCCCCACCGCCAGCATGTATGCCCGCGCCGACAAGGCCTTCGCCACCGCCTATTTCCGCTGGTTCTTTCTAATCCAACCGCACGACCTGCCGGAGCGCATGATCGGCGCTGATCCCGACTATTGGCTCGAGCGTCTGCTCGGACACTGGAGCCGCAAACCCGGCGTGTTCACGGACGACGCGCTGGCGGAATATCGCCGCTGCTTCCGTGATCCCGCCGGCATCGTCGCCACCTGCGAGGATTACCGCGCCGCCGCCACCATCGATCTCGAGCACGACCGCTCCGACGCGGGGAAGCGCGTGACCTGTCCGCTGCTGGTGCTCTGGGGCGCCGAGGGCGTGGTTGGAAAGATGTTCGATGCTCTTGCGCTCTGGCGGGAGAAGGCCAGCGACGTCCGCGGCCGCGCATTGCCCTGCGGCCACTTCCTCCCGGAGGAGGCACCGCGGGAGACGCTGATGGCGCTGCAAGAATTCCTGGTGGCGTAACACCAATGGCGCGTGATCCTTCTCGCTTCCGTCTGCGCGAGCATTTTCGGACGTATTTCATCGCGGGCATCCTGGTCACCGGCCCGACCGCGCTGACCCTCTATCTCGCCTGGTCCTTCGTGCGCACCGTCGACAGCGCGGTGAGCGCGGTGCTGCCCGCGGAATACAACCCGTCCACATATCTGCCGTTCTATGTCCCGGGCGTCGGGCTGGTGGTGCTGGTGATCGGCCTCACGCTCGTCGGCGCGCTCACCGCGGGCTACCTCGGCCGTGTGCTGGTGCGCGCGAGCGAGCGTATCCTCGAACGCATGCCCGTGGTGCGCGGCCTCTACAGCGCCACCAAGCAGATCTTCGAGACCGTGCTTTCGAAGCAATCCACCACCTTCCGCGAAGTGGTGCTGGTGGAATGGCCGCGGCGCGACGTGTGGACGGTGGCGTTCGTCACCGTCCCGCCCGAAGGCGAGCTCAGGGATCTGAACCCGCCCGACAGCATCGGCGTCTACGTGCCGACCACGCCCAACCCGACATCGGGCTATCTGATCTACGTTCCCCGCAAGGACGTGCGGTCGCTCGGCATGACGGTCGAAGAGGGCATCAAGCTCGTGGTCTCCGGGGGCATCGTTGCGCCGCCCGACCGCCGCAAGCCCGCGAAGTAAGGGCGAGGGGACTCAGCCCGACCGCAGATAGCGCGCCGCGGCGTCGCGCTCGAAGAGGTAGAGCAGGGTGCGCAAGGCCTGGCCGCGCGGACTCGTGAGCTCGGGATCGCGGTGCAGCACCAGCCGCGCATCGTCTCGCGCCATCTGGACGAGCGGCGCGTGCGCTAGAAGGTCCGCGAGCCGGAACTCCGGCAATCCGCTCTGGCGCGTGCCCAGGACTTCGCCCGCGCCGCGCAGCTTCAGGTCTTCCTCGGCGATGCGGAAGCCGTCGTCGGTCTCGCGCAGGATCGCGAGACGCTGTTTGGCGGCCTCGCTAAGCTTGTCCAGACTCGAGTACAGAAGCAAACATGCAGAGGGCTTGTCACCGCGTCCCACCCGCCCTCGGAGCTGATGGAGCTGCGCTAGCCCGAAGCGTTCGGCATTCTCAACCACCATAATTGTGGCATTCGGAACATCGACGCCAACCTCAATCACAGTTGTGGCAACCAAGACATCTGTGTCTCCGTGGGCAAATGATTCCATTGCTGCATCTTTTTCGGCACTCTTCATTCTCCCATGCACGAGGCCGACTCGATTGCCGAAGCGTTCTTGGAGGTAGGCGTAGCGCTCTCGTACGGCTCTCTCCGCGGACGGATCCCATCCGGATCCTGTCGGAGGCTGATATCGGTAATCCCTTCTGGCAGCGGCAATCGCGTTCTCATCAGGCTCATCGATCTGCGGACAGATCCAGTACACCTTTGCTCCGTTGCTGAGTGCGCGATCAACTCCTGCCACCACTTCTTCCAGACGGGCAATTGGCACTGCTCGCGTAACGATCGGCTGGCGACCCGCGGGCTTCTCGGTGAGCCGCGAATGCTCCATGTCGCCGTAGGCCGCGAGCATCAGGGTGCGCGGGATCGGCGTCGCCGTCATGGCCAGGATATCCACGCCTTTGCCCTTGGCCGAGAGCGCCGCGCGCTGCTCGACGCCGAAGCGGTGCTGCTCGTCGATCACCGCCAGGGCGAGATCGTTGAACTCGACGCCTTCCTGGAAGAGCGCGTGCGTGCCGACGGCCATCTTCGTGTCGCCGGAGCGCAGTCCCTCCAACAGAGCCTCGCGGGTCTTGCCCTTCTCACGGCCGGTCAAGAGCGCCACCGAAACGCCCGCCGGGGCCGCGAGCGTCGAGAGCGTGGCGTGGTGTTGGCGCGCCAGGATCTCCGTCGGCGCCATCAGCGCGGCCTGTGAGCCGGCTTCCACCGCGTCCAGCATGGCGATCAGCGCCACCACGGTCTTGCCGCTGCCGACGTCGCCTTGCAACAGCCGCAGCATCCGGTGTGTGGCCGCCATGTCGCCCGCTATCTCCGCGGAGGCCTGCCGCTGCGAGCCCGTGAGCTTGTAGGGGAGGGCGGCGATCGCCTTGTCCCGGAGCACGCCGGGCGCCTTGAGCACGCGGCCGGGCAAGCGCTTGGTATGCGCGCGCAGTAGGGCGACCGCGAGTTGGCTCGCCATCAGCTCGTCGTAAGCGAGGCGCTCGCGGGCTGGCGCCTCGGGAAGGAGATCGGCCTCGCTTGCGGGGGCGTGGAGCGCCAGCACCGCGTCGCGCCAGCTCGGCCACTTGCGCTGAGCGAGCAGCGTGGGGTCGGTCCATTCCGCTAGAACCGGCGCGCGGCTCAGCGCCGCCGCGACGGCCTTGTGCAGGGTACGCAGAGGCAGGCCGGCCGTGAGCGGATAGACCGGCTCGATCGCCGGCAACTTTTCCGCCTCCGCCGCATCGACGATGTGGTCGGGGTGGGTGATCTGGATCTGATTGTTGAAGTGCTCGATCCGGCCGCTGACGACGCGCACGGCACCCACCGGCAGGAGCCGCTCTAGGTAATCGCCCTTCACGTGGAAGAACACGAGATGCAGGAATCCGGTCTCGTCGCGACACCGAACCCGGTACGGTTGACGCGGATGGTAGGGTTTCACGTGCGCGTCCACGGTAACCGTGAGCGTCGCGATGGCGCCCGCGGGCGCCTCGATCACCTTGGGATGAAACCGCCGGTCGATCAGTCCCGACGGCCGATGCCACAGCAGGTCCGCGACATGCGGCCCGCAAAGCCCCTCCAGCATCTTGCCGAAGCGCGGACCGATGCCGGGCAGGGTGGTGACTTGGGCGAAGAGCGGAAAGAGGATTTGTGGGCGCACGGGCGGCTTCGATAGGGGCGCGGTTCTCGTGTCCCTTCTATATCATGCCCGCCATGCTGGCTTCGGTCCTGGCTTTCCGCCCCGAGCGGCTATAATGCCCGCACTTATGAGCGAGGCGCTGGACATCCGCCGCAAGCGGCTCCTGTTCCGGAGCTGGCACCGCGGCACCAAGGAAGCGGACCTGCTGCTGGGCTCCTTCGCCGAGCGGCATTTACCGGGATTCACAGCGGAGCAGGTCGACCGCTACGAGGCTTTGCTCGCGGCTGACGATGCCGACATCCTGGCCTGGATCGCGGGCCGCGCCGCGCCGCCGACCGAGCGCGAGAGCGACGTCCTGCGCCTTTTACTCGCCTTCAAGTACGCACCCAGGCCGGCATGACCGATCTCGATACCTTCTTCACCGGCGGACGAGCATCCGCCGGCCGGCTCGCCCTCTGCGGCATGCCCGAGGGTCACGATGCCTTCGTCTTGGGTGGCCTCGTCGCGCGCGGCAGCGTCGGCTCGCTGCTCCATGTCTGCCGGGACGACGGCCGCATGGCGCGAATGGCGGCGGCACTGGTCTTCTTCCACGGCGACCTCGAGGTGCTGACGCTGCCGGCCTGGGACTGCCTGCCCTATGATCGCGTGTCGCCCAACGCGGAGATTGCCAGCCGGCGGATCGAGGCGCTTACCCGGCTGGCGGATACCAAACACGATCATCCGCGCGTCGTGCTCACCACGGTGAATGCGCTGATCCAGCGCGTGCCGCCGCGCAAGCTCTTCGAGGGACGCTCGTTGGAGCTGGGCGTCGGCGGCCGCATCCCGCGCGACCGCCTGATCTCGCATCTCCAGCACAACGGCTATCAGCGCAGCGAGACCGTGCGCGAGGCCGGCGAATACGCGGTGCGCGGCGGCATCCTCGACGTGTTCCCGACGGGCTCTTCCGAACCGGTCCGGCTCGATTTCTTCGGCGACACGCTGGAGAGCATGCGGCGGTTCGACGCGCTGTCCCAGCGCTCGACGGGCACGTTGCCGCAGCTGAGCCTCAAGCCCGTGAGCGAGGTGCTGCTCGATCCGCAGGTCATCCAGCGCTTCCGCGGCCGTTACCGCGAGCAGTTCGGCACCATCGCCGACGACGATCCGCTCTATGGCGCCGTCAGCGCCGGGCACCGCTACGCGGGCATGGAGCATTGGCTGCCGTTCTATTACGAGACGCTCGAGACCATCTTCGACTATGCCCCGGGCGCCGCCGTGAGCCTCGACCATGAGGTGGAGGAGATCCGAGCCGACCGTCTCGCGGGCATCGCCGATTTCTACGCCGCGCGACAGTCGCTCTTGCGGAGCAAGGAGGCCAAGAGCGCGGCGCCGGTCTACCGCCCGGTTCCGCCGGGACAGCTGTTCCTCGACGACAGCGAATGGCAGCGCCGCCTCGGCGAACGGCGCGTGGCGCAGCTGTCGCCGTTCGCGGCGCCGCCCGAGGCGGCGCTCGCCTATGACGCCGGCGGCCGCCGAGGCCGCGACTTCGCGGAAGCGCGTGCCAACCCCAACGTCAACGTCTTTGAGGCCGTGCGCGATGCGCTCGAGGCGGAGCAGGGCGCCGGGCGGCGGACCGCGATCGCCGCCTACAGCACCGGCTCCGCCGAGCGCCTGAAGACGCTGCTCGCCGAGCATGGGCTGAGCGCGCTCACCCGCGTCGAGCACCGGGAGGAGTTGATCGCGCTGCCCGCCAGCGGCGTCGGCCTCCTGGTGCTCGGCTTGGAGAGCGGCTACGCCACGAATGATTTCGCGCTGGTGACCGAGCAGGACATCCTCGGCGACCGCCTGGCGCGTCCCGCGCGCCGCCGCGCCAACCTCGATCAGCTGATCTCGGAGATCTCGACCCTGATCGCGGGCGACCTGGTCGTGCACGTCGACCACGGCGTCGGCCGCTACGATGGACTCGTCACCCTCGACGTTGCCGGCGCGCCCCATGATTGCCTGCGTATCCTCTACGCCAGCGACGACAAGCTGTTCGTGCCCGTGGAGAACATCGAGGTGCTCTCGCGCTACGGCTCCGAGAGCACCGATGTCGTCCTCGACAAGCTCGGCGGCGTCGCCTGGCAATCGCGCAAGGCGCGCGTCAAGGAGCGGATCAAGCAGATCGCGGGCGAGCTCATCGCTATCGCTGCCGAGCGGCAGCTCCGCCAAGGCGAGCCGATGCCGGCGCCCGACGGCCTCTATGAGGAGTTCGAGGCGCGCTTTCCCTATCCCGAGACAGACGATCAACTGCGCGCCATCGCCGACACGCTCGCCGACCTGGCGTCCGGTCGGCCGATGGATCGGCTGATCTGCGGCGACGTCGGCTTCGGCAAGACCGAGGTGGCGCTGCGCGCCGCCTTCATCGCGGCGATGCTGGGCACGCAGGTTGCGGTGGTGGTGCCGACCACGCTGCTCGCGCGCCAGCATTTCCGCACCTTCACCCAGCGCTTCGCGGGGTTGCCGGTGCGCATCGCGCAACTCTCGCGCCTGGTCTCCGCGCGTGACGCCACCGCGATCAAGAAGGAGATCGCCGAGGGACGCATCGATATCGTGATCGGAACTCACGCGCTGCTCGCCAAATCCATCGCCTTCAAGCATCTGGGGCTGCTGGTCGTCGATGAGGAGCAGCATTTCGGCGTGGCCCAGAAGGAACGGCTGAAGCAGCTCAGGGCCAACGTCCACGTGCTCACGCTGACGGCGACCCCGATCCCGCGCACGCTCCAGATGGCGCTCGCGGGGGTCAAGGAGATGAGCATCATCGCCACACCCCCGGTCGATCGCCTGGCGGTGCGCAGCTTCGTCATGCCCTACGATTCCGTGGTGATCCGCGAGGCGCTCTTGCGCGAGCATCACCGCGGCGGGCAGAGCTTCTACGTGTCGCCGCGCATCGGCGATCTCGAGGAGCTCCGCGTGGACCTGAATCAGCTGGTGCCCGAGATCAAGGTCGCCGTGGCCCACGGCCAGATGGCCGCGAGCGAGCTCGAGAAGGTGATGAGCGCCTTCGACGACGGCGCCTTCGACGTGCTGCTCTCCACCAACATCATCGAGTCCGGCCTCGACATTCCGACCGCGAACACGCTGGTGGTGAACCGCTCCGACATGTTCGGCCTGTCGCAGCTCTACCAGCTGCGCGGCCGCATCGGGCGCGGCAAGCTCCGCGCCTATGCCTACCTGACCCTGCCGCCGGGCAAGCACCTGACCGCGACCGCGCAGCGGCGGCTCGAGGTGATGCAGACCTTGGACACTCTCGGCGCAGGATTCACGCTGGCGAGCCACGACATGGATATCCGCGGCGCCGGCAACCTGCTGGGCGAGGAGCAGTCCGGTCATATCCGCGAGGTCGGCATCGAGCTCTATCAGCACCTGCTCGAGGAAGCCGTGGCCTCCGCGCGCGGGGGCGTCTCGACCTTTGGCGAGGCGCCGGAGGATTGGACGCCGCAGATCACCATCGGCATGCCCGTGCTGATCCCGGAGACCTACGTCGCCGACCTCAACGTCCGTCTCGGCCTCTACCGCCGGATCGCGGCGCTGCTGGCCCCCCGCGAGATCGACGCCTTCGCTGCCGAGCTGGTCGATCGCTTCGGCGCCTTGCCGCCGGAGGTGGAGAACCTCCTCGATGTCATCGCGATCAAGCAGCTCTGCCGTGCCGCCGGGATCGAGAAGGTGGAAGCGGGTCCCAAGGGCGCCGTGCTGAGCTTCCGGCAGAACCGGTTCGCCAATCCGCTGGGCCTGGTCGAGTTCCTGCAGGCGCAGGCGGGCACCGCGAAGCTGCGCACCGACCAGAAGCTCGTGGTGATGCGCTCTTGGGAGAGCGACAAGGAGCGCCTCACCGGCGTGCGCCGGCTCCTCGAGCAGCTCGCGAAGATCGCCACCGAGACGCCGCCGCAGGCCACCAAGGCCCCAGCTGCGGCTCGGGCCACGCGCTAGCGCTTCCTGGGTCAGCGCGCCCTTCGACGCGCTCGCTCCGCTCGCTTGCTCAGGATGAGGCGCATAATTATTTGCTCAAACGCGCCTCATCCTGAGCAAGGGCCGATAGGCCCGCGTCGAAGGACGCAGGATCAGTCCGCAGGCGCCGCCGCGGCTTGCTCGGTCTTCAGGAGATCGAAGAGCGGAAAGAAGAACTCGGCCTCCTGAGCGCCGGAGACCACGTATTTCCGCTCGAAGATGAAGCAGGGGACCGCGTTGATCCCGATCCGGCGCGCGCTCATGTCCTCGGCCACCACCTCCTCGACACCATCGGGGCTCGCGAGAAAGCGCGTAGTCTCGTCGCCGTCGAGACCGGCCTCCTGCGCGATCTCCGCCAGCGTCGCGCGGTCGCCGATATCGCGGCCTTCGATGAAGTAGGCGTTGAAAAGCGCTTCCACCACGGGGTCGGCGTCTCCGGACTCGGTTGCGCGGCGGATCAGGCGGTGCGCGTCGCGGGTGCTCGGCGTCACCTGGATCCGCTCGAAATGGAAGGAGATGCCGACGGTGGCGCCGACGTCGGTCACGTTCTGGTAAATCCGGCTCGCATGCTGGCCGCCCCCGAACTTGGCCGCGATGTAGCACTCGCGCGCCATGCCCTCCGGCGGCATATCCGGGTTGAGCTGGAACGGGTGCCAGAGGATCTCCGCCTCGACCTCCGGGCGCTCCTGCAAGGCCGAGGCAAGACGGCGCTTGCCGATGTAGCACCAGGGGCAGATCACGTCGGAAACGACATCGATGCGCATGAGCGGCTCCGCGGGTCACAAGTAAGGAAGTCTAGCACGCACGGCCTCCGCGGCCAGAGGCGTCCGCGGTCGGCTTGACGGTCCTCACCACCCCCGCAAGGATGGGCCCAATGCCCGGGACGACCTCGCCATCAACGATCTTCGACGCGCCTTTCCTGGCGCGCCGCTCCGCGAATTTCGCGGCCTTGACGCCGCTCTCGTTCCTCGCGCGCTCGGCCGCGGTCTATCCCGAAAAGATCGCGGTCATCCACGGCGAACGGCGCTATTCCTATGCCGAGTTCTACCGGCGGTGTTGCCGCCTGGCCGACGCGCTGCGGCGGCGCGGGATCGGGCTCGGCGACACGGTCTCGGTGATGGCGCCCAACGTTCCCGCGCTCCTCGAGGCGCATTACGGGGTCGCCATGGCCGGCGGCGTCTTGAACGCGCTCAACTACCGCCTCGACGCGCGCTCGGTCGCCTTCATCCTCGAGCATGGCGGCGCGAAGCTGCTGATCGCGGATCGGGAATACTCGGCGATCATCCGCGCGGCTCTCGGCCAGGTCGCGCGCCGTCCCTTCGTCATCGACATCGACGATCCCCTGCACGAGGGCGGCGAGCTCTTGGGCGAGATGGACTACGAGGCCTTCCTCGCCACTGGCGACCCCACGGCGCCCTGGCAGCCGCCCACGGACGAATGGCAGGCGATCGCGCTCAGCTACACCTCCGGCACGACGGGAAATCCAAAGGGCGTGGTCTATCACCATCGCGGCGCCTACCTGAACGCGATCGGCAACACGATCGCGTTCGGACTGACGCCGGCCTCGGTCTATCTGTGGACGCTGCCGATGTTCCACTGCAGCGGCTGGACCTATACCTGGGCGGTGACCGCCGCGGCGGGCACGCACGTGTGCCTGCGCCGCGTCGATCCCGCGCTGATTTTTCCGGCCATCGCCGAGCATCGCGTGACGCATCTCTGCGGCGCGCCGATCGTGCTCAACCTGCTCATCAACGCGCCCGAGAGCGTGCGGCGGCGGTTCGAGCACACCGTCGAGGTCGCGACCGGCGGCGCCGCGCCGCCGTCGCCGATCATCGCGGCGATGGAGCGCATGGGCTTTCGCGTGACCCATCTCTACGGGCTCACGGAGTCCTACGGTCCGTCGACGCTCTGCGCGTGGCAGGAGCCGTGGGCGAACCTCGGCCTCGACGAGAAGGCACGCATGATGGCGCGCCAGGGCGTTCGCTACCTCACCCTCGACGGCGCTCGGATCGTCAAGCCTCGGACCATGGCGGACGTTCCCGCCGATGGCGCCACCATCGGCGAGCTCATCCTGCGCGGCAACACCGTGATGAAGGGCTACCTCAAGAACCCCGAGGCAACGGACGAGGCCTTCGCGGATGGTTGGTTCCACACCGGCGACCTCGCGGTGATGCATCCGGACGGCTATGTCGAGATCAAGGACCGGGCCAAGGACATCATCATCTCCGGTGGCGAGAACATTTCCTCGCTGGAGGTGGAGGAGGCGCTCTATCGCCATCCTCAGGTGCTCGAGGCCGCCGTCGTGGCGCGGTCCGACCCCACCTGGGGCGAGAGTCCTTGCGCCTTCGTCATGCTGAAGCCGGGCGCCGAGGTCGACGCGGCCGGGATCCTCGCGTGGTGTCGGGATCACCTCGCGCACTACAAGGTGCCGAAGACCGTGGTCTTCGGTGCGTTGCCGAAGACGTCGACGGGCAAGATCCAAAAATTCGCTCTGCGCGAGCAGGCCAGGGCGTTGGCGACGTAGTGCGCGCTCCCGGTTTGACGGACGGCGGATCCGCCGGCATTCTCTCGCGAGAATCGGAGGTGGGGTCGCGATGAAACCGGAACTCCTGCTGGTGTGCCCGCTCTACAAGGGCACCGAGCAGCGCCTCGACGAGCTCTACACCGTGCATCGCCTCTGGGAGGCGAAGGATCAGCCGGCGCTGCTCCGCCAAGTGCACGATCGCGTGCGCGCGATCTCCACAATGGGCGCCGTCGGCTGCAAGGCCGACCTCATGGACGCGCTGCCCAAGACCGAGATCATCGCGTGCTTCGGCGTGGGCGTCGACGCGATCGACCTCAAGGCTGCCAAGGAGCGCAAGATAGCGGTCACAAACACGCCGGACGTGCTGACCGAATGCGTCGCCGATCTCGGCATGTCGCTGCTGCTCGCGGCGGCGCGCCAGATCCCGCAGGGCGACCGCTACGTCCGCGCGGGCAAGTGGCTCAAGGCGAACTATCCACTCTGCCAGCATGTCGGAGGCCGGACCGTGGGAATCGTGGGCCTCGGGCGCATCGGGCATGCCGTAGCAAAGCGCGCCGAGGCCTTCGGCATCGCCGTGGTCTATCACAGTCGGCACAAGAACCCGGCCATGCCTTATCGCTACTACGACGACATCAGGAAGATGGCCGCCGACGTCGACTATCTCATGCTGACGCTGCCGGGCGGCGCGGAGACGCGGCACCTCGTCAACGCCGAGGTCTTGAAGGCGCTCGGGCCCGAGGGCACGCTGATCAACATCGCGCGCGGCTCCATCGTCGACGAGAGGGCGCTGGTGCAGGCGCTCAAATCAGGCGCGCTCGGCGCCGCTGCGCTCGACGTGTTCGAGGCCGAGCCAAAGGTGCCGGATGAACTGCTCGCCATGGACAACGTCGTGCTGCAGCCGCACCAGGGCAGCGCCACCCACGACACCCGCGCCGCCATGGGCCAGCTCGTGATCGACAACCTCGAGGCCCACTTCGCGAGCAAGCCGCTCCTGACGCGGGTGGTGTAGCGCGCCGCTCAGTTCGGCAGCCGATCCGGCGTGGTACCCAGGCGTTTCCCGCTGCTCATCCGCTCGAGCTCCAGCAGGACGGCGGCACAGTCGTATTTCTCGCCGCCATGCGCGCACAGTTGCTCGAAAAGGCTGGCGGCGCGCTCCGCGATCGGGAGCGTCAACCCGAAGTCGCGGGCGGCCGCCAGGATGGTCCGGCCGTCCTTACGGAGCGTCCAGGCGGGCCCGCCGGGAATGAAACTGCGGTCCAGCATCATGCCGCCGTGGATCTGCAAAATCTTGCTGTCGGCGAAGCCGCCGGTGAGCGCTTGGCGCACGGCCGCGGGATCCGCGCCGCCGGCCGACGCCAGCAGCAGCGCCTCGCCGACAGCGGAGATGGTGACGGAGACGATGATCTGGTTGCAGAGTTTTGCCAGTTGGCCCGAGCCCACGGGTCCGACCCGCGTGGCGCGGCCCATGGCCGAGAAGATCCCCGTCGCGCGCTCGAAATCGGTCTCGTTGCCGCCCGCCATGATCGCGAGCGTGCCGGCCTTGGCGCCGGGCGTGCCGCCGCTCACGGGCGCGTCGAGATAGCCGATGCCGAGGGTGGCGAGCCGCTCGGCGTGGGCGCGGGCGCGCTGCGGTTCGGCCGATGTCATGTCGATCACCAGTGCACCCGACTTGAGGGCTGACACAACCCCGGCCTCGAACAGCAAGGTCTCCACGACCGGGCCGCTCTCGAGCATGGTGATGATGACGTCGGCGCCGTCCGCAGCCGCGGCGGCGCTTGGCGCGACGGTAGCGCCCGCGGGCCGCAAGGCCTCGGCCTTGGCGAGGGTCCTATTCCACGCCGCAACCGCGAAACCCGCCTTGAGCAGGTTCATGGCCATGGGACCGCCCATCAGGCCCGTACCGATAAAGGCGATGCGAGGCGTGCTCATATCAGCTGCTCCAGGGTTGGGGTGGCCGCGCGCGGAATGATCGCGCCGGGATATTGCACCACGGCGCCCGCGAGCCCGTGGCCCGCCCGCGCCGCCTGCTCCGGCGAGGCGCCGGCGAGGCGCGCGGCCAGGTAGCCGGCGTTGAAGCCGTCGCCCGCCGCTGTCGTATCCACCGCCGTCACCGGCTTGGGAACCGGCACGTCGGTGAGGGCGCCGCCGGAAAGGATGACACAGCCGCGAGCGCCGCGCTTCACCGCGACCTCCGGCACACCCGCGACGGCATAGCGGCGTGCGGTCGTCTCGGCATCGCTATCGCCGCACACGGCCTGCTCGTCCTCGAAGGTCGGCAGCGCCAGAGAGATCACCGGCATGAATTCCGCGAAGACCCCGCGCGCAGCGGCTGGCTTGGGCCACAGGGCAGGGCGGTAGTTGGTGTCGAACGCGACCAGCCGGCCGCGCGAGCGCGCCATGGACAACGCGGCACGGAACCGCTCGCGCGCCTCGGGTGCCAACACCGCCAGCGTGACGCCGGAGAAATAGAGCGCATCGTAGTCCGCGAGCGCTGCCAGCACGGGCTCGGTCTCCGCGGTCTGAAACAGTGACCGCACCGCGGCTTCGCTGCGCCAGTAGAAGAAACGCCGTTCGCCGGAGTCGCCGGTGCGGATGAGGTAGAGGCCGGGGAGCTTGCGGGGCAGGCGGACGACGCGGCCGGTGCCGATGCCCTCCGCTTGCCACGCCTTGACCATGGTCTCGCTCATGGGATCGTCGCCGAGCGCGGTCACGTAATCGACGGCGATCTCCCGCTTCGCGGCGGTGCGCGCGAGGTAGAGCGCGGTGTTCAAGGTGTCGCCACCGTACCCCAGCGCGAGGGTACGCTCGTCGCGGTGGGTGAGCTCCAGCATGCATTCGCCGATCGCGGCGACGCGGATCATGTTTCACCTCTTGTCGGGCCCCGCCGATGCATTAGTCTTTCCGCCGTCGGAGCCGTCGCCGTCAAGCGTGGACGCGTAGGAACCAGGGAGCAGCGATGCACGGGATCTTCGAGCACACCACGGTTGTTCCCGTCCTCACCATCGAGCGTCTCGAGGACGCGCTGCCGTTGGCCGGAGCCTTGGTGCGCGGCGGGCTCACCGTGCTCGAGGTGACCTTCCGCACAGAGGCCGCGGCGCCCGCGATCGCCGCCATTGCCCGCGAGCTGCCCGACGCTGTCGTCGGTGCCGGCACGCTGCTCAGGCCCCATGACATCACGCAGGCTTTGGAGGCCGGGGCCAAATTCCTGGTGAGCCCGGGCCTGGTGCCGGAGCTGGTCGCGGTTGGGCTTGCGGCGAGCGACGTGCCTTACCTACCCGGCGTTGCCACCGCCTCGGAGGTGATGACGGCGCGCGGCCTCGGCTGCTCGCTGCTGAAGTTCTTTCCGGCGGCGGCGATGGGCGGACCCGCGGCGCTCGCGGCCTTCGCCCCGGTGTTCCGGGGCATTGCGTTCTGCCCGACCGGCGGCGTCACCGAGGAAACCGCGCCGAGCTATCTGCGCCTGCCCAACGTGCCCATGGTGGGCGGGGCCTGGATGGCGCCCGCATCCGCGATCGCCGAGCGCGACTGGGGCCGCATCACGACTCTCGCGAAGAAGGCGGCGAGCCTTAGGCGCGGCTGAGCCAGCCGCGAATCTCCTTGATGTAATCGGCGGGGAAGCCGCGTGCCTCCGCCGCCGCGATGACGGACTCCAGGTAGCCGGCGCGCGCCCGGCCAGGCTCCGTGTCAGTGGCCAGGTAGACCAGCGCGGGCTCGTCTCCGACGACGATGCTGTCGGGACGGAAGAGCCCGGCGTCGATCTCCTCGAATTCGTCGAGCGTCTGCTCGCAAGCCGGCGTCAGGGACCAGAGAACGCCCACGACGCGCGCCGACGGTCCGGGCACCATGGTCGAATAGCCGCCGCGGGTCACTACAAAGCGCCAGCCCGGCAGAATTGTCGTGCCGATCTCCCGCGCGGCCGGGCACCGGCGCGCCATGTCCGCCGCAATGATATTGGCGCCATATGCGAAGTATCGACGGCGGGCGTCAGACGCCATGGGCGCGCTCAGTATGTGGCGCGTCCGCCGCTGAGGTCGAAGACCGCGCCGGTGTTGAAGGAGCAGTCCTCGGAAGCGAGCCACGCGACCAATGCCGCCGCCTCCTCGACGGTGCCGAAGCGGCCCATGGGAATCTTCGAGAGCATGAACTGGGTGAACTCCTCGCTCACCTGATCGAGAATGGCCGTCTTGATCACCGCGGGCGCCACGCAATTGACGCGCACGCCGGTGGCGGCGAGCTCCTTGCCGAGAGCTTTGGTTAAGCCGATCACGCCCGCTTTGGCGGCGGCGTAGGCGGCGCCCTTTGGATTGCCTTCCTTACCCGCGATCGAGGCAATATTGATGATGCGGCCGTAGTTGCGGCGGCTCATGCCCGGCACCACCGCCCGGTTGCAGAGAAAGACGCCGGTCAGGTCGATGTCGATCACCTTCTGCCAAGCATCCAGGGAGTAGTCGGCCACGGCCAGGGTAGGCCCGGTAATCCCCGCGCTCGCCACCAGAATATCGATCGGTCCGAGGCGTCGCTCGGTCTCCACAACGGCGGCGGAGACCGATTTCTCCTGGGTCACGTCCATTGCGATTCCGATCGCGCCTTGGAGCTCGCTCGCCGACGGCTCTGCGCCCGCCAGATCCCAAAGCGCCACCTTGGCGCCGGATTGCACGAACCGCGCGGCGATGGCGTAGCCGATGCCGCGCGCGCCGCCGGTGATGGCGGCGACCCGACCCTTGAGGTCGATCTGGTTCATGATCCCTGGCCCTCGCTGAGATGAAATGACCGGCTTTGTACGCTCTCGCCCGGTCGCTATGATGCCAGGCATTGGAAGCGAAGGCCGGGCGCCGAGTCAATCAAGGATGCCCGCCAATACATGAGGAGACGCCCTTGGCCGACGACGCCCGCACCCGCACGAAGCAACTCCGCAGTACCGAATGGTTCGGCAAGCCCGATCGCGACGGTTTCGCTCACCGCTCCTGGATGAAGAACCAGGGCCTGCCGCATCATCTCTTCGACGGCCGGCCGGTGATCGGCATCTGCAACACCTGGTCGGAGCTGACGCCCTGCAATGCGCATTTCCGGCGCATCGCCGACCACGTGAAGCGCGGCGTCTACGAGGCCGGCGGCTTCCCGCTGGAATTCCCGGTGATGAGTCTCGGCGAGACGCTGATGCGGCCCACCACAATGCTGTTCCGCAACCTCGTCAGCATGGACGTCGAGGAATCGATCCGCGCCAATCCGATCGACGGCGTGGTGCTGCTGATGGGCTGCGACAAGACCACGCCCGCCTTGCTGATGGGTGCGGCGAGCTGCGACCTGCCGACCATCGGCGTCTCCGGCGGCCCCATGCTCAACGGCAAATTCCGCGGCCAGGACATCGGCTCCGGCACCAATGTGTGGTCGTTCAGCGAGGAGGTGCGCGCCGGCAAGATGTCGCTCGCCGATTTCATGGAGGCCGAGGCCTGCATGTCGCGCTCGGCGGGCCACTGCATGACCATGGGCACGGCATCCACCATGGCGAGCATGGTGGAGGCGCTCGGCATGGGGCTGCCCGGCAACGCGGCGATCCCCGCCGTCGACTCCCGCCGCTACGTACTCGCGCACATGGCCGGCCGCCGCGCGGTCGAGATCGTGAAAGAAGATCTTCGCATGTCGAAGATCCTGGTCCGGAAGGCCTTCGAGAACGCGATCCGTGTCAATGCCGCGATCGGCGGCTCGACCAACGCGGTGGTGCACTTGCTGGCGCTGGCGGGGCGC